>CBJNFW010000364.1:0-7664 GCA_966435935.1 uncultured Nocardia sp.
GCCTTCGCGGGACCGCCCGCGAGCCGCGACGCATCTCACCCGGGCAGGGTGAGGATCGGGCAGCACGCGGCTGCGATCCTCGCTGACAATCCGTGAATCCTGGTCCGCGAAGCCGATAGGGGTTGTGCAATGACCGCTCACACCGAGGTCTCGGCCACCGTGCAGATGCTGAACGAGGAGTCCGCTCGGGCCGGTTCCTTCGATGACGACCAGGATTTCGCCGACGCCCGACGCGGCTTCGTCGCGGCGCTCGAACCCGGCGTGATCACCGACGCGGCCGGGAACACCGTATGGGACAGCGACGCCTACGCGTTCCTCGACCAGGACTGCCCCGCGACGGTGAATCCGAGTCTGTGGCGGCAGTCGAAGCTGTGCGCGATGCAGGGATTGTTCGAGGTGACCCGGGGCATCTATCAGATCCGTGGGCTCGATCTGTCGAATATGACGCTGGTCGAGGGCGATACCGGAGTCGTCGTGATCGATCCGCTGATCTCCGCGGAGACCGCGGCCGCCGGGCTCGGGCTCTACCGTGAGCATCGCGGAAACCGGCCGGTGACCGGCGTGATCTTCTCGCATTCGCACATCGATCACTTCGGCGGCGTCAAGGGCGTCACCACACCGCAGGAGGTGGCGGCGGGTCGCTGTCCGATCCTGGCGCCCGCCGGCTTCGTGGAACACGCGGTCGAGGAGAACGTCTACGCGGGCACCGCCATGGCGAGACGGGCCGCCTACATGTACGGCGCGGCCCTGCCCCGCGGACCGCTCGGCGCGGTGGGGGCCGGGCTCGGCCCGACGACCTCGACCGGCACCCCGACGCTCATCACCCCGACCATCGACGTCACCCACACCGGCCAGACCGAAGTCGTCGACGGCGTCCGCGTCGAATTCCAGCTCACGCCCGGCACCGAGGCGCCCGCGGAGATGAACTTCCACTTCCCCGATCACCGCGCCCTGTGCATGGCCGAGAACGCGACCCACACCCTGCACAACCTGCTGACCTTGCGCGGCGCGCTGGTCCGCGACCCGCACGTGTGGTCCAGATATCTGACCGAATCCATCAACCGATACGCCGCCCGGTCAGATGTCCTGTTCGCCTCACACCACTGGCCGACCTGGGGTACCGAGCGCCTGACCGAATTCCTCGCGGTGCAGCGGGACCTCTACGGATACCTGCACGACCAGACGCTGCGCGCACTGAACAAGGGCGCCACCGGAATCGAGATCGCCGAGAGCATCGAACTCCCGCCGGCCATCGTCGGGGCCTGGCACACCCACGGCTACTACGGATCGGTCAGTCACAACGTCAAAGCCGTCTACCAGCGGTACATGGGCTGGTTCGACGGAAACCCGGCCACGCTGTGGCAGCATCCGCCGATCGAATCGGCCGAACGGCACGTCGAATTCATGGGCGGAGCACAGAACGTCGTGCGCAAGGCACGCGAATCGTACGAGGCCGGCGACTTCCGCTGGGCCGCACAGGTTCTGAACTACGTGATCTTCGCCGAGCCCGGCAACGCCGAGGCGAGATCACTGCAGGCCGACACCCTCGAACAGCTCGGCTTCGGCGCGGAGAACGGCACCTGGCGCAATTTCTTCCTGATGGGCGCCTACGAACTGCGCAACGGCTCGGTCGGGACGCCGACCGCCACCGCCGCACCGGATATCGCCGCGGCACTCACCGTCGAGCAGCTCTTCGACGCCGCCGCCCTGCGCATCGATGGCCCCAGGGCGTGGTCCGCGAACATCACCATCGACTGGCGCATCTCCGACCAGAATCTCGTGCACCGCACTCAACTCCGCAACGGCGTACTGGTGCACTTCGACGTCGACGACCAGTTCCCCGCGGCCGCAACCACATTCACCCTCAGCGGCGCGGACCTGCACGCCGCCCTGCTCGGCAGCCGGGACCTCGGCGAGATGATCTCCGACGGAACCATCACCGTCGAGGGCGATCCGGGCGCACTGACCGAACTGGTCGGCTACTTGGACTCGCCCGACCCCGACTTCGCCATCGTGACGCCGTAGCGCGCCGACCGAACGGCGAAACCGCCTCGGCCACAGCGCAAGACGCGGGTGAGCGGCACCTCGCACACTCGCCGCACCCGACGTGCACAGCGCGACGGCCCGGCCCGCGGATCAGCGGCGTCGACCTCGTCCGAGCGCGGGTGCGGCGATCAGCCGGCCGGAGCGGTCAGGGCACTACCCAGCCGACCGGACCGTCCGAGTGGAAGCCGTGCGCGACGAGCCCGACCTGACCGGGCGAGGTGTCGATGGCCGCGGCCCAGCGGTTGTTGTAGCTGTAGCGCAGCAACGGCTGGTCACCGAGGTCCGGGGCGTTGTCGATCCAGCCGATCACGCCCTCGTCGGCGACCCCGGGGTTCTTGATGTCGCGGTCCGCGATCGCCAGCAGGTACGACGGGTGCTCGCTGGACTTGAGCCGCAGGCGATGCACCGCGACCCGGTTGGGTCCCGCAGCGGTGTGCAGGTGGCCGAGATCCTCGACCTTGGTGAAGTGATACTTGCTCACCGCGGCCGACGCCTCGGCCGGGTTGGTGGTGAAGAAGAACCCGGTGTGCCGCGGATCGCGCGATCCGTCGTTGAAGGTCGCGAACTCCTGCAGGGTGACCAGACCGTCCGCCACCGGTGCGGCGGGAGCGGCGTCGGCCTGGGGCAACGCACCGGGCGTCGAGTACATCATCGACGCGAAAGCCAGTGCGGCCGCGAGACCTCCGGCCAATCCGATCCGAACAGTGAACCTCTTCACGTGACACCTTTCATCCGACCACGGAAACAAGTCAGGCACAGTGTAATTGCCGAAGCCGTCCACACCAGTGCGGACAAGGCCGGAGCCGGTGTCGGGTCGTATTCGAAACGGCTGGTCGACAGGGGCGACGATGGTTTCGGCCGGATCACCGCCGCCGAACCGCCGAACGCGGCGAGCACAGCCGATAGGGTCGATTCGTCCGGTGCGCATACGCCGTGTTGCTCCGATGCCGGCGAGGGAGTGTTGTCGTGAAAGTGCATCTGCAGGTGGATGGTTCGCCGCAGGAGGTATCGCGGCACGCACGGGAGATCGCAGATCTCGGCGCGGACGGGCTGTTCACCTTCGAAGGGCCGCACGACGCGTTCTTTCCGCTGGTGGTCGCGTCGGGAAGCACGGATGTCGAGCTGATGACCAATGTCGCCATCGCCGGGCCCCGCAGCCCGATGCATCTGGCGCACGCGGCATACGATCTGCAGTGCTACAGCCGCGGCCGGTTCCGGCTGGGGCTGGGCTCACAGATCAAGCCGCACATCGAGAAACGGTACGGCGCTACCTGGGACAGGCCGGTCGCTCGGATGGCGGAGACGGTGCGGGCGGTCAAGGCGATCTTCGCGGCCTGGGAGGGCGCGGAACGGCTCGATTTCCGCGGGGAGTTCTTCACGCACACGCTGATGCCGCCGAACTTCGACCCCGGCCCGAACCCGTACGGGCCGCCGCCCGTTCTGGTCGGCGCGCTCGGCCCGCGGATGACGGCCATGGCGGCCGAGACGGCCGACGGACTGCTGGTGATGCCGTTCAACTCCGCCCGCCACTTCGCCGAGCGCACGATTCCGGCTGTGCGGAGCGGACTTCGGCGAGCCGAGCGGGACGCGGACGAGTTCCGGATCATCGCGCAGGTGATGGTCGCGGTGGGCCGCACCGAACAACAGTTGGCCGCGGCCGTCGAGGGCGTGTCCGGGCTGACCGCCTTCTACGGGTCGACCCCGGCTTATCTGCCGGTGCTCGAGGTCGAGGGGTGGGCCGATCTGCAGCCCGAGTTGAACGCACTGTCCAAGGCCGGACGATTCCCGCGAATGCGCGAGTTGATCACCCCGGAGATCGTGGCCACGCTGGCCGTGGTCGGCAGCCCCGAGGAATGCGCCGAGCAGATTCGCGACCGGTTCGCCGGACATGCGAGCGAGGTGTGCTGCTATTTCCCGGGTTACCGCGAAGCGCCGGCCGACGTCGCCGATCTCGTCGCTGCACTGCACGCCGGCCCGGCGTGAGCGGACCCGCTGCCGAGTCGATCGGCCGCGGGGGTCGCTCGTCGTGAATCAGAGAGCCGGGAATCAGGGAGTGGCGCCTTGGGATCCGACGAGTCGCTCGGCCTCCTCCTCGGACTGAGCGGACGGCGCCGAACCCCACATCCGCCGGCCGTTGGGCTCCTGCAGGAAGTAGACCGACACCGCGCCGATCACCCCGGCGATGATCAGGTAGTATGCGGGCCAGTTCAGATCGCCGGTGGCTCCCACGAGTGCGCCGACCACCACCGAGGTGGTGCCCGCGAACAACGAGACCGCGACGTTGAACGACACCGACAGGCCCGCGGCGCGCACCTTCGTCGGGAACAGCGAGGGCAGCGTGGACGGCATCGTCGCGCTGAAGCAGATCAGCGTCAGCCCCATGATCAGCAGGCCGAGGAAAACGGCGAACGCGTTGTGCATGCGGACCAGCAGCACCATCGGAAAAGCCAGCACGATCAGCGCGACGATGCCGCCCCAGATGATCGGTTTGCGGCCGACGCGATCGGACAGCAGGCCCAGTAGCGGAATGGTCAGCAGCGCAATGGCCATCACCGCGATCTGCAACCATTGCGACACCGTCGAGGACACGCCGCCGCCGTCCGCATCGGGCACGGTCGCGGTGACATAGGTCGGCATGTACGAGGTGAGCATGTAGTTGGTGACGTTCCAGACGATGACCAGTCCCATGCAGACCAGCACGTACGGCCACAGCTTGGCGAGGATCTTGGCCTCGTCACCGGTCTTGCTGGACTTCTCCCGATCCTCGGATTCCTTCTCCAGCGCGGCGAAGGCCGGAGTGTCGGCCAGCCGCATCCGCAGATAGACCCCGACGACGCCGAGCGGCAGCGCCACGAAGAACGGCAGCCGCCAGCCCCAGGCCAGCAGCTGGTCGTGCGACATCGTCGCATCGGCGAGCGTGACGATCAGAGCGCCGAGCAGATATCCGGTGAACGTCCCGAATTCCAGCCAGCTGCCGAGGAAGCCGCGGCGGCGATCCGGCGCGTACTCGGCGATGAAGGTCATCGCGTTGCCGTACTCCCCGCCGGTGGAGAAACCTTGCAGCAACCGGGCGCACAGCAGCAACATCGGGGCCCACAGGCCGATCGAGTTCTGGTCCGGGATACAGCCGATCGCGAAGGTGCCGGCCGCCATCAGGATCATGGTCGTGGCGAGAACCTTGTTGCGGCCCACCCGATCCGCGAGCGGTCCGAAGAACATGCCGCCGAACGGACGGACCAGGAACGCCACCGCGAACAGTCCGAAGGTCGCGATCGTGCCCGCGGTATTGCCCAGATGGGAGAAGAACACCTCTTTGATGGTCGGCTCGAAATAGGCGTAGACGCCGAAGTCGTACCACTCGGTGATGTTGCCGATACTCGCCGCGCCGATGGCCCGGCGGATGATCGGCGGGTCCGTGACGACGATGTCGTCGAGCGACCACCGTCTCGGACGTTCGCGCGGGGTCAGCACATGCACCGGACACGACCTCCTCGGGACTCACGAGCAACACTCCCGATCCGCGACCGCGCGGCGCCCGCCGAGCACATCCACACCCTCGGCGAATACTGTCCGGCCGGGATCAGCCTTTCCAGGCTAGGTGATCCTCAGCGATCCGCGAGCGAACTTCCCCGGACCGGGCATCTGTGTCCGTGCGTCGCGACGACCTCGGCTGGCAGACTGTTCCACGCGCGGCGAACGCGCGTCCCGAGTCGAGATCGGAGCGAACGATGCAGGCGATTCGTTTCAGCCGGTTCGGCGGCCCGGAGGTGCTCGAGGTCGTCGAGCTGCCGGATCCGCATCCGGGGCCAGGCCAGGTGCGGATCGCGGTGCGCGCGGCCGGGATCAACCCGAGCGACTGGAAGAAGCGGGCGGGCCTGATGGATCGGCAGCTCCCGCAGACCATGGGCTACGAGGCGGCGGGCGTGGTCGACGAACTCGGCGAGGGCGTCGCGGACGTGTCGGTCGGCGATCGTGTTTTCGGCTTCGCCGCCCGGGAGGGTACCCAGGCCGAACTGGCGGTGCTGTCCCACTACGCGCCGATCCCGGCGGCACTGGACTTCACCGACGCCGCCGCGCTTCCGGCCGCGATCGAGACGGCCACTCGCGCACTCGACCAGCTCGGCGTCACGGACGGGGTGGCGCTGCTGATCAACGGCGCGTCCGGCAGCGTCGGCAGCGCCGCGGTCCAGCTGGCGGTCGCGCGGGGCGCGCGGGTGATCGGCACCGCCGGACCGGCCAATCAGGAGTATGTCCGCTCGCTCGGCGCCGAACCGGTCACCTACGGTGCGGGCCTGCTGGCCCGGGTGCGCGCACTCACTCCCGGCGGCGTCGACCTCGCCCTCGACGTCGCGGGCAGCGGAATCCTGCCCGATCTCATCGAAATCGCCGGTGGCGCAACACATGTCATCACCGTTGCCGATTTCGCCGGAGCGCAGGAGCACGGCGTGCGGTTCAGCCGCGGTGATTCCGGACGCGCACTGCACGCCATCGACGAGATCGGCGAACTGATCGACTCCGGCCGCTTCGCACTCCCGCTCGCCCGCGCCTTCCCGCTCACCGAGGTCGCCGAGGCGCACCGGCTGGGTGAACAAGGCGCCGTGCGCGGGAAACTGGTGCTGCTGGTCGACTGAGTGCCGCTCGAATCACTTCGTGACCCCGTGCCCGGGGAACGGGCGGCGATGCCGGGAGGGGGTCGTGCTCTCGCGGCTCCCGAGCGGGGAAGCCGCCGACCGGACGCGTGCGCGACCGCGTTCGTTACCCCCATCACACCTGTGCCGGAATGGCCGCCCCCTTCCCGGTGTTGTTCCGGCGACCGGATTTCGACAATCGAATCGCCGAATCGGAAGGAAATATGCTCCATGTCACAAGAATCGGTCGGTGATCCCTCGATCCACCTCGACGGATTGTTCACCGAGTTCGACACGGGATCGCTGCGGCTGCGGAACCGGTTCGCGATGGCCCCGATGACGCGGGTGAAATCGCCTGGCGGCGTGCCCAATTCGGAGAACATCGAGTACTACCGGCAACATGCGGCCGGTGGTGTGGGGCTGATCATCACCGAGGGGACCTACGTCCGCGGTCCGGCGGCCGGACCGCTCTCGGGGGTACCGAGGTTCTACGGCGAGGACAGCGCGGCGGGCTGGCGAGCGGTGGCCGACGCCGTGCATGCCGAGGGCGCTGCCATCGTGCCGCAGTTGTGGCATACCGGCGTCGAGCGGGGTAACGAACCCGAGTTCGAGCCGGAGACCCGGTCGGTGAGCCCGTCGGGGATCGATCACACCGGGGCTCCGGTCGGGCGCGCGCTGACCGCCGACGACCTGGATACTCTCGTCGCCTCCTACGTGGAGTCCGCGATGCTGGCTCGGCAACTCGACTTCGACGGTATCGAAATCCATGGCGCGCACGGCTATCTGCTCGACCAATTCTTCTGGGCCGCAACCAATCGCCGCACCGACGACTACGGTGCGACGCCGCGGCGCCGCGCGGCGTTCCCGGCTCGCGTGGTCGCGGCCGTGCGCGAGGCCGTGGGCCCGGACTTCCCGATCATCTACCGCTATTCGCAGTGGAAGGGCGTCGACTACACCGCCCGGATCGCCGCGAACCCGGGTGAACTCGAG
>CBJNFW010000365.1:0-7397 GCA_966435935.1 uncultured Nocardia sp.
CCCGCACTGCGTTCGGTGACATTACTGTTCTGGGTCGCCTCGTTCGGCGGACTGCTGCTGGTCTACGGCGTGAACACCTGGCTGCCCACGATGATGCGCGCCCACGGCTACAACCTCGGGTCGGCGATCAGTTTCCTGCTCGTGATCAACCTCGGCGGAATCGTCGGAATGCTGGTCGCCGGGCGGCTCGCCGATCGGTTCGGCCCGCGGCGGGTGACGGTGATCTGGTTCGCGGCCACCATGATCGGGATCGGGTTGCTCGCGGTGCACATGCCGCTGTGGCTGACCTACGTGGACGTATTCCTCACCGGCGGTTTCCTGTTCAGTGCGCAGACGCTGATCTACGCCGCGGTCGGCACCTACTACCTGCCGAGCATCCGGGCGACCTCGCTGGGCTGGGTGTCGGGGATCGGCCGATTCGGTGCGGTGTTCGGGCCTTGGCTGGGTGGCGTCCTGGTCGCGCACGAGCTGTCGAACTGGGGCTTCACGGTGTTCGCCGCGGCGGCGCTGATTTCGGCGGTGATGGTGGCTCTGGTGCGGGCCCGGCCGGTGCACGATGCGGCCGGCAGCGCAGCGGCGGTGCCGGCCGCCGGATGATGCCCAGGGCGGCGGCGCAGCGCGGACGCGCCGCCGGCCAATGGCGGCATGTGAGTGAGATCACGCAGGTCAAGGGGGTTCTCCAAGTAACGGGAGCGCGCTCCTATCTGATGCACAGCTTCGGTCCATAGCGTCGATGTCGCAGATCGCGAACGGCATCCGGCACTCGAAGGAGAACCATATGGACCGCGCCGCCCCGGCCGCACCCCGCCAGTTCCGCACGGCCGTCGTACCCGCGGCCGGGCTGGGCACTCGATTCCTGCCCGCCACCAAATCCGTGCCCAAGGAACTGCTTCCGGTGGTGGACATATCCGGAATCGAGCTGGTTGCCGAGGAGGCCGCACAGGCCGGCGCCGATCGGATGGTGATCGTCACCTCACCCGGAAAGAGTTCGGTGGCACAGCATTTCATCGAGGATCCGGAATTGGAGGGCACCCTCGCCCGGCGCGGCAAATTCGGTCTGCTCGAGCGGGTGCGCCGCGCGCCCAAACTGCTCGAGGTGGACACCGTCCTGCAGCATCGTCCGCTGGGACTGGGACATGCTGTGCTGCAGGCCGAATCGGTCCTGGCTCCCGACGAGAACGCCGTCGCGGTGCTGTTGCCCGACGATCTGGTGCGACCGCCCGCCGGAGCCGCCGGGTCCGAACCGGACGGGGTGCTCGCGGCGATGGCCGCGGTGCGCCGCCGCTGGGGTGGCAGCGTGCTGTGCGCGTTCGAGGTTCCCCGCGCAGAGGTCGGCGCGTACGGCGTCTTCGACGTCGCCGCCGCCCCCGACGCGCAGGATGCGAATGTGTTGCGGGTCAACGCGATGGTGGAGAAACCCGCCGTCGGCGACGCTCCCTCCACGCTCGCCGCCGCCGGACGCTACCTGCTGGATCGGGCGGTGTTCGACGCGCTGCGGCGCATCGAACCGGGTGCGGGCGGGGAGTACCAGCTCACCGACGCCATCGCCCTGCTGATCGCCGAGGGACATCCGGTGCACGTCGTGGTGCATCGCGGCATCCGGCACGACATCGGCGATCCGGGCGGATATCTGCGCGCCGCAGTGGATTTCGCGCTCGAACGTGAGGAATACGCGGCGTCCCTGCGGGATTGGCTACTGCGGCGTCTCGCGGTCGGCGCATGAACAGCAGCGAGACGCCCGCGGACTACTTGATCGCGGTCAGATAGGCGGCGACGTCGTGCATATCGGCCATCTCCGCGGGCAGTTCGGGCACCGGGCGACCGTAGCGGGCCGAGAGCGCGGTGACGTCGGCCGAATCGACCTGCCAGCCGCGGTCGGTCAGCCATTGGATCGGATCGGTCCGCTTGTCGTCGTAGAACAGTTCGGTGACGTCGATGTCGCCGAACGGGCTGGTGGCCATCTCCCGCGTGGCGGCCTTGGAGATGCGGGCGATATCGGGGCGGCCGCCGGAGAAACCCTCCACGGCCAGCCGGCTGCCGGGAGCCGACAGCGTATCGATCCGCTCGAACATGGCGTCCTGGGCCGCGCCCGGCAGGTAGGGCAGCAGGCCCTCGGCGGACCAGGCAGTCGGGCGGTCGGCGTCGAAACCGGCCTCGCACAGGGCCGCGGGCCAGTCGTCGCGCAGATCGACCGGGACGGTGCGCAGGACCGCGCGCGGCACCACCTCGTTGTCCGCCAGCACCCGGAGTTTGAAGTCCAGTACCTTGGGCTGATCGATTTCGAAGACGCTCGCGCCCACCGGCCAGTCGAGCCGGTAGCCGCGCGCGTCCAGCCCGGCCGCGAGGATCACCGCCTGTCGCACACCCGATGCGGCGGCGGATAGGAAGAATTCGTCGAAGAATTTCGTGCGCAGCCCCATTATTCGCGCGACGGGCAGGAATTCCGCATCGGGCGAGTCGAGGGCGCGCAGCGAGCGCGGCTCGCCCGCCGCCTCGACGAACAGGCGCGCGCAGTCGTCGCGGATCAGAGCGTCGGGCTGGGCGGTCTCCGTCGCCCGGAACGTCGCGACTCCCAGGGCGGTGATGCCGACACTGCTGACGATGTCCCAGGTATCTCCATCGGTTCGCACTACTACTCTCCTCAATCTCACTGGCGCAGTGAAATACTCACCGCGTGCGACAACCGGTCGGTACTTGCTCCGCGAGCCAGCGTAGGCGCAAAGATGATCTCGGGTCGGGACACGCCCGGCGATCCGGACCGAAACATCGCGGACCTGACCATCGTGCGCGCGGACTCAGGTCGGTCGACCGCGGTCGCCAGTAGCACCGTTCGGACCGTCCGGAACCGCGGTCGGGTCGCAGCGTGGCCGCCGAGGCCGGCCGCCCACGCCGGAGAAAGGGATCTCGTCGGGCAGCTGCCCCGGTGCGATGCGCGCAATCGCCGCCCGGGAGTGTGCGCGGGCGCTGGGCCCGGATCGCTGTGGACGTGATCGCGTCCAGCGGCGGTTCGGTACCGCCGAACATCGCATCGCCGATGCGAATCGGCAGCGCCGCGAAGCGTTGCCCGCCCAGCAGCCTCGGCCACCGGCGCTCGGCCTAGCGCAGCCCCGAGAAGTCCCGCAGCACAACGTGATTGCGGTCGGCGCAGCTGCCCAGAGCGTGATCGGGGTGCAGTCCGAAGTACTGCCTGCGGGTCCGGGTGCTCCAGCACAGCGCGGATTCGGCGCGGGTCTTGTAGAAGTTCACCATGTAGCCGCCGGAGTGGATGCGCAGCAGCAGGTACCCGCCCGGATATTCCTTGACCGCCGCGCCTTCCAGGAACTCCACGTTCACCGGGGTGTCCGGGCGGCCCACGCGATTGCGGTGCGTGTGGCCGGTGTGATGCAGGAAGACGCCCGGCGCGCCGCGATACAGCGCGTGCAGTGCGGCGGCCGAGGCGCGGTCCAGCACGAAACCGGGTCCGGCCGGATTGCTCACCGCCGCAGAGGAAGTCACCGGGTGATGCCCGAACATCAGAGTCGGCCGGTCCGGATCGGCGGCCAGCACCTCGCGCAGCCGGCTCAGTTGCGGTGCGGTGAGCGTGCCGCCGGAGCCGCGCGGACGGGTGGTGTCCAGGGCGATGATGCGCAGCCCGTCGACATCCGAGGCGGCCACCCGCCCGTCGGGCCGGAATACCGCGCCCCACGGATCGCCGTCGCGGGACACGTCGTGGTTGCCGCGGCAGACGAAGTAGTCCCGGCCGGCCGCACCCCAGGCATCCAGTCGCGCACGCACCGCGGCCGACTGTTCGAGCGTGCCCGAATCGGTCATATCGCCCGCCACGATGAGGTGATCGGCGCCGCGATCGGGTGCCCGCAGGTCGGTCAGCAGCGCGTCGAGCATGATCTCGGGATGACTGTCGGTGTCGTGCCGCAGCCCGTTCGGGAATCCGGCCACGATCAGTCCGCTGGTGCTCTCGCCGTAGTGCACGTCGTTGGCGAGCGCGATCGTGCGCAGCAGCGGGCCCGGCGGCGGAGTGAGAGTGGTGAAAACACCTGTGGTTTCCGGTGTTCCGGCGCGGCGCGTCACCAGCGTCCGGGCCGAGACGGCGCGGCAACCACCGGAATAGGCCTCGAATCGGTAGCTGCGGCCCGGTTCGAGCCCGTCGATCTGCGCGTAGTGGTACGCGGTCGGCCGGGAGTCGAGGCTGTACCGCCGGGGCGGATGCGGCGCGTCCGCGGGCGCGATGCGGATCTCGGTGTCCGCCGGCGCCGGAACCAGTCGTCCGGCGTGATCGCGGGCCCGGGTCGTCCAGGTCAGGATCGCCGACCGGTCGGTGACCGTGACCACCTCGAGATCCGAGGCCCGCAGCGAATCCTGCTGTACCCGAACGCCTTCGGCTCGGTGGACGGTGAATGCCGATCTGGTGCGGAACGGGGTCCCCACCGTGACGGCGGCCGCCCCCGAGGCGGCATTGGCGACCCAGGTCGCTCGCAGACGTGCGTTCAGCATGGAAACCTCCGCCCGGGTACGGCCCGATGATCCGACCGTAGGACCGCCGATTGAACGGGCCGGAGCCCGCACATGACCATTGGGCCGCCGGTGCTGAATTTTTCGGTGCCGGCCGATGACGTCACGATGCCGACTGTCCCCAGCGCGGGGTAGCACACACTGCGGCGCTGGGGTGAGTGAGATATCGGACAGGCCCTGTGACCTCGGTGAATGGCGAGATGGCCGGTCCCGGCCTTGACTTTGCCCGGCGACGAGACTGGGATGTTTAGCATAAGAAACTAATTGCGGAATACATGTATCGCTAGGATGTCCGACGGGAAGTCGGCATCGAAGCGCCGGACGAATCCGAGGGAGGTCGGGGTATGGACGAGGCGGTGCGGCAGGAACTGGGGCGGCGCATGATGGAGTTGGTCGCCCGCGATCCGCAGGTGCGCGCGGCGCTTCCGGATGCCGAGGTGAGCGCCGCATTGGCCCGCGCGGATGTGCCGCTGGCGCAATCGATCGCGGCGCTGGCGCAGGGGTACGCCGACCGCCCGGCGCTGGCCGTGCGGGCGAGGGAGTTCGTCACCGACGAGACCGGTCGCACCCGCGGGCGACTGCTGCCGCGGTACGACACCATCACCTACGGGGAGATGTGGCGGCGCGTGACCGCGGTCGCCGCGGCCTGGTATCACGACTCCGAATCACCGGTTCGCGCAGGCGATTTCGTCGCAACGCTCGGGTTCACCAGTACCGACTACACGGTGGTGGATCTGGCCTGCACCGCACTGGGCGCGGTGGCGGTGCCGTTGCAGGCCGGCGCGCCGGTCGGGCAGTTGACTCCGATCGTGGCCGAGACCGGGCCGCGCGTGCTGGCCGCGAGCGTCGAACAGCTCGCCGCCGCGGTGGAGCTGGTGTCGGCCGGCGAATCGGTGAGCACCCTCATCGTCTTCGACCATCACCCGCAGGACGACGACCATCGCGCCGCGGTGGAATCCGCCCGCGCTCGCCTGGCCGATCGTCCGGTCCGCGTGCGGACCCTCGCGGAAGTGATCGCGCGGGGCGGCGTCCTCCCCGAAGCCCCGCTGCACACCGGCGCGGGCGAGGACGCGCTGGCGCTGCTCGTCTACACCTCGGGCAGTACCGGAACCCCCAAGGGCGCAATGTATCCCGAGCGACTGGTCGCACGGCTCTGGCGCACCGGGGCGGAGATGCCGTTCCCGAGCATCGGGTTCAGCTTCATGCCGATGAGTCACGTCGCCGGGCGCGGCTCGCTGCTGTCCTGTCTGGGCCGCGGCGGCACCGTGTACTTCGCGGCGAGCAGCGATATGTCCACGCTGTTCGAGGATCTCGCACTGGCCCGCCCCACCATGTTGTTCTTCGTACCGCGCATCTGCGACATGCTGTTCCAGCGCTTCCGTGGCGAGGTCGATCGCCGGGTGGCCGCCGGTGGTCAACCCGACGCGGTCGAACGCGAAGTGAAAACCGAACTGCGGGAAGAGGTTCTGGGCGGGCGTTTCCTCATGGCCATCAGCGGCAGCGCGCCGCTGTCGGCGCAGCTGCACGAGTTCATGGCCTCGGTACTGGGATTCGGCATGATCGACGGGTACGGGTCGACCGAATCCGCGGGCGGCATCATCGTCGACAACGTCGTGGTCCGGCCGCCGGTCATCGACTACAAGCTCCTCGACGTGCCGGAGCTGGGCTACTTCAGCACCGACAAGCCTTATCCGCGCGGGGAATTGCTGATCAAATCCGAGAACCTCATCCCCGGCTACTTCAAACGCCCGGAGCTGAACGCGGAGATATTCGACGCCGACGGCTTCTACCGCACCGGCGACATCATGGCCGAACACGGCCCCGATCGGCTGGTGTACGTCGATCGGCGCAACAACGTGCTGAAACTTTCGCAGGGCGAATTCGTCACCGTCGCCAAGCTCGAGGCCATCTACGCGGCCAGCCCGCTGGTGCGCCAGATCTACGTGTACGGCAGCAGTGAGCGCTCCTATCTGCTCGCGGTGGTCGTGCCGACACCGGAATCCCTTGCCGCACACCCCGATCCGGACGAACTCGGCGCGGCGATCACCGAATCGCTGCAGCGGGTCGCGCGTGCGGCCGAGTTGAACTCCTACGAGATCCCGCGCGCGGTCCTGGTCGAGACCGAGCCGTTCACGCTCGACAACGGACTGCTGTCCGGGATCGCGAAACTGTTGCGGCCCAAGCTCAAAGCACGTTACGGGCAGCGTCTGGAACAGCTCTACGCCGATCTGGCCCGCGAACAGGACGACGAACTGGCCGCCCTGCGCCGCGAGGCCGCCGGCCTGCCGGTGCTCGAGACGGTCGGGCGGGCCGCGCGTGCGCTGTTGGGCTGCGCCACCGCGGACCTGCGCCCGGACGTGCACTTCACCGATCTGGGCGGTGATTCCCTCTCGGCGCTGACGTATTCCACCCTGTTGCAGGAGATCTTCGGGGTCGAGGTGCCGGTCGGCGTGATCGTCGGCCCGGCCACCGATCTGACCGCGCTGGCCCGGTACATCGAGGCCGAACGCGATTGCGGCGGAAAACGTCCCACCCTCGCCACGGTGCACGGCACCGGAACACGCGTCCGCGCGGCCGATCTCACCCTGGACAAGTTCCTCGACCGCGCGACCCTGGACGCCGCCGCCGGCCTGCCGCGCGCCGCGCAGACACCCACGACGGTGCTGCTGACCGGCGCGAACGGCTATCTGGGCCGGTTCCTGTGCCTGGAATGGCTGCAACGGCTGGACGCCTCGGGCGGTCGGCTGATCTGCGTCGGTCTGCCCGCCGACGGCCGCCTCACGCTGCCGATCTTCGACATCGTGCTGCGCGGCATCACCGTCAAGGGCTCCATCGTCGGCACCCGCAAGGACCTGGCGGACGTCTTCGAACTGCACGCCGCCGGGCGG
>CBJNFW010000366.1:0-7393 GCA_966435935.1 uncultured Nocardia sp.
CTCGGCATAGGTGGTGGAACCGTCCCGCCCGACCGTGCTCACCGGCGGATGCTGGGCCAGCCAGGCGGTCAAGGTGTCGGATTTGCGATCGGGCAGGACATCGATGCGGTCGTGAGAGACCGGGTCGATCACGACCGTGGCGTACCGGTGCCGGCGCAACAGCCCGAACTCGTCCACGCTGACCACCTCGGGAATCGTCCGCTGCGGCAAGGGGATTCCCAGCAGCACCCGCACCGCGGCATGCCGGGACAATCGCACCGACAACTGCTCCAGCAACCGGGCACCGGCCCGTCCCGCCAGTTCCCGCACGACCGATTGTACCTGGCCGGTCAGACGCGCCGTGCGGCGCTGGTAGCGCTCCAGGACACCGGCCACCTGTTCACGGAAGGTGCTGCGGCAGCCTGTTGTTGGACAGAACAGTCGGCGGACCAGCACGTTCACCGTCACCGGACGCTCGTCGAGTGGCACGTCGGCGACCGTGCGCCAGTGATAGCTGTGCACCCGCGCGGACTCGGCGCCGCAGCCCGGACACGTGGCCGGATCAGCGGGCGTCCGCGCCCACACCACGACCTGCCTACCCTCATCGACCACATCCTCCACCACCAGCGGCAACAACCCCGAAAACACCACGGCAGCAGGCACATTCATTTCACACACCGAAACATGATGCCCATACCGCGACGTCACCACCGAAAGTGAGCCAGAGCCGAAGGTGCGACAGAGCCAGATCTCAGACAGTCCCTCTGAAACGCGCCGGACGATGATCGTGAGAGGGGAGTGTCGCTTGCTCCTCTGTCAAGCCTTCCTGGTCAGATGGTCGTTGACCATGGCGCGGAAGACGGCGTCGGAGATTCGGCGTTTGAGGACTCGTAACGCCTCCATACCACCGTCGCCGGAGGCTTTGCGGCGTGCGAGTAGTTCTCGGGCGCCGGGATGGCAGCGGGCCTGGGTGAGCGCGATGCGATGGATCACGGCGTTGAGCTGCCGATTCCCGGTCCGCGACGGCCGGTGGCGTTCATGGTTGGACGACCAGACCGGTAGCGGTGCGGTGCCGTTGTGCCGGGCGTAGGCATCCCTGGATCGGAACCGGTCCACCCCAGCGGTTTCGCCGATGATCTTTGCCGCGGTCAACTCGGCGCAGCCGACGATCGCCTGCAGTGACGGCGCGAGCTTGGTAATGCGGGCGCCGATCTCCGTGGCGAGGTCATCGATCTCGACGGTCAGACGACGGCAATGCTCGACCAGGGTCGCCGCGAGCCGCGCGAGAAGCCCGGTGGCCTGGGCCAGATATGTTGCGTCTCGGTCGAATGCGCTGGTCCGGTCGAGTTTCGCAGGCGGGGCCCATGCTGGGTCGAGCTCGTGCAGGTGCCAGCGCAGCCGGGCGATGATGCGGGTCCGTTCGGCGACCAGGTGGTCGGATTTGCCGTAGGTGCGGGCCGCGTCGCGGGGGTGAGCCATGAGTTTCGGCGGCACTCGGATCACGCGTTCACCGGCGGCGATCAGATCTCGTTCGAGGCGGCGGGCCATGTGACGGCAGTCCTCGATGGCCCATAGCCGGTCCGGATCACCTTGTGCCTGCGCCCATTTCAACAGTGCGAGGTGGTCGCTGCTGGTGGTGGTGCCGACTGTTCTGGTCGACTTGTGGCGGGGCGAGCTCGTCGGCTGCGGCTGCGGTGTGGGTGCGCTTGTGCGCGTCGATCCCGATGACCATCATTGGTGGGTGTCAGCCCTTTTCAGTTCTGGGTATGGCGCGGATCCTAGCTCAACATCTCGAACCTGAATCCGTCCACGAGCCCCGCCCATCCACGGATTCAGGTTTGGTCGAGGATTCGGTTTAAATGCGGGTGCGGCGTACCGCAACGAATAATGTCAGCGGCAATGGCTCCCGATTTGTTCCCACGAACCACCGCCCTGGGCCGGAGGAACTGTGATTGTACCTCCCCAGTTGATGCATTGGCCCGGCGCATTCACGAACACTGGCCCGGCGTAGGTGGTAAACCAGCCTGGGTCTTGATGAATATCCGAGCTGCCTGTGATACTGACATTAGCGGACATCCACCATTTTTGGCCGGGTTGGTCGCGTACTGTCACAACACAATTCGAGCCGTTGTTATAGGTGAGAAATATGGTACCGCCTTGGATGTCGTGGTGGTCGATCACCGAGTAGCCCGAGCCGCATGCACCGTTGTAAGTGGCGGCTGAGGCGGGCCCCGTGCCGAACGCAATCCCGCCAACTGCCAATGCTGCACTGCTCGCCACAGAAACGGCGAGGAATTTCGATTTTCTCATTTTCCTGAACTCCCAGATCATTTTGGCGTGTTCGCGCCCGACAGGATCTGAAGATAGCCCGATTCTTTGCTCCCAAAGATCCGCTATCTGGCTGAACTTCTATTCGCGGAGGGTTCTCGTAGCGGCGTCTCGGTCGGACTGCGGTGTCGGCGATCGCGCGCACGAGTTCGGCGATGCCCGGCCGGTATTTTCGGTCGACCGCCCTCGCGGCCGGACTGCTCTGAGCACTCACCGGGCGCGGGCGCCGTTGCTACCGTGGGCAGTTGACGGGTGACAAGCTACTGAGAGTGAGCGTCTGAGGACTATGTCGACAGCCATCCAGGGATTGCACACTGCGCCGGATGAGTTCGATTCCGTTGTTTCGGGACAGGCGGCCGACACCGACGTGGATCATCGCGTATGGCGGCGACCTGGTGCACTCGCTCTCCGCCGAGCACAGCGGATTCGGGTGTGCCATGGTAGCGACTTCCACCGCGACCGATTCGCCGGTTACGGACTGGAGGTTCTGATCCCCGATGAGGCCGGTCGTCGGTTGGTGCACCGCGTCATCTGGACGAACTGTGCCAGGGCATTATCAGCACCGAGTCCCGCATCGCCTACCAGCAGGTGATCAACGATCTCGTGGCACGGGAAGCCGAGGGGATCTGAGGTTCACCCCGAATGGTGGACACCGAGTTGACAGGATCACCGATTCAGTTGAATGGATGTCTGCATGCCTCCTCGTAAGCGTCGGTCGTTCACGGCCGAGTACAAGGTCGAGGCTGCGCATCGTGTGATCGATTCCGCTCGCACGGTCGCCGAAGTTGCCCGTGAACTGGGCATTCACGAGAGCCTGCTGGGGACGTGGGGCAAAGACGAGCGGCGCAGGATCGCCGTCGCCGAGATCCACGGAGAAAAACCCTTGGATACCGCGGAGCGAGCCGAGCTGGCGCGACTGCGAAGGCAGGTCGCTGAGCAGGACAAAGACATCGCGTTCCTGAAAAAAAGCGTCGGCGTACTTTGCCGCGATGCAGACGAACCGACCCGGTTCGATCTGATGGCCGAGTACGCCGGCCCCGACACTGTCGCCGGAGGATTCGGGCAGTTTCAGGATTGCGGTAACCGTGGGCGGGTCAGGGTAGGCGTTCGGGCGGGCCTTCTGCCGAGGGAAAGAGGATGGGGCTGATCAGGTAGCGGGCGCGTTCGGGGGTGGGTTGGTTGCCCATGCGCGGGATCAGGACCTCGCGCAGGTCGGTGATGAGGGATTCGAGTTCGTCAGGGGCGAGCCAGAGGGCGTGTTGGCGGTAGCCGACGGGGTCGTTTCCCGGGTCGGCGTCGTCGCGGGCCAGGTATGCGTTGAATTCGGCGATCAGGACGGCCATGGCGGTGGCGAAGATGCGGCGGTGGTCATCGATGGTTGCGGTGGCGGCAGTGTCGGCGTCGACGACGGCGCGTTCGGGGCGCAAACGGTAGTGGCGCTCGACCGCGCCGCGGACGCGCCGCTCCTCGGCGACCTCCAGGATTCCCGCGCTGACCAAGACCTCGACGTGGCGGTATACGGATGCTTTCGACAGGTCGGGCAACACGGCGCACAGGTCGGTCGTGGTCAGCGTGCGGTCGCCGCGCAGCGCGTGGACGATCCGGATTCGGGCGGGGTGGGCCAGAAGGAGTTCGAGGGGTTCCACTGGCCAATCGTCGCACAGGCTGCTAACGTTCTCAATATTCGAGAACAGTTGCATTTATAGAGAAAGGTGGAGGTGATGGCGACACTGACCGATCCGACCGAGGTCGCAGAGACTGTGTTGGAAATGCTGCGGGGAGAACGATTCGACGAGCTCGCGACGCTGTTCGGGCCGGCGTTGGCCGTGGCGGTGTCGGCTGACACCATTCGGGTGGCGTGGGCCGCGGAGACCGCCAAGATCGGTGGGGTGGATGCTGTCGGCCCGGCCGTTCTCGAGCCGCTGGACACCGGGTCGACGCGGGCGAAGGTGCCCGTGACCGGTGGCGTCGGCGGGCTGGTGGTTCGGATGGTGATCGACTCGGCTGGTCTGCTGCAGGGGTTCCGGCTTGCGCCGCCGGAGGATTCGGCGTGGGAACCGCCGCGCTACGCCGTACCGAGGCGGTTCAGCGAGCGGGAGGTGGGCTTGGAGTCCGGGGCGTATGCCGTGCCGGGGACCTTGACCATGCCGAGAGGGCGCGGGGCGAAGCCTGCGGTGGTGCTGGTTTCCTCCGGTGCGATGGATCGGGACGTCACGACGGGGCCGAACAAACCGTTCAAGGATCTCGCGTGGGGGCTGGCGAGCCGCGGGATCGCGGTACTGCGGTTCGACAAGGTCAATTTCGTGCACACCGAGATGAACCATCAACGCGGGTTCACCATGGTCGAAGAGTACGTGCATTCGGCAACGGCGGCGGTGCGGCTGCTGCGGCAGGAGCCGGGAATCGACCCGGGGCGGGTGTATGTGGCCGGGCACAGCGGCGGCGGTAAGGCGGCGCCGCGGATCGCTGCGGTCGAGCCGGCTGTCGCGGGGGTGGTCATCCTGGCAGGCGACACCGTGCCGCTGACGCGTGCCGCGCTTCGCGTCTTCGACTACATCGCGGGTTCGGAGACGGGAGCGGACGTCCGCGATCAGGCGGCGGCGTTGGCGCGAGCTGTCGAGATGACCGAGAGCCCCACACTGTCGCCGGAGACACCGGCGTCCGAGTTGCTGTTCGGGATGCCGGCCTCGTACTGGCTGGACATGCGGGCATACGACCAGGTCGCTACGGCGGCGGCACTGGACAAGCCGATCCTGGTTCTGCAGGGTGGGCGCGACTATCAGGTGACCGTCGCCGATGACCTGCCCGGCTGGCAGCAGGGGCTGGCGGGCCGCGCTGATGTCACCATCCGCATCCACGACGCCGACGACCACATGTTCTACCCGGGCACCGGACGGTCCGTGCCCTCCGACGTCGAGCAGCCGAATCATGTCGACGCGGCAGTCGTCGCCGACATCGCGGAATGGATTGCGCCGGAAAGCAAGCGCGGTCCGCTCGCCCGACTCCTGAACCGCCGCTAGCTGATAGCTGATCGCACACACGAGAAGGCCACCTCATGTCCGAGAACACCACCCACGCCGTCGTCGCCGGCGCTCGACCGAACTCGACCATGTCCAACTCCCGGCGGTCGCTACATGACAACGCTGTCGTCGGCGTTCATCTCGCGGAGGCTCGACTGCGGTGGATCATCGGCGCGTCCACGTCCGCCCGGCCTGTGCCGGACGAGGAGATCCGCGCCGGATTGAGCGCGGGAATGCTCGAAACCAGCGGCGGCCCAGAAGGATTCACTGCGGTGCTGGCCGCATTGGGTCCGCTCGAACTCGGGGAGATCCGTGTTGTGAGTTCCCACCGGCTACAGGCCGAGGTCAGCGGGCGGCGCACATACCTATTGAGCGTTCGGGTCGATGATGACGGCCTGCTCGAGGATGTGTCGTTGACCGAGCCAGCGGGGCCGCTGCTGAACAGGGAGCAGATCGAGGACCGACTGCCCGAACTGGGTGCGCGGGTGTCGTTCGCGGCGGGGGAGATCGACGCGGCAGGTGAGTTCCGGTTGGTCCTCGGCGCGGAACCCGGCATGGTCCGGCCCACCGGATCGGCGTTCAAGTTGTATGTCCTTGCCGCCCTGGCGCAGGCCGTCGCCGACGGCGATGCCCACTGGAACGAACTATTGCCGATCCGGGACGAGTGGAAGAGCTTGCCCTCAGGGGTCATGCAGGACCGTCCGGCCGGTGCGATGGCTCCGCTGGCCGAGTACGCCGACCTGATGATCTCGTTGAGCGACAACAGCGCGACCGATCATCTGCTGCACCGGCTGGGGCGTGACGCGGTGGAGCGGCAGTTGAAGTTACTCGGGCATAGCGTACCGGAGCGGAATCGTCCATTTCTGAGCACCAAGGCGTTCTTCGGTTTCAAGTATGCCCCGGATGCCGACGGCCGAGATCAGTATGTGGAGCTCTCGTATTCGCGCCGTCTGGCACTCGTCGAGGAGCTGGAGCGCTCGGAATTGCCCGTCGCGACAGGGATTTGGCCGGAGCCACGCGGCATCGACCGGATCGAATGGTTCTCCTCCCCCCTCGATATCTGCCGCGCCTACGCGGGACTCGTCCGGTTCGACCGCCCCGAGATCGACCACGCCCTCTCACTGAAAGACGAAGGGCTCAACCTCGACAGCGCACGCTACCCAACTGTCTGGTACAAAGGCGGCAGCGAGCCGGGCGTCGTCACACTTCATTACCTTGCCCGGACCGATGAGGACCGCACGTTGGTTGCGAGCCTGATGGTCTCCGATCCGCACACCACCCTCGATACCGCGGTCGTGTGCCGTGCCGGTCAGGACATCATCCGCAGCGCCTTCGAGCTGATGCGGGACGGTGTTGTCGAGGACGAACACTGACGAGGAGTCCATGGAACGGAACAGGGGCGGCGGGAGACATATGCGTGCGATACCCGTGGGCGGAGCGGCCGGACGGCTGCGTCCCGCCTCGGGGCGCGGTGAGATGAACCGTCTATCTTCCTCCGGGGGTGAGTTCCCAGCCGGTAGCTGAGGCGCGGACGTCCGCGATGGTTCGTCCGCGGCGTCGCCGGAACAGTGCGCGCAGTGTCCCGGCGTTGAGGTAACCGACTTTGGTGGCGATCGTGTCCACTGTCAGGGTGGTCGGGCGCAACAGCCGGGTCGCTTGCTCGAGGCGAATCTCGTCGATGAAATCCCTGGGGGACATGCCCAGCTCGGCCTGCGTCGCGCGTTGCAGGCTGCGAACGTTCACGCCGAGAGTGTGGGCAGCATCGGTGATGGCGAACTGGTCGGTGAGGTGTTGACGCACCCAGCGTTCGAACGCCGCGACGAGTGAGTTTCCTCGGGCGATCACCTCCGGTATCGCGAATTCGATCTGGGTCCTGCGGTCACCGACCATCAGGTATCTGGCGACGAGTTCCGCCAGTGCCGGACTGCTGGGAGTGATCAGTGACAGTGCGAGGTCCAGGTGCGACAATGACGCGCCCGCGGTTGTCACCCTCGTGGTGCGGCACAGTGTGCGGCCTTCGTGGACGTCCACTTTCGGATATCTGCGTCGGAAGGTCGGGCCGAGCC
>CBJNFW010000367.1:0-7281 GCA_966435935.1 uncultured Nocardia sp.
CCTCCTTTTCCTCTCTCTCGGCCTTCAGACCCCCACCCCCCGAGCCCACGCCGAAAACCTTTGTGGCTGGTGTTGCTGAGCCTTTCGCTTCGCGGGCGACTCCCAGCCGGACAGAGACGATTCGCCGCTGGGCACGTTAGGTTTTCGCCTCGTCACGCTGGGTATTGGGTGCGGTTTGTGCTGGAAATGCTGGGGTTGATGTTGTTGTTTTCGCTTCGTTGGTGACTTTCAGTGGGACGGAGACGTTTTGCCGCTCAGCGCGTCAGCATCTCGCCTCGCTTGGCTTCGGCCGGTCTTCAAGGTACGAAGAGGGCTCGTTGTGCCCGCGCTGTCCAGCGCTGACCAACTGCCGATACGAAGTGTGGCGCGGCCGGAGTCCAACCCCGGCGAAGCGTCTCCGTACGCCGGAACTGTCAGGCCGGTAAGGCCAACTCCGAGGTTTTCGGGGTGGCTTTGTCGTTGCGCGGTCGAAGTGCATGGGCGAAGGCCGAGTCGCGAGCGTGCGACGACAAGCGTTGAAGCGCTCGAAACCCGCCTGAGCGGAGCGGAGGCAAAAAACACAGCGAAGCGGGGGTCGAAAATCCGGCTAGGGTTGGGTCATGACTATGGCTCAGGATGAGCGGCGGGCGTTGGTTGGGACGATGACCGCCGCGGGGCCGGACGCGCCGACATTGTGCGGGAGCTGGACGGTGCGGGATCTGGCCGCGCATCTGGTGGTGCGTGAGCGGCGGCCCGATGCGGCGCCCGGGATTCTCCTCGAACCCTTTGCCGGATATCTGGATTCGGTGCAGGCCAAGGCGTCGCGGCGGCCGTTCGACGTACTGCTGGAGCAGATTCGTACCGGGCCGCCGTGGTGGTCGCCGCTGCGGCCGGTCGACGCGGTGGCCAATCTCACCGAGATGTTCGTCCACCACGAGGATGTGCGTCGCGGCGAACCGGGTTGGGAGCCCAGGGAATTGACCGCCGAGCAGGAGCGCGATCTCTGGAAAGCGCTGCGCCGCATGGCTCGTATGGCCTACCGCAAGGCGCCGGTGACGGTGGTGCTGGCCACGCCGGACGGAGAGCGGGTCACCGCGCACAGTGCCGAGGGCCCCGAGGTGGTGCTCACCGGCCCGCCCTCGGAGTTGCTGCTGCACGCCTTCGGCCGCAAGGAGGTTCGGCTCACCGCCACCGGCAGCGACGAGGACGTCCGCGCGGTGCACGACTGCGACCGCAGCATCTGATCCGGCGCGATCAACCCGTCTCGCGGCGGCTCCCGGCCGTATCGGGATCGGCCGCCCATCGCAATGTCGCGGGGCGTGTCGACCGGCGTCACCGGAGAGCTGCCGGTATCCTGTGATGCAGCTCTCGTCGCGAGGTCCGTCGGCATCGGTTCGCCGGACGGTCGCCCAGATTTCCCTTGCTGATGTCGGTGGGGTGGGTGTTGCGGATGGTCTGGATGGGGCTGTTGCGGCTAGCCTGAGAGCATGGCAGGCAAGTCCCGCAGCACCACGGCGTCTCGTTCGCGGGCGGGATCGGCGCGGGGGCGGGCTCCGGCACGGTCCCGTTCGGCCGGTTCGCGCTCCGGATCATCCTCGGCCAACTCTCGCAGGAATCCCGCGCCGCGGGCGCGCAAGGCCCCGGCTCGCCGTCCGGCGCCGCGGGCACGGTCCAATACCGCGCCGCTGGCGGTTTTCCGGCGCGGGGTCGGCAACGGCTGGACCATGCTCGCCCGCGGGATGGGCGCGACCACTCGGACGCTGAGCCGGGCCGGGGAGATCGAGCACGGGCATCGCCGTGATGGAGTCGCCTTGGCGCTGGTGGCATTCAGTGTGGTCATCGCGGCGGCGGTCTGGCTGTCCGCGGGTGGCCCGGTCGGCCACGCCATCGATACCGCTGTCCGGCTGTTCACCGGGTCAGGTTCGGCCGCAATACCTTTCGTGGCCTGTGCGATCGCGGTCGTGCTGATGCGCACCGAACCGCGCCCGGAGATCCGGCCCCGTCTGGTGCTCGGCGGGCTGCTGGTAGCCCTTCCGGCCCTGGGGGTCTGGCATATCGCCGCCGGTTCGCCCACCGACGCGCACGGCCGCGCGCACGCCGCCGGCTTCGTCGGATATGTGATGGGCGGCCCGTTGCGCAACGGCCTGACCGCCTGGCTGGCCACGCCATTGTTGTTGCTGGCCATCGCATTCGGTGTACTGCTGCTGACCGGCACGACGGTGCGCGAGGTGCCCGACCGGCTGCGCTGGCTGTTCGGCACCCAGGCCCGCGACGAATACGATTCGTACGACGACCGATACGGGCGCTACGACGGGGAAGAGTACGACGCGGACGGCTTTCCGGTGCACCAGTCGCGCTCGCGTCGCCGGCGCGGCCGCACACCCGAGGAGAACTATCCGACCGACGAATTCGGCGGATCCGGTTCGGCCACCGAGATCATGGGCGAGCCTCCGCTGCAGGACGCCAAGCCCATCGCCGCGGAGAAGTCCGAGCCCGCACCCGAGC
This sequence comes from uncultured Nocardia sp., assembly GCA_966435935.1. GTDB lineage: Bacteria > Actinomycetota > Actinomycetes > Mycobacteriales > Mycobacteriaceae > Nocardia. The sequence continues at coordinate 2,485 of CBJNFW010000367.1, forward strand.
CGAAGCCGAAGCGCAAGCCCGCCAAGGTCGTCGACCAGACTCCACCGCCCCCGGAACCGCAGCAACTGGAATTCGTCACCGAACGCGAGGTCGACGGCGACTACCAGCTCCCGCCGCTGTCCCTGCTGATCGACGGCGAACCGCCCAAGAAACGCAGCGCCGCAAACGAATCGATGATCGAGGCGATCACCGAGGTGCTGGTGCAGTTCAAGATCGATGCCGCGGTCACCGGATTCGTGCGCGGCCCGACGGTAACCCGGTACGAAGTGGAACTCGGCCCCGGTGTGAAGGTCGAGAAGATCACCGCGCTGGCGCGCAATATCGCCTACGCCGTCGCGACGGAGAACGTCCGGTTGCTCGCCCCGATCCCGGGCAAATCGGCCGTCGGCATCGAGGTGCCCAACGCCGATCGCGAACTCGTGCGGCTGGCCGACGTGCTCAAGGCGCCCTCCACCCGCAACGACCACCACCCGCTGGTGATCGGCCTCGGCAAGAACATCGAGGGGGAGTACCTCGCGGCGAACCTGGCCAAGATGCCGCATCTGCTGGTCGCCGGTTCCACCGGTTCCGGTAAGTCGAGCTTCGTGAACTCGATGCTGGTCTCGCTGCTGCACCGCGCCACCCCCGAGGAGGTGCGGATGATCCTGATCGACCCGAAGATGGTGGAACTCACGCCGTACGAGGGCATTCCGCATCTGATCACGCCCATCATCACCCAGCCCAAGAAGGCAGCCGCCGCGCTGGCCTGGCTGGTGGAGGAGATGGAACAGCGCTATCAGGACATGCAGGCCACCAAGGTCCGCCACATCGACGACTTCAACAAGAAGGTCAAATCGGGTCAGATCACCACGCCGCTGGGCAGTGAGCGCGTCTACCGGCCGTATCCGTACATCCTGGCCATCGTCGACGAACTCGCGGACCTGATGATGACCGCGCCGCGCGATGTCGAGGATGCGATCGTGCGCATCACCCAGAAGGCGCGTGCGGCGGGCATTCACCTGGTGCTGGCCACTCAGCGTCCCTCGGTGGATGTGGTCACCGGTCTGATCAAGACCAACGTCCCCTCGCGCCTGGCGTTCGCCACCTCCTCGCTGACCGATTCGCGCGTCATCCTCGATCAACCCGGTGCGGAGAAGCTGATCGGCATGGGCGATGGCCTGTTCCTGCCGATGGGCGCGTCCAAGCCGACGCGTCTGCAGGGTGCGTTCATCTCCGACGAGGAGATCCAGGGCGTCGTCGACTTCGCCAAGAACCAGGCCGAACCCGATTACACCGAGGGCGTCACCGCCGCCAAGGCCGGGGAGAAGAAGGACGTCGATCCGGATATCGGCGACGATCTGGATCTGTTCGTGCAGGCGGTGGAACTGGTCGTCACCTCGCAGTTCGGGTCCACCTCGATGTTGCAGCGCAAACTGCGCGTCGGTTTCGCCAAGGCCGGGCGGCTGATGGATCTGATGGAGACCCGCGGGGTCGTCGGCCCCAGCGAGGGATCCAAGGCGCGTGACGTGCTGATCAAACCCGACGAGCTGGACGGTCTGCTGTACACGATTCGTGGGGGAGACCCGGCCGACGTGTCCGGCGACGCCGTATCCGAGGGCGCGGAGTAGCCCCGGGTAATCCGGGCGGATTCGGATGGCGGCGAGACCTGCGGCGCGGTGGTGATCGCCGACTTCAGCCGCGGATCATCGACTCCGAGCCTGCTCACGCGTTGCCCGCCGCCGCGGCCGCATCGCCCATCCGGAATCCAGTAGCGCACACCGGATCTCGGCGCACACGTCCGTGGGAACTCGCCGCGCGAGGAGAGTTGCCGGTGCGCTCGCACAGTTCGGGCGTCGCCGATGACGGTCATTGGTGGCGTCGCCGCGCGCGAACGCATGCGCGGTATTCCGGCGGTCTCGGGCGACATGCTCGATCAGCCGGTGTAGGCCCAGCCCGCGATCGTGCGCACCGCGATCCGGACGACCGGTCCTTGTGGCGGATTGTCTTGATACTGAGTGTATTTCGCGGTGAGCCAGGCGATCGGCGCGGTGCGGTCCGGTGATTCGGAAAGGATGCGCGCGCTCCCGTCGAGGCGGACCCACCACAGGCGGGACCAGTCCTCGGAGTATTCGTCGGCCAGCAGCGAAATCCGGCCTGTGGCAGCGATATTCCGCAGCCGCCGCAGATTCGTCGTGGACTTCGGTTTGTGATCGATCGCGAATGCGGCCACCGGCTCGGGCGAATCGGGGGCCATGGCGAAGGTCACCGGGACCAGGTGCGGTTGCCCGTCCTCGCTCACCGTGGCGAGGCGGGCGACCCGTGCGTCACGGAACCTTTCCAGCGCATCCTGCTCGGTCAATCGCACCTGACCAGGGTATCCGGTGAGTGGATTCCGGCTCAGGCATCGGCGGTTCCGCGCTGGATCTGCTCGGCCGCCTCGCGTTGGATCTGCTCGAACTGCGCGCCCATCGCCTCTGCCAGCGCCGTGGCGGCCGAAAGCGGGCGGACCATGACGGTCAGCTCGTCGACCTTGCCTTGCTCGTTCAAATGGACGAAATCGCAACCGTTGACCCGTTTTCCGCCGACGGTCGCCTCGAAGACCAGCGCCGCGTCCCGGCCGTTCGCATCGATGATCTCCCGGACATAGCGGAAGTCCTCGAACACCCGCAGTACCCCGCGCAGAATCGCCGCCGTGATCGCCTTGCCCGGATACGGTTTGAACGCCACCGGGCTGGTGAACACCACGTCGTCCGCCAACGTCGCCTCGATCGCCGCCGCATCGTGCGTCTCGACCGCCTGCCGGAATGTATGCATCGCCACCTCACCTATGCAACTGGTTGTATAGGTGAACTGTACCGAATCATGCCCGGCTCGGGTAACGCCCTGTGGCCGAGTGTCTCTGAGCAGGAGCTGACGCGCCAGGGCTCGAACCTGGATTTGCGGAACCAAACTCCGCCGTGCTGCGGCGAGATTCGAACTCGCACAACACAGGGTCTGAGCCTGCGGCCTCTGCCAATTGGGCTACGAGGGAGCGCGGACGGAGGGATTCGAACCCCCAGCCGACGGCTTTTCCAGATCGCTGCTCTGCCGATTGAGCTACGTCCGCAATGGGAAGGCTCGATGAAAAAGGGCCGCTCCGTGGCGAATTGCCCGGCGAGCGGCCCTGGAGGACGTCGTGAGAGGTCTCAGAAACCACCTCGGGCGGACAGTCGCACACCTGCCGGAAGTAGGACGCGCCATTGTCGAGTACGGTGCGTACGGCGCTGTCGCCGCAGGCTCATCGTCTGCTCGATCATCGCGTCTCCTTTCCCTGTCCCGCAGTGTGCTTCGACACCAGCACCGCGAATCGGCCGGCGAAACGGATTTATTCGCGCACTGCGCGAGTGTCGCAAGTGACGCTGAAACTGCTTGTAGCGGTGGGCATTTCGACGAATTCTGGTTTGCTCGCGTGGAGGGTGAACGGCATACGGTCGCGTCGCTCGGTCAGCCGCCGCTCGCCGTCGTTCCCGCATGCCATGCGGCCGGGCAGCGCCTGCCACTGCGCTGCTTCCACGCACACGACGACGTCAATCCGCGAACGCGCCCATGGTCGGCTTCCACTCCACGATGCGAGCGTCGTGCAGCAGGCTGTGCTTGGCGAAGGGGTCGTCGGCGAACAGCGTCTGCGCGGCGGACAGGTCCTCGGCGCGGACCAGGATCAGGGCTCCCGAGCCGTCCGGGTAGGGGCCGCTGGTCAGGACGGTGCCCTTGTCGACCAGGTCGTTGAGCCAGGCGCGGTGCGCGGGCCGGTGTTCGTCACGGCCCGCGGCCTGGGCCTCGGCGTAGGTGTAGTGGACGGCGAAGATGGCCATGGGGACTCCCGGGACGTTCGGAGCGGACAAGATCAGAGGTTCAGCAGCATACGAGTATTGCCGAGGGTGTTCGGCTTGACGTAGCTCAGGTCCAGGAACTCCGCGACGCCGGTGTCGTAGGAACGACACATCTCGGCGAACACCTCCGCGGTCACCGGCGTCCCGTCGATCTCGGCGAAACCGTGCCGCTCGAAGAAGGGCACCTCGAAGGTCAGCACGAACAGCCGGCGCAGCTGCAATTCCCGCGCGGTGGCGATGAGCTGATCGACGATCAGGCGGCCGACGCCCTTGCCCTTGACGCTCGGATGCACCGCCACCGTGCGGACCTCGCCCAGATCGGCCCACAGCACGTGCAATGCGCCACATCCGATCAGCTCGCCATCCAGTTCGGCGACCCAGAATTCCTGGACCGACTCGTAGAGCGTGACCAGGTTCTTCTCCAGCAGGATCCGTCCGGCGTACACGTCCACCAGGGACTTGATCGCGGGCACGTCCGAGGTACGGGCGCGGCGCACGATCGGGGCGTCGGCCACCGTCCCGTCGCTCGAACCGCTGTGTGTCGCCCGTGTCGTCATGTGGTGCACAGTAGTCGGGTTCGGTACCGATAGTCTGGTGTGGTGCCGCACATCCACTCCGCCCGCTCGCCCGAGGTTTTCCGGGCCCGACCCGGACGAGGGTGCCGGTGAGCGTGCAGAGCGACGATATGGACAGCGGCTGGCCGGACTCGCTGCACCCCCGCGCCGAGGCGGCCCGCCCGCGGCCGAATCTGGTACCGGCTCCGGTTCCGCAGACGGCCGAACCGGCCGCGGTGCCGGTGCTGAACATCGCGAACATCCTGACCGTGCTGCGGATCCTGATCGTGCCGCTGTTCCTGGTGGCGCTGTTCACCGGGACCGGACACGATACGGGGTGGCGGATTCTGGCCGCCGCGCTGTTCGGGATCGCGGCCATCACCGACCGGATCGAT
>CBJNFW010000368.1:0-7174 GCA_966435935.1 uncultured Nocardia sp.
CGCGCAGGCGCTCCGCGTCCATACTCCGATCGGCCGGATCCAGCTTCGCGGCGTGCTCGCGCATCATCTCGTACGCTTGCTCGGGATAGCCGGAAGCCAGGTTCGCCAGCAGCAGCTGGGTATAGAGCGTGCCGGCCTCGACCAGGTCGGGCAGCAGTGGGCTGTGCCGCTCCACCCGGGCTCCGGCGGCGACGAGCGTATCCGCGACGCGATTCACCGCGGCCAGCACCGCCGATCCGGTCGCGATGCTCGGATGCTCCTGCAGAATCAGCACGCGGAAGTCGCCGAGACGTTCGTGCCGCGCGGGCGGCAGCGCGAGCCGGTATGCGACGCCCAGCGTCAGCGGGTCCGGTTCGGCCATCACATCCAGCAGCAGCGATAGATCGCGGGCGGTGCGTGCCATCGGTCCGACCACGGCGAGATCGCGATCCGACGGCAGGGCAGGTGCGGGCGGCGGTACGTGCCCGCGATTGACGGCCAGGCCGAAAGTTGGTTTGTGCGAGTAGATTCCGCAGAAATGAGCGGGCACGCGCAATGATCCGGCGATATCCGAGCCGAGCGACAGCGCGCCGAATCCGGCGGCCAGCGCCGCGGCCGATCCGCCGGAGGATCCGCCCGGCGTGCGCCCGAGGTCCCACGGATTGTTCGTGGTGCCGTAGATCTCGTTGAAGCTCTGCAGATCCGCCAGCATGAGCGGCACATTGGTCTTGCCGAGTATCACCGCGCCCGCGGCCTTTACCCGCGCCACCTGTACCGCGTCCTCGGCAGGCCGGAAATCCGCGAACTGCGGCATACCCCAGGTCGTCGGCAGTCCGGCGATGTTGTAGGACTCCTTGACCGTCAGCGGAATACCCAGCAGCGGCCGGTCCTCACCCCGGGCGCGCGCCCGATCGGCTTCGCGGGCCGCATCCCGCGCCCGGTCGAAATCGGGTACGCAGATCGCGTTGATCTGCTTGTCGTGCCGCTCGATACGAGCGATCGCCTCGTCGGTCAATTCCACCGAGGTCACCTCACCGGCGCGCAGTGCGGCAGTGAGTTCTTCAGCCGTCCGGAAGCTCCATTCCACCGGACCGAGCGTACCCGTCCGCGATGACCGCACAACCGAATAACGCGATGTCGGAGCGCTTGTGAGCCGGGTTCGGAGTGCCTTCGGAGATACCGAATCCGGGGCAGTGGCAAGGGATCCCGGTGCGCGAGGTCCGGGCCCGGTCCTGGCGGCCGTCGGGTCAGCGGTCGAACGGCAGGAGTTCCGGGCGTTTGGCTGTGCGGCCGTTACCGGTGGATATGCCGCGCAGTCGCCGCCACAGCCAGGGGCGGAGGGTGGCCGCCACCCAGGCGAGTTCGCCGGAAACGCTCCCGGCGCGGTGGTTTTCGGTATTCGCCGGTGGCACGGTCCAGCTGTGGTCCGCGCCGTCCAGGCCGAGCGCCTCGGCGGCGGCCAGGGCGAATCGGTTGTGGCCCTCGGACGAGCCGTGTAATCGGTCCGGGCTCCACATGCGTAGGTCGGCCATCGAGGGAGCGGCGAACAGGTCGACCAGACGCAGGTCATACCTATTGGCGCACAAGCGGATTCGTTCGTTGATCAAATCGATGCGGGGGCCGATGAGGCGGGCGGCGAGCGGGACGATGCGGCGGGCGTCGGGAAATGTGGTGGTGACGACCGTCGCACCGCCGGCGCGCAGCTTCGCGTACAACTCCTCCATGACATCCAGTGCCGCGCCGAAGTCGTTGCCGGGCGCGGTCACATCGTTCATGCCCGCGCAGATGCCGACCAGATCGGGTCGCATGGCCAGGGCCGCGTCGAGCTGTTCGTCGCGGACCTCGGCGACGCGGCGGCCGCGCACCGCGAGGTTGGCGTACCGGATGTCCGGATTGTCCCGCGCCAGCCGTTCGGCGAACCGGTCGGCCCAGCCGCGCACACCCGTTTCGTCGTCGCCGTCCCACAGACCTTCGGTTTGACTGTCTCCCACCGCGACGAACCGTTCGAAACGTGGTGCAGATGACGTCGGCAAGGCAGACCTCCGGAAGTGAAGAGGACGGTGTGGCAACGATCGGCTGCCGGATCAACACGCTACAGCGGGCCGCTGCGGACCTCGCGGGGCCCGACCGCCCACGTCACCGCGCTGCCCGATCCCGCTGGGTCGGGCTCAACGCGTCGGGCGCGTAGAAACGGCCGTAGAAATCCTGGTCGAGATCGGCGGCTTGATAGGCCAGTACGGTCCGGCACGGTCCATTGTTGGCGGGCACGCTGCCGTATCGGGTGTGGAGGTAGGCGATCGTCGCGGCGATGGCGCGGTCGGAAGCCAGGTGTCGAGGAATCCGGCGGTGACGCCCTTCATCGAGTCAGAACGAGCCGCCCGCGCAGGCCGCCCGCCTCCAGCCGGGTGTGGGCTTCGGCGGCGTCGTGCAGTGGGAGGGTGCCGGCGACGCGGGCGGTGAGGCCGGGCTCGGCGATCCGGGCCAGGGCCGCGCCGTCGGCGTGAATCCATTCGTGGTGAACGGTGATGCCGCGCAAGGGAATCGGATTCAACCCGCCGACGACGGTGACATAGGAACCGCGATTGCGGACGGCCGCGAGCGCACGCATACCCAGCCCCGCGGCATCGAGCGCGGCATGCGCGCCGCCGGGAACGAGGCGGCGGACCTCGACGGCCGGATCGGCGTCCCGGGGAAGCGTCCAGCGCGCGCCGACGGCGTGCAGGAAGTCCGGATCGGACCCCTGCGCGATCACCTGAATCCCCTGCCGCGCCGCGAGTTCCACGGCGAAGCCGCCGACGGCACCGGTCGCGCCGACCACCAAGAGCGTCTCGCCTTCGCGCAGCCCGAGCAGGTCGAGCGATTGGGCGGCGGTGAGGCCGTTGAGCGGCAGGGTGGCCGCCTCGACGCCGGACAGCCCGACCGGCGCCGGCGCCGTCGCGGTGGCGTCGAGCACCACGTGGTCGGCGTATGCGCCGAGCGAGACGTCGAGCAGGTCGCGCAGGCCGATCACCCTCTGGCCCAGTGAGATCCGGTCCACGCCGGGCCCGAGCCGATCGATGGTGCCGACCACGTCCCAGCCGATGCCGGTGATCTCCCGCCGGGCCATCAGCCCCGCCTCGACCAACGCGCCCGAGCGGGTGGCCAGGTCCACGGGGTTGACGGTCGCCGCCTCCATCGCGATGCGGACCTGACCGGGGCCGGGTTCGGGAATCTCGACATCGATCATCCGCAGCACCTCGGGCCCGCCGTATCCACAGGCCACCACCGCGCGCATCGTTTCTCTCGTGCTCATGCACACAACTATTGGAGAGTTACTCTTCAGAGGGAAGTACGCACCACGAAGTGCCCATCGCACCGGGAGGTAACCGATGCCCACCCGTACCGCCGCTCAGCTGCGCGCCGAACGCCGGTCTGATTACGACGCCTACCTGGCCGAATGTCCTGCCCGCAAACTCCTGGAGCGGATCTCCGACAAGTGGGTGAGCCTGGCCATCAACGCGCTGGCGGACGGCCCGCAGCGCTACAGCGAGTTGCAGCGACGGCTGGCCAGTGTGAGTCAGAAGATGCTCACACAGACGCTGCGCAACCTGGAACGCGACGGCCTGATCACCCGCACTGTGCAGCCGACGGTGCCGGTGCGCGTCGATTACGAACTCACCCCGCTCGGGAAGTCGTTGCTGCCGGTCATGCGGGCCGTCAAGACCTGGGCCGAAGAGCATATGGCAGAAGTCGAGGCCGCCCGCGCCGGGTCTTCGCCATCCACGACTACAACGGACAACTCGCCGTGCGCGCGGCCGGTCTGATGGACGAGTTCGAGGGGCTGATCCTCGAGGGGCGGCAGGCGATGCGGTTCGTCGACCGGCACGGGAACGTGCTGTTCGATAAGGCCGACGACGGCTCGGGCGGGCGGCCCGAGGTGCAGCGTGGGGAGTTGCGGCAGATGCTGCTGGATTCGCTGCCCGAGGGCACCGTGCGATGGGGGTGCAAGGTCGAGGGCGCCCGGGCGCTCGGCGGCGGCCGCCACGAGGTGAGTTTCGCCGATGGCGGCACCGTCGTCACGAGCCTGCTGGTCGGTGCGGACGGCGCCTGGTCGAAGGTGCGACCGCTGCTGTCGGATGCCACTCCTGAGTACACCGGCGAATCGTGCGTCGAGACGTATCTGTTCGATGCCGACAGCCGGCATCCGGCCGTCGCGAAAGCCGTTGGCGGCGGGACGATGAGCGCGCACGATGTTTTCGCCCGATCCGAGCGAACCCGCTGAGGCCGTTGTGACGGGAGGCGAGTCCATTTCAGCGGTGCGAGTCCCGACGTTCTCACCTGCGCCGGTCCCGGCCAGATACTCGGCTGGCCGCCGCCGACGGTCCGCCCGCCCGCCACGGACCCGATCTGCCCGGACTGGAGGATCGTCTGCTCGAGGTGGCGCGCGGTCACGGTATCTGGATGGCCCACCGCTGAGCCGGGTCGCGGTCGCGGCCGATCTGCGCTGGATTCCGGTGTCCGACGCGGGGGCTTTCGATCTGGCCGTGGTGTGGACCGACCGCGCGCCGCAGTCGTTGATTGCCCGGATGATCGCGGAAGTTCGCCGCAAACCGAGGCGATATTTGTGGCCCGCCGATCGGGGTGGGGCCGAATCCGCCTGCGCGACCGCGCCTCCGGTCGCCGCGGCCCCGATACGCTGAGCCCGTGGCGAGCGATCAGGACGGAATCCGGCGATGAATTTGTCGCACAGCACAACCGAATACGGGTCGGTCCTGCTCGGTTCGCGCCGAGACTCCCCGGAACGGCGCCGGGGCCGAGTGCAGCTTTTGCTCACGCTGTGGGTGCTCGCGGCCAATGCGGTCGGGGTGGCCGTGGTGATTCTGCTGGCCACCGTCGGGATCCCAAATCCGGACGTGCTCGCGCCCGAGGTCCGCGACATCGTCTTCGTCTACCTGCCGATCTACGTGGTGGTCGCCTTCGTCGTGGGTGCGGCGCTGGGCACCGCGGTGGTGGTGCGGATGCTGCGCTGGGCCTCGGACGACGAACCGGCTCCGAGCCGGCAGCAAGCGCGTTCGGTATTTCGGGCGCCGTGGGTACTTGCGGCGATGCAGGCGACGCTGTGGATCATCGGCACGGCGTTGGTGGCCACCTTGTACGGGGTCCGCGATCCGGAGCTGATCCCCAAGGCGCTGCTGGTATCGCTGTTCAGCGCGGCGGTCGTGTGCGCGGCCTCCTACCTCTTCACCGAATTCGCGATGCGCCCGTACGCGGCGTTGGCCCTGGCCGCGCACCCGGATATGCGCCGCCGGGACCTGACCGTGCGCGCCCTGGTGACCTGGCTGCTCGGGTCCGGGGTGCCCGTGGCGGGCGTCGTGCTGGTGGTCGCGTTCGGCACCGCCGACGAGCGGACGACCAAGGGGGATCTGCTGCTGTCGGTCGGCATCATCGGGGTGATGTCCTTCTGCACCGGGCTGCTGCTGACCTATCTGGGAACCGAACGGATCGGCGCCCCGCTCCGGTCGGTGATTCACGGGATGGAGAACGTCCGCCGCGACGGCCGCACGGAAGCGATCGTCGTCTACGACGGCACCGAAATGGGCGAGCTGCAAGCGGGTTTCAACGCGATGGTCGACGGGTTGGCCGAAAGAGAGCGGCTGCGTGACCTTTTCGGGCGGCACGTCGGGCCGGACGTCGTGCGCGCGGCACTGGACCGAGGCGTCCGGCTGGGCGGCGAAACCCGTTCTGTGGGAGTGCTTTTCGTGGACGTGGTCGGCTCGACGACGTTGGCGGCCCGGCGCCCGCCGCACGAGGTGGTCGAGACGCTCAACCGATTCTTCGGCGTCGTCGTTGCCGCGGTGAACCGCCGGGACGGGCTGATCAACAAGTTCGAGGGTGACGCCGCGCTCGCCGTCTTCGGTGCGCCCACCTCGCATCCGGACCCGGCGGGGGCGGCGTTGGACGCCGCCGCGGAGATCGCGCGTGAGCTCGCCGCAGCCGATCTGGGCATCGAGGCCGGTGTCGGCGTCTCCTACGGCGAGGTCGTCGCCGGCAATATCGGCGCGGAGGACCGCTACGAGTACACCGTGATCGGCGATCCGGTCAACGAGTCCGCGCGCCTGTCCGAACTCGCCAAGCGCGACACCCGGCTTCCGCTCGCGTCCGAGCGCGCTGTCGCGGCGGCGTCGGGCGTTCGCGAACAATCCTGGAATGCGGCCGACGCCGTGGTGCTGCGCGGGCGCACCGCGCCGACCCGGCTGTACCGGCCCGAGGCGTGATACGAGAATTCGCCGGGCGCGCGCCGGTTCGGCGTGCGCGTTATCGCCGCTCGTTGGGCCGTGACGAATCCGGCGCGATATGCCCTGCGGCAACGAGGGTTTCGAAGGCGGCGCGTTTGCGCCCGCAGGAATGTTCGCGATGCGTCTGCATCGTCCGGTGCGCCTCGGCGACCGACAGCATCCGCTCGGGTGTCGAACACGACCGCCCCGGCAACCGGATCGCCGCCTCCCGGCCGCGCCGGGCCGGCGCGGCCCGATGCCCCGAAACGGCCGGCCACCACACCGGCAGCAGCGGCATCAGGCCGGCCAGCAGAAACCCGCAACCGGCAAGCGCGATCAGCACCACGGTCCCCGTACTCCACACGCCCATGACCGAAATCCTTCCGACTTCACTCGACTCGCACGCTGACGCTCGAATCCGAAACACCAAGGTGCACAACAGTTTCGAGCCCCATCAGGGCGACCCACAGCGGGATCGGGCGAGGCGAGGAGAATGCGAACGATGGCCATGGCGGCCCTCCTGCTCCGCAAACCGTGCCGCTGTTTTATGTAATATAACGCTGACTGATGGCATATAACAAGGGCGCTTTCGCATCGGCCGATGTGCAGGGGCAACGCCTTGCCGACCCAGGAGTGAGCATGTCCAATGTGGTGACCCTCGACCTGCATCCGGTGTTCCGGAGCGATCGCGATATCGACAATGCGGTGCGCTCGGCGATCTTCCGGGCTGCGGGGCAGAACGCGACGATGGTCGAGATCATTCCGGGGAAGGGGTCGGGCACGTTGAAGAAGCGTGTTCTGGCGCTGCTCCGGCAGCCGCACATGCGCAAGCTCTACCGGAAGGTCGAGTCGGATCCGCGGAACGGGGGGCGGGTACTGGTTCATCTGTGAACCGCACCCGGCCCGGCTGTGTCAGCGCGGCTGTCAGATCGGTGTCAGTC
>CBJNFW010000369.1:0-7080 GCA_966435935.1 uncultured Nocardia sp.
TTCGAGAACCGCTGCGGCGGCGTCCTGATCGGCAAGCCGCAGGGCCACCTGGTCTCCGGCGTGCAGGCCGAATTCGAGTGCGTAGTCGTCGAGCAGATCGAGCGGGTCGCGATCGCGGGCCCGCAGCCGGGCGACGAGTTCGGCGACCGCGACCGCCGCGGAGATGCCGTCCTTGTCCCGCACCGCCGCAGGATCCACGCAGTGCCCGATCGCCTCCTCGTACGCGTACACCAACCGGGGTTGCCGGGGCGTGATCGGTGGGCCCGGGTGGTTACGCTCCGCTGCTGCCACTGTGCCCGAAGGCGGCGCTTGCGAGGCCCGTTCGCGGTTACGCGCGCTGTCTCCTTCGGGCCCGCCGGGCGCGCCGAGCCCTGACCCGATCATGCCGCTCCCGGCCCGCGCGAGCCACTTGAACCCGGTCAGCGTCTCGGCGTAACGGGCGCCGCGCGCCGGGGCCAGCTTGCTCAGCAGCCGCGAGGACACGATCGTGGTCGCCGCCAGAGCGTCGGCGGGTGCGCCGCGCAGCACGAAATCGCCCAGCAGTACCCCGGTTTCGTCACCGCGCAGCATGCGGTGCCCCTGCGGTCCGGGCAGCGCGACGGCGCATCGATCCGCATCCGGATCCAACGCGATCGCCAGATCGGCATCGATCCGATCGGCCAGTGCCAGCAGCAGGTCCGCGGCGCCCGGCTCCTCCGGATTGGGGAAAGCTACCGTCGGAAAATCCGGGTCCGGCGCGAACTGCTCGATCACGACCTGCACGTCGGTGAACCCGGCCGCGTGCAGCGCCGCGACGGCGAGTTCCCCGCCCACGCCGTGCATCGGCGTCAGCGCGATGCGAAGTTCGTTGCGCCGCAACGGCATAGGAGCGTTCTGCGAAGAGGCTGCCGGTGCCCGGACCGCGTCGCCGGTGGCCGGTGCGCCGGTGGCAGCGACGGGCGTTCCGGTCGTCGCATCGTGCGCGCCGTGCGCCGCGGCGGCCCGGTCGCGCGGGGCTTCGGTTGCGCCGGTACGGATTTCGGATTCGCCGAGCCGGAGATCGGGCGTATCGGCCCGCAGGCCGGCCGTGCTTGTTTCGACGGGCACCGCGTCGAAACCCCCGAGCCGCGCGGGCAGGGTCGCGACGCGGTCCAGGTAGCGGCGGACGATCTCCTCGCCCAAATCGGCGACCGGAGTGCCGGGTGGGAGCGCGAGCAGTCGCGGATCGGGGGAGGTCGGCCGGGGATCGGCGCGAGGGATCGGTTGACGCACCGCTTCGATGCGCTGTTCGATCTCCGCGTCGGCGGGCGGGATCAGTTGCGAGCCGCCGCTGAGATAGACCTTGTAGCCGTTATCGGTGGCCGGATTGTGCGATGCGGTGATCTGCACTCCGGCCACGGCGCCGAGTTCGCGCACCGCGAAGGCCACGACCGGGGTGGGCAGCGGGCGCGGCAGCGGCAAGACCGAGAATCCGGCGGCGGCCAGCACTTCCGCGGTGGCCGTGGCGAATTCGGCCGATCCGTGCCGGGCGTCGCGGCCGACGATCACCACGCCGCCGCCCAGACAACGCTCACGCAGCCAGTCGGCGAGTCCGGCGGTGGCACGCAGCACCGTGTCGAGGTTCATCCCGTCCGGGCCGTCCCGCAGCGGTCCCCGCAGACCGGCCGTCCCGAATCGCAGCATCAGCACAATCCTTTCCGGCACATCGAGTTTTCCGGCACATCGAACTCCGGGGCGGTCGAGCCGCATCGGCGCGGTTCGCGGATTGGCCGCCTCAGATGCGTTCGAGCACTCCGCGCAGCAGTTTGCCCAGGCGCGGTGCGGCGGCGCGTCCCTCGGCGAGCACCTCGGCATGGGAGAGGTGTTCGCCGGTCACCCCGGCGGCCAGATTCGTGACCAGTGAGATGCCGAGCACCCGCGCGCCCAGCGCGCGACACGCGATGGCCTCGAGAACCGTCGACATGCCGACCAGGTCCGCGCCGACCGTGCCCAGCATGCGGATCTCGGCGGGCGTCTCGTACTGCGGTCCGGTCAGTCCCGCGTACACGCCCTCGGTCAGATCCGGATCGACTTCCTTTGCCAGACGGCGCAATTCGGGATCCCACGCGTCGACCAGATCGACGAACACGGGGCCGTCGAGTGGGGTGCGCCCGGTGAGGTTCAGGTGATCGGAGATCAGCACCGGGTCACCGACCCGCAGCCCCGGGCGGATCCCGCCGGCCGCGTTGGTGAGCAGGACGGTGTCCGCTCCGGCCGCGATCGCCGTGCGCACCCCGTGCACCACCTGTGCGGGGTCGTATCCCTCGTACAGATGCTGACGGCCCATCATCAGCAGGACGGGAGAATCGTTCACCGGAACCGAATGGACGGTGCTCTGGTGGCCCCGGGCGGTGGGCGCGTCGAATCCGGGTAACTCGGTCATCGGCACCGACGCCGCCGGGACGCCGATCTCGGTGGCGGCGTCCTGCCAGCCCGATCCGAGTACGACCGCGATGCGGTGGTGTTGAACTCCGGTGCGCTCGGCCAGCGCCGCCGCGGCCTGTTCGGCAAGCATGTGGTTCACGATAGTGCGGTAGCTCACCGCATGCGGTTTCCGGGTGACCTGCCGTCGTACGGAGTGCCTGGTAGCGTCGCGCACGCCCGGACCCGCGGAACGCGGGTGGACGTCGTGTCGAAAATGTGGTGGGAACAGAGTCGTGACTGCGCGTGAGCTCGTCGTGCTGGGGACGGCCAGCCAGGTGCCGACCCGCCAGCGTAACCACAACGGGTATCTGCTGCGCTGGGACGGCGAGGGGCTGCTGTTCGACCCCGGCGAGGGCACCCAGCGGCAGATGTCGTTCGCGGGCGTGTCGGCGGCCTCGATCACCCGGATCTGCCTGACCCACTTCCACGGCGATCACTGCCTCGGCCTGCCGGGGGTGCTCGCGCGCTTGAACCTGGATCAGGTGACGCATCCGGTCGACATCTGCTTCCCGGCCGCGGGCCGCGAGTTCTATTGCCGGTTGCGCGACGTGGTGCCGTACTTCGCCGGTCTGCGCGAACGGCCGATCGACGCGGCGGGGCCGATCCCGTTGCCGGACACCGCGTTCGAGGTCGAGGCGATCCGGCTGGACCATCGCGTCGAGACCTTCGGCTACCGGTTGATCGAGCCCGACGGCCGGCGCATCCTGCCCGACCGGCTGGCCGAATTCGGCATCTCCGGACCGGATGTCGGCCGTTTGCAGCGCGAGGGTTCGCTACGGCTCGCCGAGGATCGGGTCGTCACCCTGGACGAGGTCTCCACGGTGCGCCGGGGGCAGCGGTTCGCCTTCGTCATGGACACCCGGATGTGTTCCGGGGTAACGCAATTGGCGCAAGATGCGGATATGCTCGTGATCGAGGCGACCTTCCTGGACACCGACGCCGGCCTGGCGCACGAGTACGGTCACCTCACCGCCGCGCAGGCCGCCCAGGTGGCCCAGGCCGCGGGCGTGCGAACCCTGGTACTCACCCATTTCTCCCAGCGTTACGCCGATCTCGAGGACCACCGGCTCGAGGCGAGCAAATATTTCGACGGCGAGTTGGTCGTGGCCGAGGATCTGATGCGGGTGCCGATACCGACTCGCCGGTAACTTGTGCGGCCGCGTCGTTATGCTGCTGCGTATGCCGTATTTGGAACGTGACGGGGCCGTGTTCGTGCTCTACCTCGGCAACGAGGGCCAGACCGATACCGAGAACCGCTTCCACCCCGACTGGATCGACACCTTCCACGGGTTGCTGGACGAGGTCGAACAGGCCGGTGTCACGCCCGGGCAGCCGAGTCCGCCGGCCGCGCTGGTCACCGTCTCGACCGGCAAATTCTTCAGCAACGGTCTGGACACCGACTGGCTGTTCGGCAACTTCGACCGCAGCGGCTGGTATCTGGACCGGGTGCACAGCATGTTCAGCCGCCTGCTCACCTTCCCCATGGCCACGGTCGCGGCCGTGAACGGTCACGCCTTCGGCGCTGGCGCGATGCTGGCCACCTCGCACGACTTCCGGGTGATGCGCGCCGATCGCGGGTACTGGTGCCTGCCGGAGGTCCACCTGGGCATGCCGTTCACGGTGGCGATGAACGCGCTGGTGACCGAGCGGCTGAGCAATCAGGTCGCGGTCGAGGCGATGACCACCGGACGTCGCTACGGCGCGGATGACGCGATCGCCGCCGGAATCGTCGACGCCAAGGCCGATCCGGAGGTCCTGCTGGCCGCCGCGGTCGAGCGCGCCGCCGCGCTGGCCGGTAACCGCAAGCCGAATCTGCCGGTCATCAAGCGCGCCCTGCACGGCCGCGCGCTGGCTGGGCTCGCGGTGCCGACCACCCAGGACAACCTGGCCTTCCAGGTCTGACCGGAGCCGTGCGCCCGCGGGTCGCCGGTGCCGGACCCGCGGTCGTCCCGGCCAACAGCGCGCAACCTGCCGGTCGGGTGCGAGACTGATGCCATGGCATATCGCGGCGCCGACCCACAGCCCGAGCCTGCGGATCCGTCGCCCGATCCGGTCCTCGCGGCGGCCGATCCGACGCTCACCGCGGCCGCCGACGCCGGTATCGCCCGCGCCGCCGCGGAGCTGATCGCGCTGTCGCACTCGATCCACGCCGAACCCGAACTGGCCTTCGCCGAGGTCCGCAGCGCCGCCAAAACCCTCGCGCCGCTGCGCGAGCGCGGGTTCAGCGTGGACGCCGGAGTCGCCGGACTGGATACCGCGTTCACCGCGACCTATGGTCACGGCCCCCTGGTCGTGGGAATCTGCGCCGAATACGACGCGTTGCCCGGCATGGGTCATGCCTGCGGGCACAACATCATCGCCGCCGCGGCGGTGGGTGCGGCACTCGGGCTGGCCGAGGTGGCCGATGCGTGCGGGATCACGGTGAAGGTGTTCGGCACGCCGGCCGAGGAGAGCGGCGGTGGCAAGGTGCTCATGCTCGAACGCGGCGTGTTCGACGGCGTGGCGATGGCGATGATGATCCATCCGGGGCCGCACGACATCGCCGGTGCGCGCTCACTGGCCCTGGCCGATCTGTCCATCACGTATCGCGGCCGGGCCGCACATGCCAGCGCGGCCCCCGAACACGGCCGCAACGCCGGTGACGCGGTCACCGTCGCGCAGGTCGCGCTGGGGTTGCTGCGTCAACATCTCGCGCCCGGGCAGCAACTGCACGGTATAGTCGAATCCGGCGGCGTGGCCCCCAACATCGTGCCCGAGCGCGCGGAACTGCTGTATTACCTACGGGCAGCCGACTCCGCAAGCCTGGACGATCTGATGCGACGGGCATCGGCTTGTTTCGAGGCGGGAGCGCTGGCTACCGGAACCACCCACGACATCCGGATGCTCGCGCCCACGTATACCGAGCTCACACCCGATGCGGCAGTACTGTGTGCCTACCGCGAGCAGCTGGCCGGTATCGGACGCGTACCGCTACCGCCGGAACTCGAGGCAGCACGTCCACTGGGCAGCACCGATATGGGCAACGTCACCAACGTCATCCCGGGCATCCACCCGGTCATCGGGATCGATGCCGCGGGAGCGGTGACGCATCAGCCGCGATTCGCGGCGGCGTGCGTCACCGAATCCGCGGATGCGGCGGTGATCGACGGGGCCACGGTGTTGGCGCGTACCGCGATACAAGTTGCGGGCGATCAATTCCATAGGGAACGGTTGTTGGAACACAGCGTTCAGCGACAGGAGGATTTTCGGTGAGCACAGATGGCCGAACCGCGGCGGCGGCAGGCCCGGACACGAGGGCCTCGGCGGACGAACCCGGCAGTCCGGCCGCGGGGCGCGCGATCGTCGACGCGTGGCTCCGCGACAACGCGGACGATCTGATCGGGTGGCGGCGGCATCTGCACACCAACCCCGAGTTGTCCCGCACCGAATTCGCGACGACGGAGTTCGTGGAGTCCTGGCTGGTCAAGGCCGGACTCGAGCCTCGCAAACTGCCCACCGGCACCGGTCTGCTGTGTGATATCGGCCCCGGCGGCCCGCGGATCGCCCTGCGTGCGGATATGGACGCGCTGCCGTTGCAGGAGTACACCGGGCTGCCCTTCGCCTCGACCGTGCCGGGCGTCTCGCACGCCTGCGGTCACGACGCGCACACCGCGATTCTGCTGGGCGTGGCCTCGGCGCTGGCCGAGGTGCCGAATCTGCCGGTCGGCGTCCGGCTGGTCTTCCAGCACGCCGAGGAGGTCATGCCCGGCGGAGCGATCGATATGGTCGCCGCGGGCGCGATGGAGGACGTCTCCCGGACGTTCGCGCTGCACTGCGATCCCCGGCTCGAGGCCGGGCGGGTCGGGGTGCGGGTGGGTGCGATCACCTCGGCCGCGGACACCGTGGAGCTGGTGCTCGATTCGCCCGGCGGGCACACCTCGCGACCGCATCTGACCAGCGATCTGGTGTACGCGATCGGCACGGTCATCACCGGCTTGCCCGGATTGCTGAGCCGCCGGATCGATCCGCGCACCAGCACCGTGATGGTGTGGGGTGCGGTCTCGGCGGGCAAGGCGCCCAACGCGATTCCGCAGACCGGCATGCTCACCGGCACCGTCCGCACCGGCGATCACGCGACCTGGTCGCTGCTCGAACCGACGGTGCGCGAGATCGTCGACGGCCTGCTCGCGCCCACCGGCGTGCGGTATCAGCTGAACTACAAGCGCGGCGTCCCGCCGGTGGTCAACGACGAACAGGCCACCCGGATGTTCGAGGACGCCATCCGCGCGATCGGCCCCGACGCGCTGTCCGACACCCCGCAGTCCGGCGGCGGCGAGGACTTCTCCTGGTACCTCGAACAGGTTCCCGGCGCGATGGCCCGGCTGGGCGTGTGGTCCGGCCACGGCGAACAGCTCGACCTGCACCAGCCCACATTCGACCTGGACGAACGCGCCCTCGCCGTCGGTGTGCGGGTGCTGACCAACCTGGTCCTGAACGCGCGCTAGCTCACCCGCCACTCACGACGGCAGCATCCACATCGGATGCTGCCGTTGCGTTTCGAGCCCCACGGCAGCCGGCAATCACACAGCCGCGCATCGCGCTCTCACCTGAGAATCGCGACGTGCGTGCTCTCCCGGCCCCGCGCGGAGCGAGCCTTCG
>CBJNFW010000370.1:0-7054 GCA_966435935.1 uncultured Nocardia sp.
GGTGATCGGATGGTGGATGGTGGCGACCACCGGCCGCTGCCGGGCGATGTCCAGCAGCCCCGAGCCCAGGCACTGGTTGTCGTGCACCACGTCGAAATCCGCTGCGCGCGAGCGCAACAGCTGTGCCGCGCGGAGGCTGAAGGTGCGCGGTTCCGGGAAGCCCGCGGTCCACATGGTGCCCAGTTCGAGCAGATCGATCCGATCCCGGATCTCGCTCGGCCGCGGCGTGCGGAACGGATCCTCGTCGCGGTACAGATCCAGGCTCGGCACCTCGGTCAGCCGCACCCGCGGATCGAGCAGTTCGGGATAGGGCTGGCCGGAGAACACCTCCACCTCGTGGCCGAGTTCGGCCAGTCCCGAACTCAGGTACCGCACGTACACCCCCTGTCCCCCACAGTGGGTCTTGCTGCGGTAGGACAGCAGGGCGATACGCACGCTAAGGTCTCACTCTCGGCGAAAGGACGGGGACGGTCAGGCCGGTAGGCCCAATGGCGCCAGTTTGGCAGAAAGCCGGTCGAGGTAGGCCAGCACATCGGCCTCGGGCTTGTCCGGCAGGCCGAACAGCACGTCGGTGACCCCGGCCTCGGCCCATGCGGTCAGCTGCGCCGGATCGGGTTTGCCCGCCAGGGCGACCACGCGCGGGGTGCCGGTGCGCTCGGCCTCCTGCCACACCTTGCGCAGCAGTTGCAGCCGCTCGAGCAGCAGGTCCTGCTCGTACGGGGTGGTGATCCAGCCATCGGCCGACCGGGCGATCCAGCGGAACCCCTTCTCGGTGCCCGCGGTGCCGATCAGCACGTCGATCTTGTCCTGCGTCGGCTTGGGCCAGGCCCAGCTGGGACCGAATTTCACGAATTCGCCCTCGTAGGAGGCTTCCTCCTGGGTCCACAACGCGCGCATCGCCTCGATGTACTCGCGCAACGCGGTGCGCCGCTTGGCGCCCGGAATCCCATGGTCGGCGAGTTCGTCTGTGTTCCAACCGAATCCGGCGCCCAGGCTGACCCGGCCGCCGGAGAGGTGATCGAGCGTGGCGATGGTCTTGGCCAGGGTGATCGGATCGTGTTCGGTGGGAAGCGCCACCGCCGTGGACAATTCGATCCGCGAGGTCACCGCGGCGGCCGTACCCAGGGCCACCCACGGGTCGAGCGTGCGGGTGTACCGGTCGTCGGGCAGGCTGGCATCGCCCGTGGTCGGGTGTGCCGCTTCACGTTTCACCGGGATGTGGGTGTGCTCGGGAACGAAGAACGACGCGAACCCGCGATCCTCCGCGCCCTTCGCGGCCGCGGCCGGGCTGATGTTGCGATCGCTGGTGAACAGGACGATGCCGAAACGCATGGGCCCGTACTCCTTTCAGTCTCGAATAGGGGCCGCGGCGGCCTTGCCCGCGCGACGTCCGTAGAAGCTGCCGTCACCGAGGGAGGTGCCGCTGGCGTACCCGCCGGTGCACACGCCGGAGGTGCACCGGCCCGCTGCGAACAGCCCCGGAATCGGATCCCCGGACACGTGCAGCACGCGCGAATCCAGATCGGTCTTCAACCCGCCGAGGGTGAATCCGCCGGTGTGCTCGCGCAGATCGAAACCGGCCAGCGGCGTGCCGATCGGTTTGACCCACTCGGATTTCTTGCCCAGCAACGGATCCGAACCCTCGGCCGCGTGCTTGTTGTAGACCTCGACGGTGGTCTGCAGCGCGCCCTCGGGCAGGCCCATATCGGATTCGAGTTCGGCCACGGTCTCCGCGGCCCACTTGGGCGGCTGCCGGAAGAACGTCACCGAACTCTCGGTCGCCAGCGCGGCCTCGAGCGCCTGCTCGTCCATGATCAGGTAGGCCTTGTTGTCCTGCTGGTTCAGGGTGGCCTGACCGACCCGGCCGCAGTAGGTGTCCTCGGTGATGTAGCGCTGGCCGCGGGCGTTGACCATGATCCCCCGGGCCACCATCTGCGGATCGACGAAGAACGCCACCTCGGCCGCGTCCATGTGCGCGACCTGCGCGCCCAAGGCCTGCGCGACCCGGATGCCGATGCCGTCGTGCTCCTCGATCGAGGCGGCCGGGCGATTGAGCAGCCGCGGCACGTAGGCCTCGATCATCTCCTGGTTGTAGGCGAAACTGCCGGTCGCGAGCACGACGCCGCGGCGGGCGCGCACATTGACCAGGTTGCCGTACCGCTTGGCGACCACGCCGACGACGCGGTCGTCCTCGTCCACGATCAGGCGCTGGATGCGGATGTCGTATTCCGCACGCACACCGAGACTTTCGGCGGTGTCGATCAGCGGCTTCATCAGCATGTAGCCGCCGCCCTGCTCACCGATCCGCTTGTTCTGCATCTGCGGAAGGTGCCCGCGCGGCGCGGGGGTCGCGATGTCCTTGAACGGCGCGGAATTCTCCCCGCCGGAGTACATCAGGCCCTCGTCGTGCGCGGGCTCCCAGCCGGGCTCGCCCCAGAACTCCTCCTTGAACGGAACACCTTGGGCGACAAGCCAATCGAAGTGCTCGACACTGCCCTGGCAGTAGTCGTGGATCTTCGCGGCGTCCACGCCGGGGCCCAGGGCCGCGGTCATGAACTTCTCCATGTTCTCGGGCGTGTCCTCGAAGCCCAGCGCCTTCTGCAGTGCGGTGCCGCCGCCGAGGTAGATGAATCCGCCCGACATCGATGCCGCGCCGCCCCAGCCTCCGGTGCGCTCGAGTACCAGCACGTCGGCGCCCGCCCGCTTGGCCTCGATGGCCGCGCACGCGCCCGCGACGCCGTATCCGGCGATCACCACGTCGGCCTCGAAATCCCATTCGGTGATCGCGTTCGCGCGCTGCGGTCGTACGGTGGTGGTTTCGGACATTGCTGCGGTTCCTGTCTGGTTCGATCGCCGGTTGTCGGGGTCTTCATCCTGCTGCGCGGGTACCGGAAACTCCGGTCACAGGCTCATTTGGTGGGATTCTCCGCGGCGCGGGCGGCCTTGCGCTCCTGCCGCGCCACCACCTTGCCCACCACGCTGTCCAAACTGGTTCCCGCAGGCCAGCCTACGTAATGGCAGAGAAACAGCGCGATCTCGCGCAGTTGTGCCGGGGTGAGTTCGCCGTTGCCCAGGGCCGAGCCGATCTGGATCTCCGCGACGTCGAACATGCCCTGCGCGGTGAGCGCGCCGATCAGCAGCAGCCGGCGATCCCGGATGCTCAGTTCGGGCCGGGACCAGATATCGGCGAACAGGTGGTCCGCGGTGACGGCGAAGTGGTCGCCGGGGCCGTCGGCGAAGTCCCAGCCGTACACCTCGGACATCTTCGCCAGCCCGCGTGCGCGGCGTTCGGCGGCGGTCTCCTCGCTCATGACTGCTCCTGTGATCCGCGGGACACCCGCATCCGGTGGCGAGGACGACTAGCTGCGCGATTGTCGCTCATCCTCGCTCCTGAGCGATATCGCCGGGACCCACGCCCAGGCCGGCGCCCAGGCCCCGCAGAGCCAGCCGGGCGAACGGTAGCGGGACTTCGAGCCGATCGCCGACCGCGAGGGCCAGGGCCAGATCCTTCTCGCCCAGCTCCCGCACGTGCGTCAGGATCGAATGCCAGAAATCGTCCTCGGCCACCGGTGCGGTGGTGTCGCGCAACATGATCGCCCCCGCGCCGCCGGTGATGGCGTCGGAATGCCGGACCACCTTGCCCAGATCGGTGATGTCCAGTCCGGCGGCCTCGGCCAGGCGCTGCGCCTCCGCCGCGGCGGTGAACGAGACGAAGTGCAAGAGGTTGCGCGCCAACTTCATTCGCGTGCCCGCGCCGACCTCGCCGGCGTGCACGACCAGTCCGGCGAAGCGGCCGAAGGGTTCGGAGACCTTCTCGTAGGCGGCCTCCGTGCCGCCCACCATGATCGCGAGATTGCCCTCCTTGGCTCCGCCCGCGCCGCCGCTGATCGGGGCGTCCACGAATTGCACTCCGCGCGAAGCGCATTCCTCGGCCAGCTGGACGGCGGTCTCGTCGCTGATGGTGGAGTGCACGGCGACCACGGTGCCGGGCCGGGCGGTGCTCAGGATGCCGTCGGGCCCGGAGACCACCGAGCGCACCTGCTCGTCGTCGACGACCACGATCGAGATGACCGCGGCCTGTTCGGCGACCTCGGCGGCCGTGGCCGCGGCCTTCGCGCCGCGCGCCACGAACTTCTCCAGCGCCTCGGGCCGCATATCGCAAACCACCAGTCCGCCGGGCCAATCCAGCAGGCGCTTGGCCATCGGCGCGCCGATGTTGCCCAGGCCGATGAACCCGACAGGGGTGTCGTTCTCGCTCATGACCGGATGATCTGTCCGCCGTCGACGTTGAGGATGTGGCCGGTCACCCAGCTCGCCTCGTCCGACAGCAGGTACAGGCACGCGCCGACCAGGTCCTCCGGAGTTCCCATGCGTTTCAGGGGAAGCCGGTTCACCATGTCCTTGACCATATTGCCCGGGGTCACGGTCTTGGTGGCCTCGGTGTCGATCGGTCCGGGCGCGATGGCGTTGATCCGGATCTTGGAGCCGCCCAGTTCGGTGGCCAGCTGCTGGGTCAGGCCGTTGACCCCGACCTTGGCCAGCCCGTAGAACCCGGAGTACAGCCACGCGGCGGTGGAGGACTGGTTCACGATCGAGCCGCCCCCGCCCTTGGACATCGGCTGCCACACCGCCCGGGTCATGTTCAGCGCGCCGTCGAAGTTCACGCTCATGAACTTCTTGTAGTAGTCCCACGGGACGGTCAGCAGCAGGTCCAGTTTCATATCGCCGTAGATCGCGGCGTTGTTGACCAGGTGATCGATGCCGCCGAATTCGGCGACGGTGAATTCGGCCAGTTCGGTGGTCGACTCGGGGTCGGAGACGTCGACGCGGTGGAACGCGGCGGTCCCGCCGTCGGCGACGATCTGCTTGGCGACCTCCTCGCCCTTGTCCGCGTTCAGATCGGCGACGACGACCTTCGCGCCCTCGGCGGCCAGCGCCTTGGCGTAGACGGCGCCGATACCCTGCGCTGCGCCGGTGACGATCGCGGATCGTCCGGTGAAACGGGCCATGGTGAAAACTCCTCTGCGGCAGATTGTTCGGCTTGTTCGGCGGTCGCGATCAGTGGTGCTCGGCGGACATTCCTCGAATCCGGCGCGTCGAGCTCACGGGCCCACGGGCGCCTGTCCGCGCACGTCGCCCCCTCGCCGGTGCCGTGCGACGTCGGACCCACACCCGCGTCGTTCGCTCGCTCACCGGTAGCTCCCATGCTGTCTGGACACGTGTACGGACTATATGGTCGAAGTCGCTGCCAGCGCAAGAACCTGTTGCAGTTTGGTTCGGTGGGCGTGCGGGTCGGGGCTGATGTCCGGGGTGTCCCGGGTGGTGAACAAGGCTGGGGACGGGATCGGGGGAGTGATGGATTCCAGCGTTGGGATAGCCGGTGAAGTAAGGTCTTCCAGAGTGCGATGATCCAGAAGAGAGTCGAGGAGGGGGCGCGATGGGGGAGATGGACGCGGGGGTGTCCACGGCCCACAGTCTGTATCAGCAGGCTGCTGCGGGGACTTTCACGATGGAGGAGGGGGTCGCGAGGAAGTGTGCCGAGGCGTATCAGCGGCTGGTCACGAACACGCTCGAACCTCAGATTCAGGCCGCGAAGAACCTCGGCAAGCTGGACGGATTCGGCACTATCCATTCAGCCAACGAGCTCAAGTCTGGATTCGAGAAGAAAGCTGATGCCCTGGCTGAGGCGCTGATCAAAGCCAAGGAGGCTGCCCTCGAGTTGGCCGCAGCTCATCTATTGGCTGCAAAGCAGATTCAGGACGCAGATGAACTGCATAAGAGGGCTATCCAGACTGCGGCGAATGGAGTCGGTAAATGAAAGTTTCGGTCTGGGCCGGTATCTGCGTGGCCGTAATGGCGGCAAGCGTCGCTTGCTCGTCGAATAATGGTGAGAACTCCAGCGGGAATGCGGAGAACGTCTCGTCCGTATCGGCGTCAGTGAATACCTCAGCTGCGCGGCCGACGATTACCGACCCAAAGGTTCAGCCACCGTCGCAGGACAACAATCAGTACTCCAACGGCATGCCCAAAGTGTTATTCGACCCATGTACGTGGATCAGTGACGAGGCGATTCAAAAAGCTGGGTTCGATCCGTCCTCACGGCACAGGGTCACAGACTTTGTCGCAGAACAAACGTGGTTGACCTGTGGGTTCAAGTCCAAGTTGCGGGACCTCACGGTGAATTCGGGAAATGTTCCGTGGGAGCAGGATCTCCAGAAGCATGCCTCTCGTACAACGGCGGTCACCGTGAATGGGCGGGAGGGTATATGGGTTAATGATCAGCAATTCAAAGGGGCCTGCGAACTCGATCTTCGTACAAAGGTTGGGTTCGTTCAGATAAATACCGATCTCACCGACGAGACAGATTCCAATGAAACGCCTCCTTGTGACGACATGCTGACCACAGCGACTATTATCGAGGCGGAGATCGGGAAGGGTAACTGAATATGACCACCCCGGGGGGCGACGCGCCGAATTCCTTGCTGACCCAGCTTTTCGGAGTAGATCCCAAAGCGGCCTCTGCGATAGCCGATGCAAATACAGCCAGGGCTGGGGCGCAGAGCTTGCAGAGCCAACTGTCGTACAGCGATACCGATAATCCTTACGTCAACGACCTCGAGAACTGGGCCGGCAAATCTCATCAAGATATCTATTCCGGCGCTCAGTCGTTGATGCCCGGCATGTTGCAGACTCACGCGACGCACTGGAACGACATCGCGACCAACCTCGGTGGTGGCCTGTTCGGTTCGAATCTCGCCGTTCAGAACGCGCTCGCGACGGGCGCGAAGGGGCAGATCGCCAACGCCGCGACCGAATCCGCGCAAAAGTTCTTCCAGCAGCTCACGCAGGTGCAAGAGGTGATAATCGCCGTCGGTGCGCGGATTCGGTCGGTCGCGGACGGAGCCGAGGCCGTGAAATTTTCGGTTCCACCTCCCAGTACGGCATCGACCCTTCCCGGAACCGCTGCGACACCAGGAAATCCCCTGGTGTCGCAGCTGCTCGGAGTGACCGCTCCGAGCGCCGCCATGGCCGCGGGCCGCACCGAGGACGAACT
>CBJNFW010000371.1:0-7052 GCA_966435935.1 uncultured Nocardia sp.
AGGACCTGAACGACCACCTGTCTCGCTGGTTCGGCAAGCCCGCCAACTGAATTCAGCTCGGACACCCGGATTGATCGCTCTGCCGGGATTGTGATGCGCAGTATCGCGCCGCACAGTCCCGGCGAGTCTTCCGGGCGCGGTCAGTGCGGCGCGATGGTTCTCGACGCTGCGCCGGAGGGGATCGCCGGGGCCGATCGTGCGCTCTGGCGCGCACGGCGAGCACACCCACGATCACGGTTCCTATTTCGGTGATCGCGCTCAACCAGGTCCACAGCGTGGATGCCGGGTCAGCCGCGCTCGGGATATGTTGCGGTTGCGCGGATTTCGACGAGGAGTTCCGGACCGGCCAGGCCGTCGACGCCGATGATGGACCAGGCGGGATACGGGGCGCGGATGAAACGTTGTTTGGCGGTGAGGAATCCGGGAAGATTACGGCGGATGTCGACGTGGTAGCTGGTGACGTCGACCAGGGCGGTGAGGTCGAGGTTCTCCTGGCGCAGGATCTCCTCGATGCGGCGCAATGCGAGTTCGGTTTGCTCCTCGACGGTTTCACCGGCGGTCCCGTCCGGGCGGCGGCCGATCTGGCCGGAGATGAACAGCAGGCCGTGGGCGCGGACCGCGGCGGAATGCCCGAAGCGGGCGAAGGCTTCGGTCGTCTTACCGAAAACCGCTGAGCTGTCCGCGATTTCGATGGTCTGGATGGTCATCGGTGCTACCTTTCTGATCAGTTGCCCCATCGGGACGTTCGGCAGGAGTGCTCCAGCCTGGTGTGGCCGAAGGTTTCGCGTTCGCGCAGCAATTCGCCCGGCAGCGAGTACCGGGGCGCATTCGCCGGATTCTCGGCGGCCTGCGCGACGATCGCGTCGGTGAGGGAGCGGACCATGTCCAGTCGCGGATAGGCGGTGTGCACGGCCTCGGCCTGCTCCTCGGTGAGATCCGCGAGATGGTTCGCGCCCAGCGGTCCGCCGAAATCCACGGCGACGCCTTCGCGCACGAGTACGCACAGCACTCCGCGACGTTCGGCGATGCCCGGCGAGGTGTGCAGGGCGATGGCCTGCCACACCCGGTCGGCCTCGCGCGCGCCGATCCCCCTCTCGCGCAGGAAATTCGCGGCCCGGTCCGCGCCTTCGACCTCGAACCGCTGGGTGCGCGGGCTGTCGGCGGCGACGCCGAGGTCGTGCATGGCGCACGCGGCGAAGAGCAGGGCGTCGTCGTAGTCGTGATCCGCGCTCAGGCCCCGGCGCGCGGCGACCAGCCGGGCGAACAGATAGGTGCGGATGCTGTGGTTGAACACAGACGTCGATTCCACCCCTCGGATCAGGTTCACGATGGCATCGGCCAGGGGCGTGCTGGGTAGTGCGATGAGTTCGCGGGCCGGATCGGTCATGTTCTCCAGCCTGCCGCTCAGCATCCTGAACTGGTGAGTGGCGAGATTGCCTCGTTTCGTTAGGATATTGCCATGGCTGTGCATCGAGTCGCGGTGCTGGCGCTGGACGGGGTCACCCCGCTCGATCTGTCCATTCCGGCGCAGATCTTCAGCGCCCGCCCGGAGACCCCGTACGAGATGACGCTGTGCGCTCTCACGCCGACGGTGAGCACCAGCGCGGGTTTCACCGTCACCGCCGCCGGAGGTCCGGAACAGGTGCGCGCCGCCGACACCGTGATCGTGCCGGGTTGCGAAATCCCCTGTCGTCCACCCGAAGCCGCGGTCGAGTTGCTTCAGCAGACCCGCGAGCAGGGCAAACGCCTGGTATCGATCTGCACCGGGGCCTTCTCGCTGGCCGCCGCGGGCATCCTGGACGGTGTGCGCGCCACGACCCACTGGCAGTACATCGATGATTTCGAGCAGGGTTTCCCGGCGGTGCGCGTCGAGCGCGACGTGCTGTACGTCGACGAGGGAGATGTGCTCACCTCGGCCGGGGTGTGCTGCGGTATCGATCTGTGCCTGCACATCGTGCGCCGCGACCTCGGCGCGGTGACGGCCAATCGGATCGCCCGCGGTGTGGTGGCAGCACCGCATCGCGAAGGCGGTCAGGCCCAATATGTTCCCGCACCCGTTCCGGTGGCCGGCGAGACGTCGCTGTCCGATACCCGAGGCTGGGCTCTGCGACGTCTCGGCGAACCGCTCACGCTGCGGCTGCTCGCCCGGCACGCGGGCGTCTCACAACGCACCCTCATGCGCCGCTTCGCCGAGGAGACCGGCACGACCCCGATGCAATGGCTGCTCAACGCCCGCCTCGGCCGGGCCCGCGAACTGCTGGAAACCACCGAGCAGCCGATCGACCACATCGCCCGCGCCTGCGGACTCGGCACCGCCGCCAACCTCCGCCTGCACTTCCGCCGCAACCTCGGCACCACCCCCACCGCCTACCGTCGCACTTTCACTCATTGACCCCGACAGCCACTGCCGCAGGATGTTTCGCGCTCGAGTCCGGACCCGCCCAGCGAACATGCCAGCACGACTTCGGAAGCAGCGGCCGCGATCTGCACCACCGGCCCCACCACAACGACATCGATACGCAACGCCGGCCAGGTGCGCCAGCCGGATGCCAACGGCAGGCCTTCGCTCGGACTTTCCGAAACTCGTTGCGCCGCAGCCAGTCCCGGATTCAGCGAAGCAGGACGGTTTCGCCCTGCACCCGCTCGAGTTTGCCGGGATTGCGGACCGCGTACAGACCGGTGATGCGGCCGTCGTCGAGCCGCAGGGCCAGGACGGTGTCGATCCGGCCGTCGATGCGGAACAGCAGCGCCGGATGGCCGTTGACATGAACCGGTTCGGGCGTGCGGGCGGCCAGATTGCCCAGTCCGGCGGACAGGACGGCGGTGACGGCCTCCACTCCGACGATGGGTGTCAGGGCGGCCTGGGCGATGCCGCCACCGTCACCGAGGAATACGACGTCGGGCGCGAGGATGTCGAGCAGATGTTGCAGGTCGCCGGTGTCCACGGCGCGCTGGAAGGCCGTGAGCGCTGCCCTGGTGTCTGCGGCGGATACCTTTCCGCGCGGGCGTCGGGCCGAGACGTGCGAGCGGGCCCGGTAGGCGAGCTGGCGGACCGCGGTCGGAGTTCTGCCGACGGCCTCGGCGATCTCCTCGTATTCCAGATCGAAGACCTCGCGCAGGACGAAGACCGCCCGCTCGATCGGCAACAGGGTTTCCAGCACGAGCAGCATCGCCATCGAAATATGTTCGGCCAGTTCGATATCCTCGGCCACGTCGGGCGCTGTGAGCAGCGGTTCCGGTAACCACGGACCGATGTACGACTCCTTGCGGCGACCGAGTGCGCGCAGCCGGTCGAGTGCCCGGCGCGTGGTGATCCGGATCAGGTATGCGCGCTGGTCCCGAACGGTGTCGAGATCGACGCCCGTCCACCGCAGCCAGGTTTCCTGCAGGACGTCTTCGGCGTCGGCGGCCGAACCGAGCAGCTCGTATGCGACGGTGAACAGCAGATTGCGGTGTGCGACAAAGGCTTCGGTGGCCGGGTCCGGGCGGCCGCTGCCGCTGACGGGCGGTGCGGTGTTCGTATCTGCCATGGCTGCTGCTTTCTGGAGGCGAGTCTCGCCCATCCGACGCCGGTGACCGCCGCGCCGTAACACGGAAGCGGCATGGTTCACCTCACACCGCGATGCCGTTATCCCGGTCGGCCCCGAGCCGTCTTGTGATCGTTCAATCCGTTACCGCGAGTGAGGACCACCCGATGGAACCCCGTTTCGACCTGAATGCCAACCAGCTCGGCGCCGAGATCGGCAAGCGCTTCGCCAACACCAGCACGGCGATCATGCGGTCACCGCTGCCGAAATCCCTGATCGAACTGGTCGAGTTGCGCGCCAGTCAGATCAACGGCTGCGGATACTGCGTCGACGCGCACGCCAAGGAACTCGCCGCGGCCGGTGAGCCCGCCGTCCGAGTCAACCTGGTCGCCGCCTGGCGCGAATCCACGGTGTTCACCGACGCCGAACAGGCCGCACTGGCCCTGGCCGAGGAGGGCACCCGCATGGCCGACGCCGGCCACGGCGTCTGCGACGAAACCTGGGCCCTGGTGCGCGAGCACTTCGATGACGACCAGATCGCCGCGCTGGTCTACCTGGTCGCCATGATCAACGCCGCCAACCGGCTGCTGGTGATCACCAGGACCAAGGGCGGCGCGTACCAACCCGGCACGTTCGACGCCGCGGCGAGCTGACCACCGCGCCGTTTCCCATCCCGCGCTCATCGCGCCGACGGCAGACGATCGCCGCCGAGCGCGATGGGGCGTGGCACCGTCCGGTTCCGGTGCCCGTCGCCGATCATCGCGGTATCGCGATAGGCCCCGCGGCACAGGCGCATTCGATCTCGCCGTCGCCGTATCCGCCACCGGCGCGATGAACAACGGCTACGCTTCGAGAGATGGTTCCGCTGTCACATGCCGCGGCGTTCGCCGTGGCCGCGCTGATCATCATCGTCATTCCGGGACCGAACGTGCTGTTCGCCGTTGGGCGCGCACTGAGTCTGGGGCGAAGGCCCGCGGTCGTGTCGGTCGCCGGTGGCGTCAGCGGGTCCTTCGTACCGCTGATCGCGGTGTCGTTCGGCCTGGGCGCGGTTCTGATGGCCTCGGCGATGCTGTTCCTGATCGTGAAGATCGTCGGCGCGGCATATCTGATCTACCTGGGCGTCAGCACGATTCGGCAACGCAAGAGGCTCGCGGCGGCGCTGCAATCGAAGGTTCCGGACACCGACAGCCGCCGGGTCTTCCGGCAGGGGTTCGTCGTCGGAGCCACCAACCCCAAGACGATCGTGTTCTTCGCCGCGGTCCTCCCGCAATTCGCGGAACCGGCCCGGGGCGCGCTGCCCGCGCAATTGCTGACCCTCGGCGCGATATTCCTAGCGATCCAGGCGCTTTCGGACAGCACCTGGGCGCTGGTGGCGGCAACGGCGCGCTCGTGGTTCGTTCGCTCGCCTCGTCGCCTCGAAACAGTCAGCAGCACAGGTGGATTGATGATCATCGGAGTAGGCGCCGGGATGGCGTTGACTGGCGCGAACTAGCTCGGGTCGCGCATTGTGCGGCCGTGCGGCGAACCGGTTTTCGCGCCCGCGCTGTCGAGTGGTGTTGCGCTCGAGCGGCTTTCCCACGATGTATTAGGCGTCCAGGCAGTACGGACGGCGCACCGCCGACACGGCGGGACGTTCGTATCTGTTCGCAATGGCGAGCCTTCGTAGGGAGAAACAGATGTCGAAGTCCGAGTACGGCCGTGCCGGAGCAGTGCTCAGCGGAGTGGTGATGACGGCTGCGGCGGTGGCTATGTCGACGGGGACCGCCTCGGCGGATCGCGCCGGCGGATGCGGCGGACCGGGATACGCCCACGTGTGCATCAGCGAGGACGGCGCCACCCTGAACTACACCGGGTACACCGATTTCGCCAACGGCGCGACGGGCACGATTCACCTGTGGCTGTGGGACTACACCGAAAAGCCCGGCGGCGTAAGGGTTTTCATGACCGACTTTCCCGCCGCGACCGGTCCGCACCACTACCGGCCGGGCGGCCTGGCCAATCCGACTCCGGGCCACGATTACAAGGCCGAGATGCGAGTGCAATGGAGCAACGTGAAGACCGACACCTACCTGAGTCCCGACATGTTCGCCTGAGCCGAACGGACGGAATGCTCGAACTGATGTTCGAATTTCGGTACAGTGTCTTCATGCCACTCGACCGCCACATCCAGTTCGCGCAGCTGTGGTTGGAGCAGGTCCGCGACCACCTGGCCGACGCCGCCGCCACCAGCACTCCCGTCCCGCCCGAACAGCTCAACATCATGTCCGGCAAGGTCGCCGCCGGACTCCAGATCCTCGCCGAAGCCGCCCGCGTCACCGACCGAACCGGCCCGGCGTCCGCGGCCTGAGGGATTCAGGCCAGTGCGACCCGGGCCAGATCGAGGCGCGGCCAATCGTCCCGGCATGTGCGACACGGGATGCGACCGCTCCTCGAAGCGGGCGCCGGTGAGTCGAGGGGTACCCACCCGGCGCGCGAGCTGGCGTCGTTTCGGTGTTCTGCGCCGTTCGCCGCCGCCTGCCGCGTACGAACTCGGTGACGAGCAAGCGCGATACCACCGAGCACCAGTGCGGCAGTGGCCGCAACGGCCAGGAGTTGGTAGCCGAGATGTTCGCCCGAGAGCTGGATGATCCCGAAGATGTACTCGGGCCGGGGCGTCGCGTAGTTCTGACGGCGGGAGTTCAGGTCCACCGCGTTCGCCGCGACGTTGGCCGTAGCCTGACACCGGGCCTGCCCCAGCCCGTGGTGGTGATCGCAGACGTCCCGCAATCTCTGTTCGAGCGTTGCGTCGACGGCCTGGCGCGCCCACGGGCCCAGCGGCTGCCCGTGGTCGTCGGCGTAACGCAACATGTCGTAGCCGAGGTCGTGCGCCTGGCACGCGGTCCGGAATTCGGCGGGTAGCGGTACCGGGGAGGAGCAGGCGCCACCGGGATCGACCTGAAGTCCGTCCGTGAGCACCGGCTGGTATCCACTGTCGTCGGCGAAATCCGCCGGGATCGCGACCGCGCCCGGATGCGCTCCGGTCAACTCCATGACAGCCGCACGGGCTGCGGGATTTTCCGCACCCCCGGAACCCACGGCCGCCCCGGCAACCGGCTGCGGGACAACGAACACCACGACAGCCCCGAGCACACCGAGGCCCGCCAACACCTGCCTCCGCCGTGATTTCCGGGTGCCCCCTGCCAGGGAACGAGCAGTGCCAGGACGAGAATGCCCACGACCGGGACGGTTCAACGCGGCCACGGCACGAAAGCGGTGCGCGATAGCAGGAATACGGTGACGAGGCTTGCTGTCGGTCTCCGCGACGCGTGCATGATTGCCGACATCGTGCGGGAGTGTCGGAGCGCTCGTGTGCAAGATCGGATCTCCAGGGTCTCGGTGGCGGCGGTGTTCGTACCTCTAATCTCCCTGTTCGGCGGCACCCGCGACAGCAACCCTCGAGATGACTCCCGGGCCCCGTGGGTGGGGGGATCTCACCCCGGGGTGTGAGCTTGGGAGCAAATCATTCGACCGGCTCGCGGCGGGGAA
>CBJNFW010000372.1:0-6931 GCA_966435935.1 uncultured Nocardia sp.
ACCGTGGCGGTGAATTTCTCGGCGCCGTCGGGGAAATGTCCGCAGAAGATCACCAGATAGGCCCAGAGGTTGCGAAGCATGTTCGCCGCCAGGTTCGCCATCAGGGTGCGTTGCCACCGTCGGCCGCTAAGTATCGGGAATAGCAGGTAGTCCTTGCCGGCCTGCCGGGCGATCTTCCGGATCAACGCGCGAGCCTGGCTGAGTTTCTCCGCTGTGGAGGTCGCGCGGGCCCATGCCGCATCCAGACCGTGAATCGCGATGCCCCATTCGAACGTGGCCGCCAACACCAGGTTCTGCAACGGCTGCACCAGCATGTACGGACGCCAGCGCTGGTCGCGAGTCACGCGCATCACGCCGAAGCCGACATCGTCGTCGAAGCCGAGAACGTTGGTGAACACATGGTGGCGATAGTTGTGGCCATGACGCCACTGCGACGACAGGCCCGCCATATCCCATTCCCAGGTGGTGGAATGGATTTCCGGATCGTTCATCCAATCCCATTGACCGTGGCAGACGTTGTGGCCGATCTCCATGTTCTCGACACTTTTGGCCGCCGCCAAGCCGGTAACTCCCAGAATCCACCCGAGCCTGCCGCGGCTCACCGCGATCGCCAGTCGGGCTGCGGCGTCTAGAGCGCGCTGGAATGTGATGGTGCGGCGGATGTAGTTCGCATCCCGCGTTCCGCGCTGATCCTCGATGTCCTGGCGGATTGCGTCGAGCTCATGTCCCAGCGCCTCGATGTCGGCCGTGCTCAGATGCGCGTAGACAGCGACCTGTGTAATGGCCATATCAGCGCTTGAACACGCCCCTCAGATTGTGCTCCAGCCAGTCGAAGGGGCCATGGCCCCCGACCCGGCCTTCGGTGGGGGCCCGGGTACCGACGTTGCGGAGGCTTTTCCCGAGGCCTTCCTTGGAAGTCCGGATTCGGTGCGCGATCTTGTTCTGGGTCATCGGAAAGATTCCCGTCCCCGGGTGTGCGGTTCGGCCACGGCAGCCGAGTCGGCCGACCGTTCGACGCATGCACCGGCTATCACCTCAGCGTAGCTCCGGTAACCCAGCCTGTCTACATCGTAGAGTTACGCCGTTGACGTATGTCTTCCGAGGTCATCGTTGCTGGGAGGCGCCACCCTCGGACGAGTCTGCGGCCAGGCCGGTGAGCAGGATGTCGAGGCCCCGTTCGAGTTCGGCGGCGCCGTCGTAATCCGCCAGCACCGTCGCAAGCTCGCGCAGCACCGGGAACTCTGCGACAGGCAGCCGGTACAGCCCGAGCCGGAGCAGGTCGTCGGTTTCGTCGGGGTTCTCCACGATCTCCTGCAACTCGTTGAGAACATGCCCGAAGAGGAATCCGAACAGCGCCCGGTAAACATGCAGTGCCTCCGCGCCGGAGAATTCGGCGCGCGTCAGCAGTGCCAGGATGTCCTCCAGGGGCCGCAGTACCGCCCGCGATCGCAACCCCAGCGGTGTCGCCAGCGGCCGAGTGACCAACAGTGGCACCGCATGCGGATGTGCCAACGCCAGCCGCCGGAAATCCCGTGCCACAGTCCGCAATTGGGCCATCCAGTCCGAATCGGTGGCATCGACGGACAACTGCGCCAACACAACCTCGGCCACACCGTCGAGCACTGCGGCCTTGTTCGGCACATGGCGATAGATCACCATCGGATCGCGCCCCACCGCATCGGCAAGCCGCCGCATCGACAATCCGTCGACCCCGTCACGATCAACGATCTCCAGCGCCGCGGACAGCACCGCGGCCCGCGTCACGCGACCATCCTCGTGTCCGGGAGACCGACGATCGAAACGCCCCGCGCCCGGCTGGGCTGACTTCTGGTTGATCGGCGATTCGGCCATCGTGGACAGCATCCTATTCTTCGATCTCGGCTCTCTGTAAAGAGAAGTGTAGACCTACATTGTTGACGCAGCGCGGAAAGGCTGCCGGTAATCGTCCTCCATCCGGCTACAACGCTCACCATGCCTCGAACTCCGTAGACCTACGATGTTGACATCGGGGCTCGCTCAGGGTGTACTGAGAGCGTCGACAGATCTGGGGGTCGTCGAGATCGAGTCGACAAAAGCTGACCAGCCGGATAACGGCACACGATGACAGCGATGTGCGTAATCGGCGATCCGCCGGACATAACGTGCGTCCCTCCAGAGGTCACCTGAGAAGTGCGCGCCGGGCCCGACCGTGATTCGATTCGAACCGCTCGTCGCGCTTGTAGGCTCCACGCTCCTCGGCGTCAGTTCCTCGGACCGAATCGAAGGGTGGTTCACGTCATGCGCTCAGAGAAACTCACTGCCGACGGTGCGGGTATTCGACGACTTTCTCCGGAGCCGAGTTGTTGTCGGCCGGTCGCTGATTTCACGGTTGACCGTCGACGAATAGTCGGCGGATCTGGCCTGGTGAGTGTCCGACCAGAGCACATCGATGAATGATGTGGCCGAGTGATTCGGCTGCACGAGCGGTGGCCGGGGCGGGCGGCGCTGAGTTCGGTGATGTCGCTGACCGAACGGCTGGCCGATGCGGTACCCCGGCAGCCGCCGGCGCTCGGCGAACTGGCGCGAGGCACGATCCGCAGCACGGCCGAGTTCGCCGGCCGTCGTCTCTCCGGGGACTATCAGGTCGACGAGTTCGGCCTCGATGAGCATCTGCTCGAATCCGTCCTGCTTCCAGTACTGCGGCCGCTGGCCGAGCTGTGGTTCCGGGTACAGGTCGACGGCATCGAGAACATTCCCGAATCCGAGGCCGCCCTCATCGTGGCCAACCATGCCGGTGTGGTGGCG
Organism: uncultured Nocardia sp.; assembly: GCA_966435935.1. Taxonomy (GTDB): domain Bacteria; phylum Actinomycetota; class Actinomycetes; order Mycobacteriales; family Mycobacteriaceae; genus Nocardia. The sequence goes on from CBJNFW010000372.1 coordinate 2,785, forward strand.
CTGGACGGGCTCATGGTGCAGTTGGCCGTGCACGATCGGCACCCCAAGCAGCGGGCGCTACGCCTGCTGGCCGCCGACCTCGTCTTCGAAACACCGGTCATGGGTGCGCTGGCCCGCAAGGCCGGCCACACCCGGGCCTGCCGTGCCAACGCCGAGCGGCTGTTGCGTTCTGGTGAGCTGGTGGGTGTGTTTCCCGAGGGCTTCAAGGGTGTGGGCAAGCCCTACGGTGAGCGCTACCAGCTGCAACGCTTCGGGCGCGGCGGGTTCGCGTCGACCGCTGTGAAGACGGGGGTGCCGATCATCCCGTGCGCGATCGTCGGCTCGGAGGAGATATATCCCAAACTCGCCGACCTGAAGCCGCTGGCCCGGCTGCTCGGACTGCCGTACTTCCCGGTGACGCCGTTGTTCCCGCACCTGGGCTTGCTGGGCGGTATCCCGCTGCCGTCGAAGTGGTACATCGAATTCGGCGAACCCATCACCACCGGCGCCTACCGGCCCGAAACCGCCGATGATCCAATGACTCGGCTCGAGGTCACCAATCAGGTCCGCGACACCATCCAGCAGACGCTTTACACGCGGCTCGCCACGCGCCGCAACCCTTTCATCGGCTCCACCAGTTGACCGAGGCGATTCACAGTGTTGCCCGCTCGCCATTATCGACCAGATCCAGCGTGGCGAGCCGGTCGGCGACCGCCCGCGTGATCGACTGGGGGTAATCATCGGGGCGTGTGTGAGCTGAGCAGCGCCACCGCGACCGGTGTGGCAGCAGATGCTGGTGGACCGTGTCCGTGGTCGCGGGGCGTGATCGCTACGGGATGCGCGGGGAGGCTGCAGGTGGTCTACCACTGCTGTGGCCGCGTAAAGCATGGAATTCCGGCGCTCGCGCATTATCGGCGCAGGTGGCGGAGGCATGGCCGGGGTGTACATACTGGATCGGTGAATTCTGCGGAGTCGTCGGATGCGCGTCCGTCGCTGCCGGTGCCGGGCTCGGTGCCGAGGCCGCGGTCGATGGCGGGGAGTTTTCGGTTCTGGTTTGCTGATCAGCGGTGGGAGTGGTCCGCGGAGATTTTCCGGATGCATGGCTATGTGCCGGGGGAGATCGAACCGACCACAGAGTTACTGCTGGCGCACAAGCATCCCGATGATCGCGAGCACGTCGCTGAGGCCATCGCCCGCTCGGTCGAGCACGGGGAGCCGTTCTCGAGTCGGCACCGGTTCATCGACACTCACGGCACCGAACACTCGTTCATGGTCGTCGCGGACCGCCTCCTGGACACCGACGGGCGCTAGATCGGTACCTCGGGCTTCTATATCGACCTGTCCCAGACCTTGGCAGAAGCAGAGCAGGAGGCGCTGAATCAGCGGCTGCCCGACATCGTGGAAACGCGGGCGGTGATCGAGCGGGCCAAGGGGGTACTGATGCGGATGTATGGGATCAACGAGGCTCAGGCGTTCAAGGTCCTGGTGTGGTGGTCACAGGAGACCAACACCAAACTGCGTGCCTTGGCCGAACAACTGGTCGCCGAACTGCCCACCTTGACCCGGCCCGCCCCTGCGATCGTGACCGAGTTCGACCATCTGTTACTAACAGTGCGCGAGCGCATATCGCCCGAGTGAACACGCCGAGGCGGCGGCCGGGCCGAAGTCTTGCCTGCCTGGACACCCGGCGCTGACAGGCGGATGCACCGTCGGGTTCGAACGTCGACGCGTTGCGGTGTGCTGATCGCGGTGAGTTCGATCTGCACCCGCGAAGGCCCGGTCGCGGAATCCAGGGTGGGTGCTGACGTTCGGACAGGCGAACGCGCCGGCTGCTCATTTGAACCGTCACGTTCTCGATCACAGGGTTCTTCCCGGGAAGAATACGGTGACCTGTTGCGGCCATACCCTGACCCGTGTCGGCCAAACCGGTACGCTGCGTTGTCAGCGAACTCGGTGCGGGTTGTTTCGGGGCCCGAGCAGACTTCTTGTCCAAGAAGATCTTCTGGCACCCGGCTCGGTCAGCGCGTGGATCCGGTGGTCGAGCAACTGGCCGGTGGTCGACACCGTGCGTACCCGACGAGGCCCCGCCTCCGCTGATCGGGGTCGGTCGAGAGCGTCACTGTCGAGAACGATCGCCTGCGTCGCGACGGAGGTGTCGGTCATCGGCGTGACTGTAGGACAAAGGCCCGACAGGACTTGTTGCACAGCAAGACTTTTCGACACGTTTTCATAGTCGCTCTGCGAGGCCGACCAGGGATTCTGTCGGATTTTCGAAGTTCTCTTAAGCGCCGCCGTGAGCGGCTTCGGGGGCGATGAAGGGCCGACGCTGTAGCTGTACTCGATCTACCCCGATTCCCGGGTCGAGTGACGCGGCGTGGGTAAGTCGTGGGCAGGTCACCGCGTCTCCCGGGAGACCTCGGTCGCCGAGAGCGCGCCAGTTCGGATGAGCAGCTGGCGCGGTCGCCTGTGTCCGAGGTCCACGCGTGTTCGGACGCACTCGGTTCTAGGTTGGCCGTTCCACCGTTTCACCGACGACGGCACGGTCGACATCGATCGAATCTGACGCATGGTTGTGGATCGCCATATCCGACGGGCTTAGCTGGGGACCACGGCGAGGGCCACGCGGTGAGGCCGTGCCCCCTCGAGCCCCCGATCGTTTCCGACCGCAGGACCGCGGCGGTGTCGAACGAGTAGACCTCGGTCCGGTAATTACCGCGTCGGTACTGTCGAACAGGCTGCGGGCCCGCTCGCAGCTATCCCGTCACGCTGACTTGTCAGCCGGTTGTCAAACGCGGGTCACGGTCTTGTGGTGCGGGCCGGTCGGGCGGGCTTGTCTGCTGTCGGCTGTTGTATCTCGGGCGGTGCGCCCCGGCGTGTAGGCTAGAAATATTCGAGGGCATCACGTGCGCTGACCGGCAGAGGGCTCGCCGTTCCCGAATTCGACATCCGGCCTTTCCGGAGGGGCCGCGGCAGGAGCGTCCGATGACGCCACAATCGACGACCGTGCATGCGGCACGGCTTCGTCGCAAGCTCGATGATGCGCCGCGATTACGTCTGTGCCTGGACTCCGAGGCGAGCGGTTATATCGATGCGACCTGGTGGCCACGATCGAGCGACCTCGCTATCGAGTTTCCCGATCTGACCACCGCAGTCCGTTCCCGAGCAGGGCCGATATGGCGCATCGTCTACGTCCGGTATCGCCGACGCCCCCGCAACGAAACGACCGACAGGACGTGCCGGGTCATGACAGCCGGGGAACCCAACCTCGGGCCCGGGCGTCGGGCCACTGCGGGATCGGATAGATGCTGAGCCCACGCACACCCGCTGGTTCGATGGCACGTGGCCTTACGGTGAAAACCTCACCGCCGAGCTGCCGCCCCTGCTCGCGGTGCTGGCGTCTTCGGTCGAGGCGTTGCACGGGGTGATCTATCAGCTCGGCGACTGTGCCTGCAGACCCGCATTCGACAACGATCGGGACACACTATGAGCAGCATGCACCCCGTCCAGCTCCGCCTGTTCAGCCACGAAGACACCGACACCGACAGCGCATCCGCCACGGCGTCCGTGTCCGATTTGCGGCCGAAATTCCTTGCCGCGCCAGCGCGGCTGTTCGAGTCCGCTCAGCTGCGCTACCGGTGGATCGCGGCGACTTTGGAGCTGACCACCGATTTCCTGGCCGCGACCGACCCCGATGCCGTGCTGTGCCGCGTCGTGGGGCGGGCGTGCGAGCTGTCGGGTTCCGACCGAGTGTGGGTGGCGACCCGCCCGGACTCCGACGTCCACGCCGAAGAGGTGACCGAACTGGTCATCACCCAGTGGGCTGGAGCAGGTGCGCAACACGGGCGGCGGGTCCCGGTCACCGGCACGGTGGCCGAGGTGTTCCGCGGCAAAGCCTCGGTTACCGTGCCCGGTGTCGGTGACGACATCGCCACCGACACCGACCTGTTCGGGGACGGTCCGGTACTGGTGCTGCCGTTGCACACTGGCACCACCGTTCTCGGTGTGCTGGTCGCCACCCGCGGCGGCGGGCAACCGCCCTATCCCGACGAGATCGCCGAGTTGTGTGGGGGGTTCACCGGGCAGGCTGCGCTGGCGTTGTACCTGGCCCGGGCGCAGCAGCGGCGGCGGGAACTGGACGTGTTCGCCGACCGTGATCGTATCGCCCGCG
>CBJNFW010000373.1:0-6927 GCA_966435935.1 uncultured Nocardia sp.
AAGTGGAGTACTGATGCGAACCCGACGAGGTCACCACGCTGTGCCCACTCAACACGGCAAACGCTCGCAGGAAGTGGAGTACTGATATGCGTGTCATGGCGCAGATGGCCATGGTGATGAACCTGGACAAGTGCATCGGCTGTCACACCTGCAGCGTCACCTGCAAGCAGGCCTGGACCAATCGCGGCGGCACCGAGTACATGTGGTTCAACAATGTGGAAACTCGCCCGGGACAAGGTTATCCGCGCCAGTACCAGGATCAGGAGAAGTGGCAGGGCGGCTGGCGGCTCACCCGGCACGGCCGGCTCACCCTGAAATCCGGATCGCGAATGAAGCGGCTGCTCAACATCTTCGCCAATCCGGATCTGCCCACGGTCGAGGACTACTACGAGCCGTGGAGTTACGACTACGACAACCTGCTGTCCGCCCCGGCCATGGACACCACTCCCGTCGCACGGCCGAAATCCCTGATCACCGGCGAGGATACGACGATCACCTGGGGCGCGAACTGGGACGACGACCTGGGCTCGGGCCCGGAGCAGGTCGGCCGGGACCCGCTGCTGGCCCGGCTCTCGGAGCAGGTCAAACTGGAATTCGAGCAGACCTTCATGTTCTATCTGCCCAGGATCTGTGAACACTGCCTGAATCCGTCCTGTGTGGCCTCCTGCCCGTCCGGGGCGATCTACAAGCGGTCCGAGGACGGCATCGTGCTCGTGGATCAGGACGCCTGCCGCGGCTGGCGGCAGTGCGTCACCGGATGTCCTTACAAGAAGGTCTATTTCAACCACAAGACGGGCAAGGCGGAGAAGTGCACGTTCTGCTACCCGCGGGTGGAGGTCGGCATTCCGACGGTGTGCTCGGAGACCTGCGTGGGGCGGCTGCGCTATATCGGCGTGATGCTGTACGACGCGGACGCCGTGCTCGAGGCGGCCTCGGTCACCGATCCGAAGGATCTGTATCCCAGCCAGCTCGGAGTGTTCCTCAATCCGCACGATCCGCGCGTGATCGCCGAGGCAGAACGCGCCGGGATCAGCCCGGATTGGCTGGAGGCCGCGCAGAATTCGCCGGTGTACAAGCTGATCGTGGACTATCAGATCGCCCTGCCGCTGCATCCGGAATACCGCACCATGCCGATGGTCTGGTACGTGCCGCCGCTGTCGCCGGTGGTGGAGTCGCTGTCGCGGACCGGACACGACGGCGAGGATGCCTCGAACCTGTTCGGCGCCATCGACGCGCTGCGTATTCCGATCGAATATCTCGCCGAACTGTTCACCGCCGGTGAAATCGGGCCGGTGCGCGCGGCCATGCAGCGCCTGGCGGCCATGCGCTCGTTCATGCGGTCGGTGAATCTCGGCAAGGAACCCGATCCCGCGATCGCGCCGTCGGTGCGGCTCGAGCCCGAGGAGATCGAGGCCATGTACCGGCTGCTGGCCATCGCGAAATACGAACACCGGTACGTGATTCCACAGGGCGCGACATCACAGGCGCACGAGTTGGATTCGCTCGCCACCGGCTGCAGCCTGGACACCGACGGCGGGCCGGGGATGACGGCATTCGACACCATGGTCGAGAAGTTCCACCTCACCGATGTCAATGACGCTGCCCCGGAACAGAAGACGAACCGGATCAACCTGCTGAACTGGGACGGTCGCAGTACCGACGGACTCGTCCCGGCGGCCGCGAACGGCAACGGCCACTCCGCGAACGGCTCCGGCCGAGCCGCCGCCAATGGCAACGGAGCCAACGCGAGCCGAGCGAACGGCAACGGCAACGGCAACGGCAACGAGAACTCTGCCGACGACGTGACGCCGATTTCGAGCGGGGCCGAGCGATGACCCTGTTGAAATTACGCCGCCGCCCCGAACCCGCCGTGCAGATGTCCGAGCGGAATCGCCGCCTGATCTGGCGCACCGCGGCCCTCCTGCTGGACTATCCCGACGAACACCTGTTCACCGCCGTCGACCGAATCGCGGACGCGGCAGCCCATCTCCCCGATGAGGCGCGAATCCCGTTGCGGCGCTTCCTCGACCACATCGGCGCGTCCGCACCGATCGACCTCGCCCAGCAATATGTCGAGACCTTCGACATGCGCCGCCGCTCCAGCATGCACCTCACGTTCTACGCCTACGGCGACACGCGCAAGCGCGGAATGGCCCTGCTGCGCTTCAAACACGCCTACCGGCACGCGGGCGTCGAACTCGACGACCGGGAGCTGCCCGACCACCTGCCCGTCCTGCTCGAATTCGCCGCGACGGTCGACCCGGTCGGCGGCGAGCGCCTGCTCGGCGAGCACATCCCGGTCATCGAACTGCTGCGGTTGTCGCTGCGCGACAACGGATCTCCCTATGCGGACGTCGTTGCCGCGGTGGTCGCCACACTGCCGCCGCTGACGGTCGCGGACCGCCGCCGAATCGCCGAACTGGCCGCGGCCGGACCACCGGACGAGGAGGTCGGGATGGACCCCTACACGATGGACCCCGCACTGTTCGACGGATCGCAGGCCCGGCGATGACTACCGACGTCTGGCTGATCCTGCCCTACATCGCCTTCACCTCCTTCGTGCTGGGCCATCTGTGGCGCTACCGCACCGACCAATTCGGTTGGACCACAAGGTCTTCGCAGTTGTACGAGAGCCGGCTGCTGCGACTGGGCAGTCCGCTGTTCCATTTCGGCATGCTCGGGGTCATCGGCGGTCACGTCCTGGGTGTGCTGATCCCGCGGTCGTGGACCGATGCGGTGGGCGTGTCCGAGGAGCTGTACCACGTGGTGGCGGTCTCGGCGGGCTCGGTCGCCGGACTCGCGGTCGTCGCCGGAATCGCGATCCTGCTGTACCGCCGAGTCACCGTGCCCGCGGTGCGCAAGGCCACCACGAACAACGACAAGATCATGTACGTTCTGTTGGCCGCGGCCCTGATCACCGGGCTCCTCAACACCCTCGGCAGTAATCTGCTGTGGGGCGCCTACAACTACCGCGAAACCGTATCTCCTTGGTTCCGCAGCATTTTCACGCTGCACCCGCATCCGGAACTCATGGTCGGCACACCCTGGACGTTCCAGGCGCACGGGGTGATCGTGCTGACACTGATCGGCGTGTGGCCGTACACCCGGCTCGTGCACATGTTCAGCGCGCCGATCGGTTACCTCACCCGCCCGTACATCGTCTACCGGGCCAAGGCCGTGCAACGCCCGGACCACAGCCGCTACGCGAAGGCGTGGGACGCGCCCGTGACTCCCGAACGCTGGTGAGTGCCGTGCGCGATCATGGATCGCATGGCCCATGAATCATCGGAGCGGCCGGACCCGGTAGCGATCCTGCGACGCTGGGAGGATTCCGGCGCGGTGTGGCGGGTGCTGAACCGCCGCGAGGACCGGGTGACCGTCGTGCTCTGCCAGTGCACCGGCGGTGAGGAGGTGGACCGCTTCACCTCCGCCGATCCGGATCTGCTGCGCTTCCTGGGCGACCGCCGCAGCAGCGAGGATTGAGCTACCGCGTGAGCAGCCGCGCGGCACCCCCGCACAATGTCTCGAGCACCTGCGCCACCGGTTCGGCGGCGGTCACCAGGCCGACGCCCTGTCCGGCATCGATCGGCGTCACCCGCTGGTCCGCTCGCGCGATCGCGGCGGCGAGCGACTCCCGTGCCGCCGGATCGCGGGACAGCTCCTCCTCCCGGCCGGTCCACCGCTCGGCGAACTCGTTGCGCAGTACGCGCGTGGGAAACCTTGTCGCCCAAGGCAATCCCATGCCGACGTCGAAGGCGCGGGTGAGGATCGTATCGGTTCCGCGGGCGGCGATCATGGCCCGCCGGCCGTCCCGCGACAACAGCGATTCCGGGCAGGCGGCCAGGAAGGTGCCGAGCCACGCACCCGCCGCCCCCGCGGTCAGCACCGCGGCCAGGCTGGGGGCCGAGCCGATTCCCCCGGCCGCCAGCACCGGAACCGATACCGCGCCGAGAACCGCATCGAGCAGCGGTAACGTGGCCATCTCCACCGCGCCGTGCCCGCCGCCCTCCGTGCCGCGGGCCACCAGCACCTCGACACCGGCCTGTTCCGCGCGCCGCGCCTCCTCGGCGTTGTAAACCTGTGTGGCGGTGCGGATTCCGGCCGCACGGACGCGGGGAACCCAGGACAGGTCCGTCCCGAAACTCACCGAGATCAGCACCGGCTTCGCCGCGATGGCCCGGTCGAGCAGTCCCGGCTGGGCGGCCGCGACCCAGTCCACCAGTCCGATGCCGAACGGCCCCGCGCCCTCGCCCAACTGTCCGAGCTCGCGTTCGAGCGCGGCCACCGACCCCGCGCTGCCCATCCCGATCATGCCCAGGCCGCCGGCCGCGGTGACGGCCGCGGCCAGCCGCCCACCGGCCACCCCGCCCATCGGCGCGTTGACCACGGGGATCCGCAGGCCCATATCCTTCGACCACGCGGTTGACAGGGCCGTCGGCCCGGCGTCCGGGCGGGGCTGCGCGGCTACCATCGAGTGACCTCCTCGCACGCTGACATGCACTCATGTCAGCACATCGAGAGTTTCCCGGCCGTCGCGGGGCGAGCCCGCGCGGGGCCGGCCAACGCACTCGCACCGCGCGCGATATGTCCCTCACTCGCGCGCCGGGCAATGCCGGGTTACTTCGTGACGGGCACACAACCGCCGTGTCACACTGCCGAAACAAACGGCACGATCTCACGAGCCGCACCACATATCCGTGCGGAACCGTTGACGTCTCGGACATTCCGCGCAGCATGGCGGAAATACCCTTTTTCTAGGGTTGAGCCAACCTGATGTGGGAGGCCCCGTTGAGCACGCTGTCGCGCAATCGCAATATCGATAATTGGAACGCAGAGGATGTCCAGGCCTGGGAGGCAGGCGGTAAGGACATCGCCAAACGAAACCTGGTGTGGTCGGTATTCGCCGAGCATGTGGGCTTCTCGATCTGGTCGATCTGGTCGGTCATGGTGCTGTTCATGCCCACCGACAAATTCGGCATCGACCCGGCCGGTAAATTCTTCCTCGGTGCGGTGCCGACATTGGTCGGCGGATTTCTCCGCATTCCGTACACGGTCGCGACCGCCCGATTCGGCGGCCGCAACTGGACCATCTTCAGCGCGGTCATGCTGCTGATTCCGACCCTGCTGACGTTGTATTTCGTCAACCATCCGGGCACCTCGTACACGACCTTCCTGGTGGTCGCCGCGCTCGCCGGATTCGGCGGCGGCAATTTCGCCTCGTCGATGACGAACATCAACGCCTTCTACCCGCAGCGGCTCAAGGGCTGGGCGCTGGGCATGAACGCGGGCGGCGGCAATCTCGGTGTCCCGCTGATCCAGCTGGTCGGACTGGCGGTCATCGCCACGGTCGGCAACGCCTATGGACACGCCTCGATCGTGTGCCTGGTCTATCTCGCGCTGATCGCGATCGCCGGTGTCGGCGCGGCGCTGTACATGGACAACCTGCGCAACCAGAAGGCCGATATGTCCTACATGCTCACCTCGTTGAAGGTGCCGCAGTCGTGGGCGATCGCGTTCCTGTACATCGGCACCTTCGGCTCGTTCATCGGGTTCAGCTTCGCGTTCGGACAGGTTCTGCAGATCAGCTTCAAGGCCGGTGGCGAGAGCGTCGCGCACGCCACGCTGCACGCCGCGCAGATCGCGTTCATCGGCCCGCTGCTGGGCTCGGTGATGCGCCCGTACGGCGGCAAGTGGTCCGATCGGTTCGGCGGCAGCAAGGTCACGCTGTACACGTTCCTGGGCATGATCGTGGCCGCGGTGGTGGTCAGTATCGCCGGGATGATCGGTGACGCGCACGGTGGCGTGCCGACCGGCGGGGCGATGGTGGCGCTGGTCGCGGGATTCATCGCGCTGTTCCTGCTGTCGGGTATCGGCAACGGTTCGGTCACCAAGATCATCCCGTCGGTCTTCGAGGCGAAATCCAAGAGCCTGCAAGCGAATCCGGCGACCCAGGCGGCCTGGTCGCAGAACACCTCCGGCGCGCTGATCGGTTTCGTGGGCGCGGTGGGCGCGCTCGGCGGCGTCGGCATCAACCTGGTGTTCCGGTCCTCCTACGCCTCGACCAACTCGGCGACCACCGCGTTCTGGGTGTTCATGGGCTTCTACGTGGTCTGCGCGATGGTGGTGACCGCGGTCTTCCTGCGACGGCCGCACGCGGCGCGCGGCGGCAAGTCCGAGCCCTCCACGCTCGAGACGGTGACGCAGGCGTTGTCGAGCGGCGAAACCGCCGCGGTACAGGAGCCTTCGGCCCGTATCCGCTGAACCGAAACGCCCGAGCCCGAACCCAGCCACGGAGGACAGATGAAATCCACGGTCGAATCCGCTTGCAGGACAGTGGTGGTCGCCGGTCACGGCATGGTCGGGCATCGGTTCGCGGAGGCACTGCGGTCCCGCGACACCGACGGACGGTGGCGGATCGTCATCGTCGGGGAGGAAGCACTGCCCGCCTACGACCGGGTCGGGCTGTCCGCCTACGTCGATGGCTGGAATGCGGACGCACTCGCGCTGCCCGGCAATAGATTTCAGGACGACGAGCTGGTGGAGCTGCGGCTGGGCGAGCGGGTGGACCGGATCGATCGCGACGCCCGCACGGTGACCACCTCGCTCGGCGCGGTGATCGCCTACGACAGACTGGTTCTGGCCACCGGCTCGTATCCGTTCGTGCCGCCGGTGCCGGGACACGAACTGCCGCAGTGTTTCGTCTACCGGACCGTGGAGGATCTGGATCGCATCCGCGCCGCCGCCCAAGCGGGCGGCCCGGGGGCGCGCGGTGTGGTGATCGGCGGCGGCCTGTTGGGACTCGAGGCGGCCAACACGCTGCGTCTGCTGGGGCTGGAAGCTCATATCGTGGAACACAACGACCGGCTGATGCGCGCGCAGGTCGATGAGGGTGGTGGCGCGATTCTGGAGAAGCTGGTTGTGGGTTTG
>CBJNFW010000374.1:0-6917 GCA_966435935.1 uncultured Nocardia sp.
GGCAGGAAAGTTGTGTCGCAGCATGGTTCACTCGGTTCGGTCCGGCGAATTTTCGATCGGGAACAGAATCGGGCTGAGCAGGTACTGGGCCCTCCCGGGAGCGGGCTCGTTGTCCAGCCGCGGCACGAGCACCCGGCGTAAATCCAAGATCAACTGCTCGAGTTCCGCGGGGTCGAGCTAGAGCGCATGCTGGCGGTAGCCGACCAGATCGGTTGCCGGATCGGCGGTTTCCCGGTCCAGGTATGCGTCGAATTCGGCGAGCAGCACGGCCATCGCTGTGACGAACACCCGCCGGCGATCCTCGACGGTGGCGGTGGCCGCGTCCGCGGCGTTGGCGACGATGGCGCATACGGGGCCCGAGGCTGTAGCGGCGACGGTGGTGGAATTGCTTCGCGCGGAACGATTCGGTGAGCTGGAGGCGCTGTTCGCACCCCCGCTCGCGGCCGTCGTATCGGCCGAGACCGTCCGGGCGGGCTGGGCGGAGAAGGTCGCCGAACTCGGCGCGATCGATGAGTTCGGCGCGGTGACCACCGAACCGCGCGACGCCGGACTCACCCTGGTGATCGTCCCGATGCGGTGCGAACGCGGGAGCCTGCACATCCGTCTCGCCGTCGACGCCGACGGCCGATTGCACGGCTTGCGGCTTGCCCCACCGATCGAAACCGGTTGGACGCCACCGCGATACGTCTCGACGCGCCGCTTCACCGAGCACCCGGTCACGCTCGGGGCGCAGCCGCGTGCCGTACCCCGGCACACTCACGCTGCCGAAGGGACGGCGCGGCCGGCCCGGCGTCGTACTCGTCGCGTCCGGCCCGAGCGATCGGGACGTCACCACCGGACCGAACAAACCATTCAAGGATCTCGTCTGGGGTCTGGCCACTCGCGGAATCGCGGTGGTGCGCTTCGACAAGCTCACGCTGGTACACGGTGAACTCGGCGGGGAACTCGGCTTCACCATGGTGGAGGAGTATCTGCCGCATATCCGCGCGGCGGTCGAGGCGCTGCGGCGGAATCCGCGGGTGGATCCGGACCGGATATTCCTGGTTGGGCACAGTGGTGGCGGTAAGGCCGCGGTCCGGGCCGCCGCGGCCGATCCCTCGATCGCCGGAGTGGCGATGCTGGCCTGCGACACCGTGCCGCTCCCCCGTGCCGCGCTGCGCGTATTCGAGTATCTGGCCGGTCTCGACACCGCGCCGGACACGACGAAAACCTCCGACGCCACGGCCGCGCTGGTCGCCCGGACCGAGGACCCGAACCTCGCACCCGACACACCCGCCGCCGAGCTGCTGTTCGGCTGGCCCGCGTCGTACTGGCTGGACCTGCGCGCCTTCGACCAGGTGGCGACGGCCGCGCAACTGCACCGCCCGGTCCTGGTCCTGCAGGGCGGCCGGGACTACCAGGTCACCGTCGCCGACGACCTGCCCGCCTGGCGTACCGGACTGGCCGCGAATCCGGCCGCGAGCATTCACGTTTTCGACGCGGACGACCACATGTTCTTCCCCGGCGCCGGGCCGTCCACTCCGGCGGACTATCACACACCGCACCACATTGATCCGGCGGTAGTGACCGCCATCACCGAATGGGCCCGCCCCGAACACGACCGCGGCCCGATCGGCCGTCTGCTGAACCGCCTCAGCCGGGGGTCATCCCAGTCGAGCTGAGCGTTGATTCGAGCTGCGCGGAACCGTTGCCGCGCAGTCGAGCCCGACACCGCCATAGTCAGACGACGGGGATCGCCCCTGGTCGCGGGAGGCCGTGGGCGAGGCGGCCATCGACACCGGCGGCCGCGAGGGCACCGCTTCCCCTGCGCGAGAAGCGTATTCGCCGATCTGCCGCGCGGACCCGTTGTCGCGCAGCCGGTCTAGATCCGGCCGAAATCTGCTGACCGGAATCACCCGGTGCGCGCAGGGCCGCCCACGAGACGCCGTCAACGACGGCAGTCGTCGGAGCGCTGCCGACCCGTGCGCGAGATCGGTTGCGGGACCGGCAACTCGGCGTCAGCGCGGAAACTGGACCAGGACGCGCATACCGGCGGGCTCGAGGAGTACGACGGTCGGGATGAGGTCCGAACCGCAGTCGTGCGGCTCCCGGACCAGATCGGCGAGAACGCCGGCGGCATCGGAATCGGCTCGGGCGAAGTACAGATGGTCCTCGCACGGGAAGGCGGCGACGAAACGGTCGCCGCCGATCAGCCCGGCCACCCGATCGGTGAAGCCGGGGATGGCCAACGCGGCGGCGGGCAGGTGGCGCGAATCGACGCCCTGGAAGTGCACGACGCGTTCGCGGGCGGACTCCCCGCGCAGGACCGTGCGCAGCCCCTCGCCCAGGTTCGCGTTGGCCTCCGCGAGCACGTCATCGAATGTGAAACCCGCCTCCTGCACCTGCTTTTCCAGCACCCAGTGCATGCCGAGCGAACCCTGCGGCGTCGGCGCGACACCCGCGACCACGACGTACAGCTGTCCGGGAATCAGCTCGCGCGATGCCACCTGACGCGGCGGCTCGGCCGCGGTGCGCAGCATGGGGATCATCAGCGGCTCGTCCGAACCGGCCTCGCGATCGGTCCGATTCGCGCGCTGCGACTCCTCCTGCTCGAGCTGCCGCTCGATCTCCTGCCGCGCCTGCTCCGCGGCGGCCAGGGCCTGATCCCAGCCGTCCGGACCGGGCCGGTCGAACGCCGCGGACACCTCCCGCAGATTCGGGAAGTTCTTGCGCAGGAACGTCTCGTCGGCCTCGGTGGGCGCCCAGTCCGAGGCGATGCCCGTGACCGACTCCGCGGTCATCCCGTGCTGGCGGATCACCGTCCGCCACGCCTGCCGATACCCGTCCTCGACCAGCACCGGCACGGTCGTATCGGCCATCTGCCCGGAATCTCCGTACCGGAAGATGACGATATTGACCTCGTCGCGCACAGCCTCACTCACCACAATGTCCTCCGGCCCGAATCTGCCCACAACAAAGGCGATTTCGGAACATAGGCGAGATCCGACGGACACGCCAAAACGATCTTCGCCGGTGGGCGGGTCGCGGCGGCGCGAACCGCTCGGGTCCGCGCCGCGCCGACCCCTCGCATCAGCCCGGGAAGTGCGCCCTGACCTGGTCCTCGGTCAGGCCGTAGTCGGCCAGCTCGTACCGGTGCGCGGGTTTGCGGTCCCCGCTGCGGCTCTCCTCGTCCAGGGCGGACATGGCCGCCCTGGCGGCGTCGGTGAACTCGATCCCGAACTGCCGGTAGACGGATTCGATGGTGCCGAGCGGATCCGCGCGCAGATCGGCGAAATCGACGTCGGCGAACTGCGCCGGATCGTGCCGCTTGCGCGCGGCGGTGAACTCGCGCAGCCCCCGCGACCACAGTTCCAGCTGCGATTCGCCGATCCGGCTGCCGGTGAACGTGGTCGACCAGCCCTTCGTGGCGTTCTCGGACAGGCTGCAGGTGGAGGCCATCACCGTCACCGGGTCGCGATGGGTCTGGATGATCAGCGCGTCCGGATACACCGCCAGCAGCGCGTCGAGAGCGAACAGGTGGCTGGGGTTCTTCAGGATCCAGCGCCGCGAGTCACCGAGCCCGATCAGTTGAAGGTTCTTGCGATGCCGGACATAGGCGTTGGTCCAGTCCTGGCTTTGCAGCCACCGCGAATACGTCGGCAGCCAGGCGAGGCTCTCATATGCGATGGATTTCGCGGTCTGCCGCAACAGCTGCCAGCACTCCTCCACCTCGGCCGCCGACATGTAGTGCAGGCCCATGAATTCGGGGTTCTCCACATGATGCTGCGCGAACCCGGCATCGATCTGCTGGAAAATCGGGTTCTGCGACCAGGTTTCGCGCGGCGGGCGCGGTTGCGGGTACTCGGTCAGCCACATCTCCAGCGCCTGGTGCTGCGGATCGGCCGCGAGCAACCGGTGCAGCGCGGTCGTGCCGGTGCGGGTCAGTCCGGTGACGAATATCGGCCGGGTGACCGGAGTTTCGGCGTACTCGGGATGGGCCTTCCAGGACGCCTCGCTCAACGCGCGGGCCACCAGCGCCCCGCGCAGAAAATAGCGATTCATCTTGCTGCCGAGTTCGGTCAGCCCGGCGTCGCGCTGATACGACTCCAGCAGCACGCCCAGCGCCTCGGTGTAGTCGTCGGGCCCGAAATCGGTGAGCCCGCAGGCTTTCGTCGCCGAGGCGTGCAGATCCTCGATCGTGCCGACGTCGGTACGGGGGGTCATATGTTCTTCGATTCCTTCAGTAGTGGTATTCGCCGCAGTTGACGTCGAGGGTCTGGCCGGTGATGGCGCTGGACCAGTCGGAGGCGAAGAACACCACCGCGCGGGCGATTTCGTCGGGTTCGGGCAGTCGCTTCAGATCCGAACGGCTCGCGGTCTGCTCGTACACCTGCTCGGCGGTGATGCCGTACTTCTTCGCGACCTCGCCGAAGTACCATTTCAGCTGATCGCTCCAGATATATCCGGGTGCGACGGTGTTGATTCGAATCTTCTTGGCGCCCAGCTCGGTCGCCAAGGTCTGGGACATCGCCAGCAAAGCCGCCTTGGCGACTTTGTAACTGCCGTAACGGGGTTCGGAGTGGCGCAGCACCATCGAATTGATCATCACCACCGAGCCCTCGGTTTTGGCCAGCTCGTCGGTGAACGCCTTGGTCACCCGCAATCCGCCCAGCACGGTGAGTTCCACACTGTCCCGGATCTGCTGGAAGTCGGTGCGCTCCAGCGGTTTCATCGAAGGCACCGAGAACGCGTTGTTGACCAGCGCGTCCACCCGGCCGAAGGTCTCGACCGTGCGGGTGAGGAGGTTCGCGACCGCTGCGTCGTCGGTGATATCGGTGGGCACACTCAACGTCGCACCACCGGCCGCCGCCACCTCCGCGGCCACCTCGGCCAGCCGTGATTCGGTTCGAGCGGCGAGGACGACCTTGGCGCCCTGCGCCGCTGCTTGCAGGCAGATCGATCGCCCCAGTCCCGGCCCGACACCGCTGACCACGACGACCTTGCCGGCGAGCAGCATGCCGTGTCCACCGGGCAGGACCGGTGCGCCCGCCTCGTGACGTTCCGCCGAAGCCTCCGGCGTCGCCCCGGTCATGCCGGCATCCTGTCCGCGAAGGCCCGCTGCCGCTCGGCGATCCTTGCCCGCCAGCCACTCTCGTCGATCTTGTTCGTCTCGTAGTGTGGTAGGTGCGCGGCCACCTCGTCCAGTGCCAGCACCTCGATGGTGGGTCCGTCGGCGGGAGTCATCGCCCGGTCGACACGCTGCCAGCGGAACTGGAGGATGCCGCGCCGCCGTCCGGTGGTCTCGATCCAGTTGGCGATGCCGGGATTGCGCGCCGAGACGACCATGCGGATCATGCCGTCCGGATCCACCTGTGCCTGAGCGCTGTTCAGGCTGGTCTGGTGGTTGACGTAATCCAGCGAGATGTACCAGCGGCTGCCGAGCTGGAAACCCTGGTAGGGGGCATCGGATTTCGGCACCGTGATCAGCAGCGCCTGGTCCTCGGCCAGCTCGAAATGCCCGACCGAGGAGTACTGCGTGCTGAGTCCGCCCGGGGTGAGCCGGGGCTCGGTCAGCGTATTGACCGGCAGGTCCAGGTAGAACCACTTGGGAAAGTTGAACCAGGTGTGGATACGCTGCACCAGTGCGCGCGCCGCGGCGCGATAGCGCTTGCGCAGCCGATCCAGATCCGCTGCGGCGGGTGCGGTTCCGATGGTATCCACGCGCTCGATGCGAATCGTTCCCTTGCGCTCGTTCGCCCAGTCGCCGTACACCTCACGCACGGCCAGCATCGAACCGCCCGCACCGAGGACGAAGTAATTCGGCCCCGGATCCGCCTTGGGCGGCCCGAATCGCAGCTGATAATTACCGTCCGCGTCGATCTGCAGGCGGCGGTCGTCGAAGGCGTCGTCGCCGTTGGGAACATCGCTGGCGGTGTAATCGCCCTTCAGCACCTGGAAACTCAGGTCGACCGTGCTGCCGCGGGTTCCGGTGATCAGGTATTCCGCGCCGGGTTCGATATTCGCGTGGTAGTAGAGGGTGTCCGGATTGTCCAGGCCCATCTTGGTGTACGGGCCGGTCGAGATGACGAACTGCGGATGGCTCGTGCCGTGTACCCCGGACAGCTGCAATACCGCCGCGATGCTCCCGGCGAGATATTCGTAGCCCTCGGCGAGATCTTCCGCGCTTTCGATGAAATCGGCTGCGGCGACCAATTTTTCGGCCTCGGCGATCGCGGCCCGGAACGGCTCGGTGATCGACGGTTCGGGCGGCGTGCTGGCCTCTGCGGGTGGGTTGTCCATTCGATTCCTGATTCGTCGCGAGTTGTCGTGGGGAATTGCGGTGTGCCGCTAGGGTCGCAGCGCTTCGAGAATGCGGGTGGCGACCTCGGCCGGTGTGCCGTCCTCGGGTGTGATGACGACATCGGCATGTTCGGGACGTTCGTACGGCGAGTCGATCCCGGTGAAATCGCGGATCTCCCCGGCCCGCGCCCGCGCGTACAGTCCCTTTGGATCGCGGCGCTCGCACACCTCGAGCGGCGTGTCGACGAATATCTCGCCGAACGGCAGCCCGCGGTCCGCGTGCACCTGCCGCGCCAGCTCACGCTGCTCGGCGAACGGGCTGATCAGCGAAACGACCACCACCACACCGGCGTCGGCGAACAGGGCGGCGACCTCGGCGACCCGCCGGATGTTCTCCCGCCGATCCGCATCGGAGAAACCCAGGTCCGCGTTCAGGCCGTGCCGCAGATTGTCGCCGTCGAGCAGATAGGCCGGGCGGCCCGAATCCACCAGGCGCCGTGCCAGTTCCACCGCGATCGTGGACTTCCCGGAACCCGACAGTCCGGTCAGCCACAGCGTCGCCCCGGCGCTGGCGCGCTCCCCGCGCCCTGCCGCCACACCTCGTCCAGCCATCTCGTTTTTCCTCCCAGTCTCTCCGG
>CBJNFW010000375.1:0-6908 GCA_966435935.1 uncultured Nocardia sp.
GAACCCGTGGTCGATCAGCGTCTCCTTGCGGGAGCGGTCGCCCTCGTACTGGCCGTGCAGCTGGGGGACGGTGACATGGGCCTCGTCGATGATCAGCAGCCACTCGTTCTTCGGGAAATAGTCGAGCAGCGTGTACGGCGGCTCGCCGTACGTGCGGCCGTCGATGTGCATCGAGTAGTTCTCGATGCCGCTGCAGAAGCCGACCTCCTGCATCATCTCCAGGTCGTACTGGGTGCGCATGCGCAGACGCTGGGCCTCGAGCAGCTTTCCCTGCCGCTCGAGTTCGGCGAGGCGCTGTTCGAGTTCGACCTCGATATCGGCAACGGCCCGCTCCATCCGCTCCGGACCGGCCACGTAGTGCGTCGCCGGGAAGATCCGGACCATATCCACCTGGCGCACCACATCGCCGGTCAGCGGGTGCAGGTAGTAGAGCGCCTCGATCTCGTCACCGAAGAATTCGATCCGGATCGCGAGCTCCTCGTAGGAGGGGATGATCTCGACCGTATCGCCGCGCACCCGGAACGAGCCGCGGGTGAAGGACATGTCGTTGCGGGTGTACTGCACGTCGACCAGTAGACGCAGCAACCTGTCCCGATCGACCTCGCCACCGACCTCGAGCTGCACGGACCGGTCCAGGTAGGACTGCGGCGTACCCAGGCCGTAGATGCAGGACACCGAGGCGACCACGACGACGTCCCGGCGGGAAAGCAGGCTCGAGGTGGCCGAGTGGCGCAGCCGCTCGACATCGTCGTTGATCGAGCTGTCCTTCTCGATGTAGGTGTCGGTCTGCGCGATGTACGCCTCGGGCTGGTAGTAGTCGTAGTACGAGACGAAGTACTCCACCGAGTTGTTCGGCAGCATCTCGCGCAACTCGTTGGCCAGCTGGGCGGCCAGCGTCTTGTTCGGAGCCATGACCAGGGTGGGGCGCTGGGTGCGCTCGATCAGCCAGGCCGCCGTCGCCGATTTACCGGTACCGGTGGCGCCGAGCAGGACCACATCGCGCTCCCCGGCCTTCAACCGGCGGTCCAGCTCCTCGATCGCGGCCGGCTGATCGCCGGCGGGCCGATGCTCGCTGATCACCTCGAACCGCCCGTCGGCCCGCTCGATCTCGCCGATGGGCCGGAACTCCGAATGCGCCAGCGGTGTGTTGCCCTCGGCGGGCAGCTCGGATGCGAAAGCCATGGTTCACAGCGTAGGACGACCCACCGACAACATTCACCGCTCGATGCCCGCACCGTCAGCGCCCCCGGACGCGCCGCTCGCCCCGGCGGCGGTCGCCGATCACCTGGGAATGATCATCCGATGTCCGAAATGTCCGGTGACGCAACGGAGTTCGCGATCGGTGCCGAATTCGTCACGACGCGCGAGAAGTGCGTTTACGGCCCGGCGCGGCAGGCAATCCAGGTGTACTGTCGATCCGGTTTCCCAGGAAGTTCCAGATAGGGGCAGTGCAATGACGAGTCTCAACCCATTGCGCAACGCGGCACGCAACCTGCTCTCCACCGTGCACACGCACGGCCCGTCGCAGCATCCGGCCCCCGCGGCCGCACCGGCCCGCACGCCGCGCAAACCGTCGATCGAGTACTTCGACATCGCCGACTGCACCAAGACCGACGCCCGCGGCTTCGTCCACTCGGTGGAGAGCTATCACGCCGAGCCGTGGGGTCTGTACCTCGTGCGCGCGGCCGACACACCCCCCGATCGCTTCACCGAAGCCTGGCTGCTACCCGATCCGGCGGTGCGGGTCACCATGAGCCACGCGAACAACGCCCACGATCGCGACCCGATCTACCACGTACACGTCGGTGAGTACACCCGCCTGGAGCCCAAGCGCTGGCGCGCGATCGACCACTACCTCGATATCGTCTGCCGCAACGGCCACACCCCCGAGCTGCACGGCCTGGAGGATCTGTTCGCCGCACACGACGCGGGCTACGTCGACGCCGCCGAGGCGCAGCGCATCATCGAACGCGCCAATTCGGTGGTCGCCGGCATCGTCGCGCACGACCGGCACGTCGAGCGCTGGCTCGGGTCCGAGGGCATCACCCTCACCTGGTTGTAGTGGCAATCGGTGAATCGCCGGGCGATGCCCGGTAGATTCACGAAACATTTCCCAGGTGCCAGCGGTTCATCTGCATCGACCCAAGGTCGAGTACTTCGACATCGGTGAGCTCACCAACACCGACCCCAAGGGGTTCGTGCGGACCGTGGAGCGGTATCGCGTCGAGCCGTGGGGGCTGTACATGGCCCGCACGGCCGACCATCCCGAATTCCACTACCTCGAGTCCTGGTTGTTGCCCGCGAAGTCGTTGCGCGCCACCGTCTTTCACTTCACGCCCGCGCACCGCCGGGATCAGGACTACTACATCGACATCGGTGAGTTCGGCGAGATCGAACCGGGCCGGTGGCGTTCGATCGACCACTATCTGGATCTGATCGTGCGCACCGGCCGCGATGCGCGGCTGCTCGATGTGGACGAGCTGCTCGCCGCGCACGCCGCCGGATATCTCGATCTGCCGCAGGCTCAGGGGGCGATCGAGGTCGCCACCGCCGCGATCGACGGCATCGCGCGGCACGGGCACGACTTCGGCCGCTGGATCGAGGCGTCCCTGGGTGTCACGCTGACCTGGCTGTAGCCGGTCAGCCGGCCTGTTCGGCCCAGCTCAGCACGCGGGGATAAATCTCCTCGAACCACGGGGTCTTCACGTCGATGTATGCCGCGATCGCCGCCTCGCCGGTCAACCCCGCCGCACTCGCCTCGGCCTTACGCTTGACCGCCAGGTACTCCTCGCGCGCGGCGGGTTCGGCGCGCAACCAATCCCGGAAAGCGAGCGCGAAGCGCTGCCCGGGCCGGCCGTCCACCCGGATGTGCACGTTGGCCGGCCGGGCCGGGTCGGCATTGCCGTGAATCCGTTTGGCCCACAGCGCTGGATCGGTTCCGGGCTTCGGATCGTCGGTGAGGTACGGGCCACGCGGGAAACCAGCGTCCTGCAACGCATCTCGAAGTGCGTCCGCGGTCTCCAGATCGGAGACGGTGATCTGGACGTCGATGACGTCCTTGGCGGGCAGTCCGGGCACGGCCGTCGAGCCGATGTGATCGATGCGCAGCGCGGCGGCTCCGCAGGCCAGGGCGAGCCGGGCGATGATCCGCTGGGCCTGCGCGGGCCAGGACGGGTCCGCGTCGGTCAACCGCACCGGGCCGCGCTCGGGCAGGGTCCGGGTGCGCAGGTTGTGTTCGAACGGCACCAGGCGCTCGTCCCACAGCGCACGCACCTGCGGCTCCAGATCCTCCGGAGCACCCGAATTGTCCAGCAGCACATCGGCGACCGCTCGCCGCTGTTCGTCGGTCGCCTGGGCCGAGATCCGGGCCAGCGCGTCGCGGCGGGAGATACCGCGGAACGCCTCGAGCCGGTGCACCCGCGTCTCCAGCTCCGCCTCGACCACGACGACCAGATTGGTCATCGCCCCCAGGCCGTTCTCGACCAGTAGCGGAACATCCTGCACGACAATGCCATCCGCCGGTGCGGCGGCGATGATCTCGGCGGTGCGGGCGCCGACCAGCGGATGAGTGATCGAGTTCAGCGTGCCCCTGGCCTCGTCACTGGCGAATGCCCTGGCCGCCAACGCGGGACGATCGAGACTGCCGTCCGCGGAAAGGATGTCGGCGCCGAACGCCTCGACCAGCGCGGCCAGTCCCGGGGTACCCGGCGCCACCACTTCGCGGGCGATCGCGTCACTGTCGACCAGAACCGCACCGCGTTCCACCAGCAGCCGCGCCACCGTCGACTTACCCGCTCCCATGCCTCCGGTGAGACCGATACGCAACATCGGACCAGTCTCGCATCCGGACGAGGAGTCGGCCCGCCCGCCCCGGCCGCAGCCGGCGGGCGAGCCGGCGCGAAAGTCCGGAATACCCACACCCGCAATATCTTTCACGCGGTTGATGGATACATTTCCCATTCCGTGACGGCAGCGATATCAATTCGCAACTTTTTCCAGCCGATACCGACCTGTGGTCCGAGAATTTCCGACACGCAAGGACACAAGTCGATCAAAATCGCCGATCACTCACTTTCGTTCCGCTAATCTTTCGCCGCAGGCGATCCAGGCCACAGACGAGCAAGCGAAGGAACAGCATTGGGCATCCGAAACATCCAGACGGGTCGCCACCGACTTGGCGCGCCAGGCGGGGTGCACTGCCTCGAAATCCCTGCCGTCGCGGCCGCATTGGCGGCGTACCGCCGCACCTGGCTCGTCGCCCTGGTCAATCCGGCCCGGCACAGCTGGGCCGCCATGCGCCGCCGCACGGCGCTGGCCGCGGTGCCCTGGGTCCCCGCGACCGCCATCGGCTGACGCCCGCGAATCACACCAGTCCGCTCGGCCGCCTTCGGCTGCCGTGCCGCTGGGCCGGCATCGCATTGGGCGGCACCGGATAGGGAATTCCCTTGTCCTGCGTACCGAGTCCGATATTCGGGCCGCACTGGGCCAGGGCCGCGGCGGTACGGGAATTCGGATCGGAAATTCGTGGTGGGACCTTGTCCGGCGCGGAACCGAAATCGAAGGCGGAGGTCATATCCCCGGTGACCCGTCGTCGCCAGGCCGTCAGATTCGGCACGTCGACGCCGAAACGCCGCTCCAGCAAACGCAATTGGGAGGTGTGGTCGAAGGTTTCGGAGGCGACCAACCCGCCGCGCGAGTACGGCGAGATGACCAGACACGGTACGCGGTAACCCAATCCGATCGGGCCCGCGATCCCCTTGGCCGCGGGTATCCGCTTCAGATCGGCGGTCAGATACTCTCCCGGCGTGCCGTGCGGAGCCGTCGGCGGAGTCACGTGATCGAAGAATCCGCCGTTCTCGTCGTAGCTGACGATCAGGGCGGTCTTCTCCCACACCTTCGGATTCGAGGTGAGGATGTCCAGGACCTGCATGATGCCGACCGCGCCGAACGCGGGCGGCAGCGCAGGGTGTTCGCAGTTCATCAGCGCCGGGATCACCCAGGAGACCGACGGCAGTTTGTCGGCGGCCACGTCGGCGGCGAAATCGTTCGGATACACCGGGGCCTTACCGCGCCGCGCCAGTTCAGAATTCGGGTCGGCGGCCTGTTTGAAGCAACTCAGCATGCCGTCCAGGAAGACCGAGGAGATCGGACCGACGTCGCGGTTGTTGTACATCTTCCAGCTGACCCCCGCCGCGGACAGATTCTCGGGCATGGTGCGCCAGCTGTAGGCGTTCTGCGGCAGGAGCGTCGGCGTCTCCACCAGCGGGCCGCCCGCAACGCCCTCGGGATCGATGTGCGCGGACATCCAGTACAGCCGATTCGGATCGGTCGGGCCCAGAACCGAGCAGTGGTAGTGGTCGCAGATCGTGAAAGCATCGGCCAGCTCGTGGTGGATCGGGATGTCCTCGCGGGTGTAGTAACCCATTGCGGCAGGGCCGTTTCCGGCGCCGACGCTCGCGATCGACATCGGCATCCACCGGTCGTTGCGCCCGCCGTTCCAGGATTGATGCATTCCGGACCAGCTGTGGTCCGGATCGTTGATGCACTCCCCGTCCAGGCTCGCACCGCGGTTGGTGTCGAGCCGGAACGGCAGAATGTACCCCTCCGCGCTCGGCCCGACGCCCGGGGCGTACCCGTACTGCCGCCAGGCCGCCGATTTGTCGCCGAAGCCCCGGACTCCGGACATCGTCCCGAAGTAGTGGTCGAACGAACGGTTCTCCTGCATCAGCAGCACGAAATGTTCGATATCGCCGAGCCCGCCCATACCGGCCGGATCGGCCGCGTACGCGCGTTCGATGATCGGGTTCGCCAGCGAGGCCAGCGCCGCGGCCCCGCCCGCCGCCATCGCCTTGGCCAGGAAATCGCGCCGATTGATGCCGTCGAACAGACCCATGCCGCCCCGAACCCTTCCAGAACTGTGAAACGATCAAATTTCAATAGCGCCGACGACGCTACCGCACAACCTATCCGGTCGCGGCGCGACTTTCAGGGTCCACCGGGAAAGGGCGGGGTTCCGCGCCGCGACCGATTGCGGATTCCGCGGCGGACTCGGAGGTGTCATCGCCGAGGGCGCCGGGACGTCCCAGGAAAGGGCGAAGGCCCCGGTCGGGTCGACCGGGGCCTTCGTCGGACGTGCGAATTACGCGTTGCCGGACAGCTTCTCGCGCAGCGCGGCGAGCTGCGCGTCGCTGGCCAGCGAACCGCCGGCCGACTCCGTGGCGGAAGAGGACGACGAAGCGTTGGCCTGCGCACCGCTCTCGGAGGAGTAGTTCGACGAACCACCGTTCGCGGCCTCGGCGGCGGCGTCGGCGGCCATCTTCTCCATCTGCGCGGTGTGCATCTTGTGGCGACGCTCCGCCTCGGCGTAGCGGCCCTCCCACTCCTCGCGCTGCTTCTCGAAGCCCTCGAGCCATTCGTTGGTCTCGGGGTCGAAGCCCTCGGGGAAGATGTAGTTGCCCTGCTCGTCGTAGCTGTCGGCCATGCCGTACTTCGACGGGTCGAACTCGGCGTGGTAGTCCTCGTTCGCCTGCTTCAGCGACAGCGAGATCCGGCGACGCTCCAGGTCGATGTCGATGACCTTGACCATCGCGTCGTCGCCCACGGCGACAACCTGATCCGGCACCTCGACGTGGCGCTCGGCCAGCTCGGAGATGTGCACCAGGCCCTCGATGCCCTCTTCGACGCGCACGAACGCACCGAACGGAACCAGCTTGGTGACCTTGCCGGGCACGATCTGGCCGATGGCGTGGGTGCGGGCGAACTGACGCCACGGGTCTTCCTGAGTCGCCTTGAGCGACAACGAAACCCGCTCGCGGTCCAGGTCGACGTCGAGCACCTCGACGGTGACCTCCATGCCGACCTCGACGACCTCGGACGGGTGGTCGATGTGCTTCCAGGACAGCTCGGAG
>CBJNFW010000376.1:0-6906 GCA_966435935.1 uncultured Nocardia sp.
CCGCACATCTACGCGATCGGTGACGTCACCGCGAAACTGCAGCTCGCGCATGTCGCCGAGGCGCAGGGCGTGGTCGCGGCCGAGACCATCGCCGGCGCCGAGACCCAGGCGCTGGGCGACTACCGGATGATGCCGCGCGCCACGTTCTGCCAGCCGCAGGTCGCCAGCTTCGGCCTCACCGAGGAGCAGGCCCGCGCCGAAGGCTACGACGTCAAGGTCGCCACCTTCCCGTTCACCGCCAACGGCAAGGCGCACGGCCTGGGCGACCCGACCGGTTTCGTCAAGCTGATCGCCGACACGAAGTACGGCGAACTCCTCGGCGGGCACCTGATCGGCCCCGACGTCTCCGAACTCCTGCCCGAGCTGACCCTCGCGCAGAAGTGGGATCTGACCGTCAACGAGCTGGCCCGCAACGTCCACACCCACCCGACGTTGAGCGAGGCGTTGCAGGAAGCGATCCACGGCCTCGCGGGCCACATGATCAACTTCTAGGATTCGTAACCTTCAGGTGCCCTTCGGTTTTCGGACCGGAGGGCACTTTCGCATCCGCGACCGCTATCGGAAATCGGCTGTCGCGGCGCTGATCCTTCCCGACGCGTTTCCGATACTGACCGAATATTTCTCGAATGTTCCTGTCGCCCAGCGCAATCGGTCTTTCGTCGGTGAGCGGCCGAGCCATTGGTTCGGACCGGCTGGAGGAGGGACTCTGCGGCGGTGAGATCGACGGCAACAGTATTCCGCGAGGTTTGCGGCAGCGAGCGGGCGTTGCCCGGGAATTCACTCGCGGCGGTAGGCGGCCTGGGCGGCGCGGACGACGTTCATGTTGCCTTCCAGGATGACGATCAGGTCGTGAATTTTTTCGGCTACCTGGGCACCGAGGTCGGTGAGGGTGTACTCGACGTGCGGGGGGATGGTGTGGTGGGCCTCGCGATGAACCAGGCCGTCGCGTTCGAGAGTTTGCAGGGTCTGGGAGAGCATGCGTTCGCTGACGCCGTCCACGCGGCGGCGTAGCGCGTTGAAGCGGTAGGGGCCCTCGCGCAGCGCGGCCAGGGCCAGGATGCCCCAGCGGCTCGCGACGTTCTGCAGGACGGGACGCGAGGTGCAGTTCCGGGCGAAGACATCGGGTTCCAGCGAATCCAGTGCCGCGTCGGCGCTCTGGGTCGGCTGGATGTCCCGCGTGCTCATGACAGCAATACTACCCATCGGCATGGTAGTGACATGTCCCACAGTAGTTGCGGAATGCAAGGTACTTACGAATAGTTAGTGCCAGACGAATCGTACCTATTGAGGAGGTAGATGTGACTGTCGCCGTCACCGGAGCAAGTGGTCAGCTGGGTCGTCTCGTGATCGAGGCGTTGTTGCGCAGGAATGCCGGACCGGTCGTCGCGATCGTCCGGAACCCGTCGAAGGTGGCCGATCTGGCCGAACGCGGAGTGGAGGTCCGGCAGGCGTCCTACGGCGATGACGAGGCGTTCGACCGCGCGCTCGCCGGGGTCGAACGGCTGCTGCTCATCTCCGGCACCGACTTCGGCGACCGGGTCGCTCAGCACACCGGCGTGATTCGCGCCGCCGAGCGCGCCGGGGTGCAACTGCTCGCATACACCAGCATTCCGCGGGCTGACGAGAATCCGATGGCGCTGGCCCGGGAACACCGCGACACCGAGGCAGTATTGGCCGAATCGACTGTGCCCCACGTGTTTCTGCGCAACAGCTGGTACTGGGAGAACTACACCGACTGCGTCGCCGCGGCGGCCGAGCACGGCCTGCTGCACGGCAGTGCGGGCGAGGGCCGGGTCTCCGCCGCTGCCCGCGCCGACTATGCCGAGGCCGCTGCCGCGGTACTCACCACCGACGGGCACGCCGGCCGCAGTTACGAACTCGGCGGCGACGGTCTCACCTATCCCGCTCTGGCCCAGGTGATTTCGGAGGTCTACGGCGAACCGGTCGGCTACTCGGACGTACCCGAGTCCGAATACGCCGCGGTCCTGGAAAACAACGGCCTGCCGACCCCGGTCGCCCAGATCCTGGCCGACGCCGACACCGGCATTCGCAACGGCTGGCTCGACGTCACCTCCGGTGATCTGGCCCGGCTCATCGGCCGCCCGGCGACGCCCGCGGCCGATGTCTTCCGCGCCGCCGCCGCGAAGTAATTCGTCACTCGCCCCGAATCCGCCTTCGGCGCAGCGGGTTCGGGGCTAGTGGTCGGTTTGGATGCGCAGGGCGGTGATGGTGCTGGCCAGGCCCTCGTATTGGTTGGTGAGCAGGACGATTTCGATGAGGCGCTGCTCGTCGTAATGGGCGGACAGCGCCGACCAGGCGACGTCGTCGATATCGCGGCTTCGCACCAGTTGGTCGACGGCGGTCAGGAGGGCGCGCTCCTTCTCGGACCAACCGGAGGCCTCGGGGCCCTCGCGGAGGCGGTCGAGGATTTCGCGGGTCACTCCGGCGCGTTTACCGAGACGGATGTGGTGATCGGTCTCGTATTCGCAGTTGCGCAGGTGGGCCACGCGCAGGATGACCAGTTCGGTTTCGTACCGGCGCAGCTTGCCGCCGGGCATGAGGCGGCCGGAGAAGTGCAACCAGCCGCGGAACAGGCCCCCGGTGCGGCCCAGGGTGCTGAACAGATGGGCGTCGGGAGTGCCCGCCGCACGCGAGAGTACTTGCCAGGCAACCCAATTCACCGGACCGAGTTCACGCAGGCGGCCCGGTTCGATACGCGGCTTCGTCGTCACCATGCCTCACGCTAACAGGTGCCCGCGAGCGGAGGCCACGGTCGATGCCCGGCCCGGTACAGATATCGGGCATGAGGTGCGAGACCTCCCCTGGTTCCGCCGCGTTCGTCCGGCTCTACGTCGTGATCATCGTCGCCACGGTGGTGGCGCTGGCCGTCCTGTCGGTCACCGATGCCGCCGCGGCCACGAAAGGGGCCTGGGTACATGGTGTGATCGTGATGCTGTTCGCCGTACTGCTGCCGCTGCGGTTGCGTTCCGCGCGATCGGGTAGCCGCCGGGCCCTGCGGGCCGTGGGGTTGATCGCCGCGGTTCTGTTGCTGGTCAATGTCATCGATGCGTTGGTGCCGGGAATGTTCCCCGGGTGGATGCGCGTCGAGGTGGTCCTCATCGCGGTGCTGATGGGGCGAAATCCGCAGAGCCGTCGCCGATTCGGTGGACATGTCCGCGCCGCTTCCGCTGGTACTACGGGAGACGATCCTGGGCGCTGTGGACGGCATGCTCGCCTATCTGGACGCCCACCCCTCGGTCGATCCGCGACACTACGCCGCACAGTTCGCCACGGCATTTCTCGAAGGCCTTGGAGCCGGTAACGATTCCGGATAGCCACCCGGGACGGAAACTGTTGCGGCCCGGCCGGCATCGGAAATAGTGGCTGGACAATCAGGGTGAATACCGCGATGATCGCCCGGTACTGCTGTTCGATTCCGGGGTCGATTATATGTCATTGTTGGGAAAGTCCTTGGCGGCCATGGTGCTTGCGGCCACTGGGGCCGTTGTCGTGGCCGGCGCGGGGATCGCGAATGCGGCCGGAGATCTGTACGGCGCGATCGCTACCGGAATGGATCATGCCGGTTCGGCGGTCGACTACCCGAACCAGGCTGCGGCGGATAAGGCCGCTCTGGCCGCGTGCTCCCGGACGGGCGGGCGCGCGTGCGTGGTGCTGACTCGGATGCACAACGAATGCGGCTCACTGGTCGAAACGGACGTGCAGAACGCGGTGGGGCCCTTCGTCGTCTCGCCCACGATGCGCTCCTTCTACACGGGAACCGGTCCGACGCGCGCTGCCGCGGAGCAGAAGGCGAGATACGTCCCCGACCACCAACTCGACGAGCCGTGGGCCTTGCGGGTCGTCAGGCCGGCGTTCGTGGTGGACACCGTGTGTACCGCCAACGCCGGGTGAATCGGCCGGTCGGCTAGTACGACTTCGAATGCGGGACCACCTGCGGGGCCGCGGGGGTGTAGGTGTGCTGTTGGACGGCGGGTGCCGTGGTTTGTGCTTGTTCGGTGGGGGATTCGGCGGTATCGAGCGGGGTTTCCGCGGTTGAGGTCGTCGGGGGCGGTTGCGTGGTTGTCGGTGTAACTGGTTGTGAGACAGCAGAAGTCGAGCGGGTTTCGGTGGGTGTGGTCGTGTTGTCACGCAGCGTGTAGGCCACGCCTGCCACGCCGATGGCTGTCACCAGAACGCCCGAGCCCGCCGCGAGCGCGAGCCGCCGGTACCGGGGGGAGCGGATGGCGCCGGCGCTCGGTTCCGCCGGGGGGCGAGTGGTCGTCCGTACGTCCGCCGATTCGATGTTCGCAGGTGCGGACATCGGCTCGCCGTTCGGCGGCAGGGACCGCGGCATCGACTCGGCCACCGGTCGCGCGAGCGTGGGCACGGCGAGCGCTGGACCCGGGACCGGCCGTGCGGATTCCCAACGCACGGTCACCGCGGCCGGGGCCAGACAGCGGATTGCCGCCTCGGCGAGGGCGGTGCAGGTGGGGTAGCGGTCCTGTGGTGACTTGGCCAGGGCCGTGGCGATCACGGCATCCATTTCGGCGGGGAGTTCGGGGCGCAGCGCGCGTGGTGCGGGTGGCGGGGCGGTCAGGTGTGCGCCGATGACCGCTGCCTGGTCCTTGCGGGGGAAGGGCGGCCGGCCGGTCAGCAGCTGGTACAGGGTGCAGCCGAGGGAGTAGATGTCGGCGCGGCGGTCGGCGGGAGAATCGGTGAATCGTTCGGGAGCGGCGTAGGCGAAGCTGGCGGCGATTCCGGACATGGTCACGGTGTCGTCGAGCGTGCGGGCGATGCCGAAATCGGTGAGTACCGCGCGCTCGTTCTGCCGGTGGTCGGTCTCGATCAGCAGATTCGCCGGTTTCACGTCCCGGTGTAGCACTCCCTGATCGTGCGCGTAATCCAGTGCGCGCGCTGCATCGTCGATCAGCCGCGCACCGCGCTCGGGGGCCAGGCCGTCCGGATGTTCGCTCAGCAGTGCGGCCGCGTCACCGCCGTCGACATAACGCATCGCCAGCCACAGATCCGGATCGTCGGCGGCATTGCGGTCGTAGACGGGGACGATATTGGGATGATCGAGCCCGGCCGCGAGGTTCGCCTCGCGATCGAAGGCGGAGCGCGCCTTGGGATCCAGAGTGAAGGTGTCGGTCAGTACCTTCAGCGCCACCCGGCGGCGCAGCCGCGGGTGCCCGGCCAGATACACCGTGCCCATTCCACCGGAGCCGAGCAGGCGTTCGATGGTGAACTCGTTGAACACCGCCCCCGGCTGCAAAGCCACCACCGAACCTCCCCGACGCACACGGCGACCGCGCTGGTGAACTGTGCTGCGGCCCAGAGGGAATGTAGCGCAATCGAGGTTGTACTGTCCTCGACAATACGGTGGCCATCGCCTCGGTTGCGATGGTGCGCGAGGGCGGGAACGGTCCTACCGCAACACGTATGGGGAAATCGAGCTGCGGTGTTCGCTGATGTCGAGGGATTTGCCCAGGGGTGGGAAGGCGCGCTGCGGGCAATTGGCGCGTTCGCAGACACGGCAACCCGCGCCGATGGGGGTGACCTTGGGATCGTTGAGGTCCAGGCCGTCGGCGTAGACGACACGTCCGGCATGGCGGAGCTCGCAGCCCAGGCCGATGGCGAAGGTCTTGCTCGGCTCGCCGTAGCGGGTCGCGCGGCGTTCGACGGTGCGCGCGATCCACAGGTAGCGCCGGCCGTCGGGCATCTGCGCGATCTGGGTCATGATGCGTCCGGGATAGGCGAAGGTCTCGTAGACGTTCCACAGCGGGCAGGTGCCGCCGGAGGAGGAGAAGTGGAATCCGGTGGCGGACTGGCGTTTCGACATGTTCCCGGCACGGTCCACGCGCACGAAGGAGAACGGGACGCCGCGCAGTTTCGGGCGTTGCAGGGTGGAGAGGCGGTGACAGATGGTCTCGTAGCTCTGCGTGAAATGCGCTGAGAGGCGCTCGATGTCGTAGCGGAAGTCCTCGGCGATCTCGTGGAAATGCGAGTACGGCAGCACGGTGGCGGCGGCGAAGTAGTTGGCCAGGCCCAGCTTCGCCAGGATCCGGGTGTCCTCGGAGGCGAAATTGCCCTCCTCGACCAGTTTGTCGATCAGTTCGCCGCATTCCAGATAGGCCAGCTCGGCGGCGAGTTTGAACACCCGCTGTCCGCCCGAGAGGTGCGGAGCGATCTCGAGTCGCCCGGCCTCGGCGTCGAAACGGTGTAATACGCCCTCGCCCAAGTCGATTCGCTCGATGATCTGGACGCCGTGCACGGTGGACAGCCGGCGGGCTATCTCGCGCTTGAGATCACCGCCGTGGAAGCGCATCCGGTTGGTGAGTTCCTCTGCGGCGGTGTCCAATTCGTGGATGTAGTTCTGCCGCTGATAGAAGAAGTCGCGGACTTCCTCGTGCGGGCGGGAGATCGCGCCCGAACCGCTGCCGTCCGAGAAGCGGTCCTCGGTCGCCGCGGCGAGCTGGGCGGTGGTGTTGCGGTAGCGGCGGTGCATATTGACCATCGCGCGCGCCAGGCTCGGATGCGCCGAGACCATATCGGCGATCTCCTGCGCGTCGGCCTCGATGGCGAGTTCCTGGTCCATCACCACCTCCTGCAGCTCGGCGATCAGCCGGGTATCGTCCTGCGAGGAGAAGAAGCTGGTGTCGACGCCGAAGACCTCGCTGATGCGCAGCAGCACCGGTACCGTCAGCGGGCGCACGTCGTGTTCGATCTGATTGAGGTAGCTCGCCGAGATCTCCAGCTTCTTGGCGAGCGAGACCTGGCTCATACCTCGCTCCGCCCGCAGCTGACGAAGCCGCGACCCGACATAAGTCTTGGCCATATGTCCACTTTAGGAAGCCTTCGCAGAGTTGCCAATACTCGATTAACAAATCTGCTGAGCAATATGTCACA
>CBJNFW010000377.1:0-6836 GCA_966435935.1 uncultured Nocardia sp.
AGCTGACCTTGGCCGTGGACGCGACCCCGGACACCGCGTGGACCGCGCCTGCTCCGGGGACGCCGTTGCCGGTGCTGTCCCAGATCGGGATCCGCTCCGCGGATCCGGACGCCTGGGAAGCGCGGGCGCTGGCCCTGGAAGTGCCCGCACACGAGGTCGAATTACCGGGTGCGGCAAGCGAATTCGAGGACCATACCGCCGACGTGGTCCGGTTGCGGGTGACCGGGACCACCTCGATCGATCTGCGTGGACCGGCGAGCCGGGCAGCCTGGCGCACAGCCTTCGAACCCGAGCCGCAGCCGCTCGCGCTACCGTCCCTGCTGACCGGCGTCGACCATGTGGCCCTGGCGGTGCGGCCGGACGACTGGGACGGCATCATGCTGCGGTTGCGGTCGGTGTTCGGTATGCAGCCGAGCGAGGGCGTGGACATTCCCGATTCGGTCGGCCAGTTGCGCAGCCAATCGCTCACCATGGCCGGAACCGGATCCGCTTCGCCGCTGCGCATCTCGTTGAACATGGCGCCCGGCTGCCCGGCCGGCCTCGAGCATCCCCCCGCGATCCGGCGCGGGGGCGTCAGCCATGTGGCGTTCAGCTGCGCCGACATCTTCGCCACCGCCGCCGGACTCGGCTCGCTCGGCCATCGCCGCCCGGCGATCTCGGCGAACTACTACGACGATCTGGCCGCCCGTTTCGATCTGGACACCGAAATCCTCGGGCGGATGTGCGAATTCGGCATTCTCTACGACGCCGACAGTGGCGGTGAGTACTTCCAGCTGTTCACCGAGACCGTCGGGGCGGACCTGTTCTTCGAGATCGTCCAGCGCGTCGGCGATTACCGCGGCCAAGGCGAGGTGAATTCCGCGGTGCGGGTCGCGGCGCACCTGCGTGCGAGCGCCTGAATCATTCGGGCGAGGTCCGCACGGCCTTCGCCATGGCCGTGAGTGCCTGGTCGCGTGGCATGGCCAGGAGTTGTTCGAACTGTCGTCGGTAGTGTTCGCTCGGCACGTGGATGGGTCCGCTGCGCAGGTGTTCCAGGGCGGAGGCGGCGACATCGTCGGGGGCCATCAGGTCGTGCAGCACCGCGGGGTCGATGCCTTGCAGCCGCGGAGCCTCGGTGTCGGTCGCGCCGGGGCACAGGGTCAGCACGTCCACGCCCGCCGGTGTCAGTTCGCCCCAGAGGGCTTCGCCGAGTGCGTTCACATAAGCCTTCGTCGCGGAATAGACCGCGGAGAAGGGGCAGCCGAGGAAGCCCTCGACCGAACTGGTGAAGACGATTCCGCCGTGGCCGCGCTGCTTCAATCGCGGGGCGAGGCCGTGCGCCAATTGTGTCGGGGTATGGCAGTTCACCGTCATCATGTCCGCGAGCGTCCCGGCGTCGCCGAGTTCGAACGGTCCCTTCGCCCCGAAACCCGCGTTACTGATCAGCAGTCCCACATCCAGGTCCGAGATCGCCGCCACGATCCGGGACGCGGCCGTGGGGTCGGCCAGGTCGGCCTGCTGGACCATGACCCGGATGCCGTGTTCGGCGCTCAGTTGCTCGGCGAGTTCACGCAATCTGTCCAGTCGGCGAGCGACGAGCACGAGATCGAGCTTGTGCGCTGCCAATCGGGTCGCGAACGAGCGGCCGATGCCGGAGGAGGCGCCGGTGACCACTGCGACCGGGCCACAGCGTCGGCTGAAATCATCCATATCGGTTCTCATCTGTTCGGTCGTTCGATCGATGTGCGGTCGCGTCTCGTCGAACTCAGCTGCCAAGGGGCGCAGTCCAATCGGCGTGCCTAATGCACACTACATGCAGCATGCACAGGTGTAGTCGGAAAGGTAGCGGTCACACCTCGGGCGCTGACCGGGGGAGGGGCTCTCAGACCGTTGCGCATTTGGTCGGTCGGGGGCCGACTCATCATCTTGGTGGCCGGGGCTTCGGAGAGCAGTGGGGGATCCCTGGTGTGGAAGGTCGTGATCTGCGAGAGCGGGATCGGTAGATCGTGCCCATTGTCATCCGGAACAGTATGCACGTTAGTACCGACATATGCGCATCTATATATTTAAAGTCAACCAAACCAAAACAACCAAAACCCCGCAAAGACAAGGACGATCGTGACCAGCGGCCGCCCGCCGATCGAGTCCCTGCGCGACGGGCCGATCACGGCCTGGACTGCATATTTTGGAGCGTTATCGGCGGAAAGTATGCGTCCACGAGTGTGCGATGCCACCACGATCGCTCGTGCAGCAACTCGCGGGGGGTGGTGTAGCGGTAGCGGTAGAGCTGTGCGCGCAGGAAGCGCGGCGGGGATTCGGGGAACGGGTTGTGCCGGAGCAATCGCACGGTCGCCCGATCATTCCGCAACAGCCGGACCACGAGCGGCACCAGCCACGGCGGGCGCGAGTGGGGTGCGAGCGCGGCGAACCACATGAGCCAATCCAGGCGGAGGTGATAGGGCGCCCACTGTCTGGGCAGCCGATGCGGGTCGCCGGGCTTGCCCTTGAATTCATATTCCTGCCACACCGTCCGGTCCGTGATGTGCGGTTCGTCGGTGCCCTCGAGGACGATCTCGAAGCGCATTCGCTGGATACTGCCAAAGGCTCCGTACGTGTTGACCAGGCGGTACGGGTCGAAGGACACGTTCATGCGCTGGTCTCGGGAGAGCAGGTTGCGCGCCGGACGATAACTCAGCACCGCCACCAGCACGGTGAACGCGATGACCAGGGCGGTGAACAAGGGCGCGGCTGCCGGGAGCGCCGGAGCGTGCGGCAGCGGCAGCACCGCGGCCGCGACCGAATCGGGAATCGCGGCGGCGGCGAGCAGGATGGTCAGCCAGTTCAGCCAGGCGAAATTGCCCGACAGCACCAGCCAGAGCTGGGTCGCGAGGATGATCGCGCCGGCGATGCCGGCTACCGGCTGCGGAGCGAACAACCCCAGGGGGACGACGAGTTGGGCGAAGTGATTGGCCGCCACCTCGATCCGGTGCAACGGTTTGGGCAAGTGATGGAACAACCAGCTCAACGGCCCGGGCATCGGCTGGGTCTCGTGGTGGTAGTAGAGGCAGGTCAGGTCGCGCCAGCACGGGTCACCGCGCAGCTTGATCAGCCCGGCGCCGAATTCGACCCGGAACAGCAGCCACCGCGCGAGCCACAGCACCAGCACCGGCGGCGCCACCCGGTCGTTACCCAGGAAGATCGTCAGAAAGCCGGTTTCCAATAGCAGGGACTCCCAGCCGAACGCGTACCACACCTGGCCGACGTTGACGATCGATAGATACAGCGCCCACAGGATCAACCAGATCGCCATCGCCACTGCCAACGGCACCAGATCGGCGAGGCCGGCGCAGACCGCCGCCGCCAGGGCCGCCCCGGACCACGCCACCGCGGCGAAGAACCGGTCCGAGTAGCGCAGTTGAAAAATGCTCGGCGCCCGCGCGAACGATCGCAGGGTGAGGAACCGTGGCACCGGAAGCATCCCGTGGGTGCCGATCAGTGCCCGGAATTGCCGGGCTGCCGCCACGAAGGCCAGCACGTAGACCGCCGCTGTGCCTCGTTCGAGAACCTCCCGGCCGAACCAGTACTCGGGTGCGTCGAACCATCCCATGCCCGTAGCTCCTCGGACGGTGGAGTCGATCTCCCTGGTGATACCCCGCCCCTGGTCCGGAAATCCGCGACGGAACGGCTGATCGTCACGTGCGGATTCGCCGGGTGCTTCGCGCGGCGCTTGTTCGGCGCGCCGACTCGGTGAGATCGGTACCGTTTGTGATGTGGGTCTATCGTTGAGCCCTGCTCGGGGTAAACTTCGATTGACTCGTAGGTGTCCTGTTGGTGAACGCGACGGAGTGGCTGTGAACATTTCCGAAGGCGTGGTGGACATGATCGCCCGGACGGCCGATGCAACCGTGGCCGCGTCGGGGGCCGTGGGCGGTGCCGCTGTCAACGGCGTGATCGGCGGCGTGCGGGGAGCCGCGGTCGGCGTGAAGAACGGGATGAGCAGTGGCAGTCACTCGGCGCCGGCGGCCGCGCTGGCGCTGG
The DNA here is from genome assembly GCA_966435935.1 of uncultured Nocardia sp. Taxonomy (GTDB): domain Bacteria; phylum Actinomycetota; class Actinomycetes; order Mycobacteriales; family Mycobacteriaceae; genus Nocardia. The sequence continues at coordinate 4,018 of CBJNFW010000377.1, forward strand.
GGGCGGTCGGAGTCACGGGTTTGGTGGACTGGCCCGTTCTGGTGGGTGTCGGCGGCGCTGTTCTGCTGGCCCAGCGGCTCGGACAGCGATCGGGCAGGCTGCCGCCGCCTACTGCGAGCAGTCGCGACCAGAACGCCGATTCGCGGTCGGACGGTGCTCGCGCGGCACAGCCCGGTGGCGACGCCCGGAAACCTGTGTCCAAGAACGCGAGCCGTAAACGCTCGCCGAGCAGAAGTTGACGCTCACGCGGGCGAGGTGCCGACGCGGACCGGCGGCGGACGTGTCGGCGAACTGCTGCCGGGACGCCGTCGACGGTCACCGGCCGGGTGGGCTCAGTCGACGACCTCGATGAAGCCGGCGCGCAACAACACCGCGTACAACTGCCGGATCGGCACGGTGAGCACCTGTGTCAGGGCCCCGGCCAACTGATCCGACCCTACGCTCGCGTTGGTATGCATCACCCTCGATACCCTGCTGAAACTCGGCGTCGACGAATCGAACAGACAATGACCTGGAGGCAACAAATGGCCGAAAAGTCATCCGACGGCCACCGGAACGCCGTCGATCGTGTGCTCGCTGCGCAGGGTTTCGCGGTCGAATTGCCGGTGATCGGCCGGGTTCGGATCCCGCGGCCCGAGCAGTTGGCGTATTACGGCGCGCTGAGCGCTCTGGCCGCTGCGGAGATCATCGAATGGCCTGTCGCGGTGGTCCTCGCGGCGGGGCATTGGCTGATACAGGATCAGCACAATCGCGTCGCCCACGAGATCGGTGAGGCCCTCGAAGAGGCTTAGCTCGCGTTCGGCCCGGTCGTTCGATCGCGGCGGGTTCGGCGCCGGTGGTCCGCGGTCCGTTCCTGTGGCTGCGGAAACGGTCGATCCGTGTGCTGATGTATGCCGTTGGGCGGCAAGAGATTTCGGTATGCGAGGTGAGAGGGTGCCGGTGGCGGCCGGGTGAACGACAGGCCGGGGACGAGCGAGGCGCCGGCACGCTCATCGCGCATTTGCCGCACGGGCGCGGGCGGTGCGGGCGGTCTCGCGGAGCCGGACCGTTCGGAACCTGCGGAATATGCGATAGCAATCCATTGGCAATCAAAATTTCGCCGATGGTAGATATTTCGTCGCCGAGCTGAGGGCATCGGCGTCTATGCCAGTGCACCAGGGTTTTTCGCATCTCTGGCGGGTAGTGGGCGATTGGATGATTCCGCTTTCGGTTTCGGCGAAGGTAGGCTCAGGTGAACATTGAGGGGTATTCTGGCAACGCACTGGTTTCCGCGGGAAGTTTCAAGCTACCTACGACGACTGGGGTGTGAATGAGATGAGTGTTGCATCCGAGACTGTCCGGACGCTCGGCGCTACGGCATCGGCGACTGTCCACGCGGCCGAGGCGGCCGGGGGAGCTGTCGTCGGGGCGGTGACCGGCGCCGCGCGCGGCACGGTCGAGGGCGCGGTATCCGGGGCGCAGAGCGGGATCGATATGCCGACGGCCACCGTGCTCGGCGTCCTCGCAGTGGGTGTGGCGGGACTGGTCGATTGGCCGATAGCCGTGGCCGCGGGCGGACTCGCGGGCGCGGGGTACCTGTTGCGGCGCGCGAGAACCGAATCCGGCCGGCACGACACGGCCGAAGCGCCGAGGCCGCGCAAGACCGCTCGGCCGAAGCAGTCCACCGCCGGCCGGAAGAAGACCACCACCGGCCCGAAGAAGACGACGGCCGCTCAGAAGAAGACCACGACCGCTCAGAAGTCCACGACCAGGCAGAAGCAGTCCACGGCAGGTTCTCGGCGGTCACGGCCCGCCGCACGGTGATGGTGTCGCTGCCCGGTGTGGTCACCGCGCCGATCCGATTGCCCCTGGCTGCCGCCGGAGCGACGCTGGGTTTGCTGCGGTGGCCGGTGTCGATGGCGTCGCGGCTGGCGGACCCGGAAGTCACCGACACGGCCGCAGAACTCATCGAGGGAATGGGCCGGGAACTCGGTGCGTTGGTTGATCCGCGGCGGATGCGAATGCAGCGGCGGATCACGGTGCACGACAGTCGTATTCACGCCGAAGTGCGCGGCCTGCGGTCGGCGGGGAGTGCTCGGGTGGCCGAGTTGGTGTACAAGCACCTCGAGCAGGAACCGGATGTGGACTGGTTCCAGATCAACGCGGCCACCGGGCGGGTCGTGGTGGCTCCAGGGTCGCACGGGATGTCCGCGGAACAGCTGGAAGTGATCCTGGAACGCGTCGAAGATCTCGCCGGGACCAGTGAGTTGGGGTGGAACCGCCGGTTCGAGCACCCGTCGGATCGCGAGCCGGTGTGGACCTCGGCGCTGCAGTTGGCCGGTGACGTCATCGGTATCGGGGCGGGCTTGGCCCCTCGGATGCTCCCGGCGCCGCCGTTGGCGCACGTGGTGCGCGGTGTGGTGGCGCTGGTGGACGGCCAGCCCAGATTGCGTGGCGCGCTCGAAGCTCAGCTCGGCCGCCATCGCACCGATACCGTGATCACGATCGGAAACGCTGTCGGCCGTGCGTTGGACGCGGAAGTGCCCGGTCTGTGCGCCGACGCGGCGCAGCGGGCCGTGCGGCTGGTCGAGGCGACCGCTCGCTTCGCCCAGTGGCGGCGCTGGGAGGAGATGATCGCGGAAGCCGACGCGCCGGGCGTTTACGAGTACGACCCGCCGGCGCCGCGACCGGTGCCGCTGCCGCACGGACCGATCGAGCGCTGCACCGAACAGGTCAGCGCCGCGGCGGCGGTCGGCTCGGCGGCGCCTCTGGCCGGTGGTCGTGCGGTCGCCGATGCCGCCGCCGCCGTGGCCGCGGGCGTGCCCCGGGCGGCGCGGGCC
>CBJNFW010000378.1:0-6829 GCA_966435935.1 uncultured Nocardia sp.
GGCGTCCGTGACGCGATGTGTTGTTCATCGTCCCGCGGCGAGACGGTCCGCGTTGACGCAGCGCCAATTCCAACCGGTCCTTTGGTGTGGTGTTCTCCACGGGCCCGAGGAGCGCGATTCAGCCGATCAGCGCCAGATCCTCGTCGGTGAGCCGCAGATTCGCCGCGGCGATGTTCTGCTCGAGATGCGCCGGATCCGAGGTGCCGGGGATGAGCAGGATCGAGGGCGACCGGGCCAGCAGCCAGGCCAGCGCGATCTGCGGCACCGACACGCCGTGCCGGGTGGCGACGGCCTGCAGATGTGCGGCCAGCAACGGCTGGAACCCGCCGACCGGGAAGAAGGGCACGAATGCGATCCCCGCCTCCTCGCAGGCGTCGACCAGCGGATCCGCATCGCGCATCGCGACGTTGTAGGCGTTCTGCACGCAGACGAACGGCGCGAGATCGCGGGCCTGATCGAACTGCGCCCGGGTGATGTTCGAGATGCCCAGATGCGTGATCAAGCCCTCCTCCTGGAGTTTCGCCAGGGCGGTCAGCGGCTCCTCGAGCGAGCCCTCCGCGGGCGCGACCGCCTCACCGAGCCGCAGATTCACCACGTCCAGCCGGTCCACGCCGAGGGTTTCCAGATTCGCCTCGACGTTCCGGCGCAGGCCGTCGGGAGTCAGCCCCGGCGGGATTCCGGCGAACTTGGTGACCAGCACCAGATCCTCCGGATACGGATGCAGCGCCGCCCGCAGCAGTTCGTTGGCGTTCATCCCGTCGCGGTCGTAGAACTGCGAGGTGTCGAAGTGGTTCACGCCCAGTTCCACCGCGCGCCGCAGCAGCGCGATCGCGGTGTCGCGGGTCGGCTGTTTACCTTCCGGCCAGCCCGTCAGTTTCATGGTGCCGTAACCCATCCGGTTCACCCGGAACGATCCCAGGCGCCCTTCGCCCGCCGCGCGGGCCGATATCGTCTGTGCCTCAGTCATGTTCATCAGCCTGGCCGATCGGCGGGCGCGATGTCCGCATTCGGCAACAAGCTGCCACGCGTTGACGACCAGGGCGGACATCACGACACTCGAACCATGGCCCAGACGCAATCGGTCACCGTCGTGCGCGGTAACCAGGAACTCTCCGAACGTGCCGCACACCTGTTCGAAGCCACCGCGATCAGCTTCGATTGCGCGGCCAAGGACCACGCGACCTGGCACAACGGCCGCCATCACACGCTGGGTCCGGGCGTCGCGCTGCGCAAGCTGTACCGGCCCTCTGCGCTGCTGGACCCGTCGCTGTCGCAGCATCTGCACACCATGGTCGAGCGCGGCGCCGGCGTGCGGATCAGCGATGAGGACATCAGCGAGACCATCATCCTGGACCGGCGGGTGGCGATCCTGGCCGGGGACACCTCCTACGGGCTGCGCAGCTACAGCATCGTGACGGTGCCGGAGGTGGTGCACGGCGTGGCGTCGCTGTTCGACGCGACCTGGCGTGCCGCAACGGAATTCGCCGTCTACGACCGCGATCTGGCCGAATTGCGCAGGCTCGCACCGCGCATCCTGGATCAGCTCAACACCGGCGCCACCGACGAGGCCGCCGCACGCGTCCTGGGGTTGTCCGTGCGCACCTACCGCCGGCGCGTCGCCGAACTGATGAGCGCCCTCGGGGCGAGCTCGCGGTTCCAGGCCGGTGCGCGCGCTCAGGAGCTCGGGCTCATCTGAGATTGGAAGATAAACTTGCAAGCTTTTCCTTCTCAATCTAGGCTTCACTCATGCGAGGCGAACAGGAGCTGCTGACCACGGCCACCGCGGTGCGCCGGGCAGTGAGCCTGTTGAAGCGTCGCACCAGGCAGACCCAGACGCGGGATCTGAGCGTGCCCGAGACGGCGGTCATGGTTCGCCTGGATCACAGTGGGCCGGACAGCATTTCGGGCCTGGCCCGCTGGGAGCAGATCACCCCCCAAGCCATGGGCGCGACGGTCGGCGGACTCGAGTCACGCGGCCTGCTGCACCGCGTACCCGACCCGGACGACAAGCGCCGCCATCTGTTGTCCCTCACCGAGGCGGGCACCGAGCTGCTGCGCGCGGCCCGGGACGACCGGACCGAGCAGATCGCCCGCGCACTGGCCGACAACTTCACTCCCGAGGAGATCGCGGAAATCCGCCGAGCAGCGGCGCTGTTCGAGCGAATAGCCCAATTCCTCTGACCCCCTTCCCTTTCACCGCATCGGCGGCCGGAGCCGATGCCCGCCCCGGCGTGCCCGCACGCCGTTCCGAGGTAGCACCATGCCCGAAACGCTTTCGGCGTCAACGTCTCTCGACGAACGCCCGTTCACCTGGCGGTTCACCGCGCCGCTGTTCGTCGGTTCGGCCCTGAACCCCGTCAACACCTCTCTGATCGCGACCGCGCTCGTCCCCATCGCCGCGGGGGTGCACGTCTCGATCGGGCAGACCGCGGCGCTGGTGTCCGCGCTCTATGTGGCCAGCGCGATCGCCCAGCCCACCGCGGGCAAGGCGGCCGATGTATTCGGCCCGCGACGCGTCTTCCTCGCCGGAATCCTGCTCGTCCTGCTCGGCGGCCTGGTCGGCGGATTCGCCCCGTCGCTGTCGATTCTGCTGATCAGCCGGATCCTGATCGGGCTCGGCACCTCCTGCGCCTATCCGACGGCGATGGTGCTCGTCCGCCGCCGCGCCCACAGCGCCGGACTGAACCAACCGCCGGGCGGCGTCCTGGGCGGGTTGCAAATCGCGGGCATCGCCACTGCCTCGCTCGGACTTCCCTTGGGCGGCATACTCGTTCAGCTCGCCGGGTGGCGGTCGGTCTTCTTCGTCAACGTGCCCGTCGCACTCATCGCGCTGGTCAGCACACTGCTGTGGGTCCCCGGGGACGAACGCGATGGTGCGCGGCGCTCCGCACGCGAGATCGCATCGTTGCTGGACATCACCGGAATCGCCGCGTTCGCCGCCGCGATGAGCACACTGCTGCTGTTCCTGGCGCGGCTGCCTACGGTGAACTGGGCACTGCTGGCCACCACCGTGACGCTCTGGGTCGCCGAGGCGCTGTGGGAACTGCGCGCGGCCACACCGTTCCTGGATGTGCGGCTGCTGGTCCGAAATATGGCGTTGACCCGCACCTACATTCGATTCGGCATGGTGTTGTTCTCCTCGTACCTGGTGCTCTACGGCATCACCCAGTGGCTCGAGGCCGACCGTCATCTCTCGGAACTGGCCGCGGGTCTGCTGCTGTTGCCGATGACGCTGATCGCCGGGGTGGTCATCGTCCCGGTCTCGCGCCGCAATCTCGTTCGCGGACCGGTGATCTGGGCGGCCGTCGCGTGCGTGCTCGCCGCGGTCGCCGCGCTGTTCCTGGGCTCGCCGGCCTGGCCGGTGCTCGTCCTGGCGGTCACCGTCCTGCTCGGTTTCGCCCAGGGCGCGGCCAGCAGCAATCAACTGGCCCTCTACGTCCAGACCCCGCAGGAACTGCTGGGCACGGCCTCCGGGCTGATGCGCTCGTTCGGCTACCTCGGTTCGATCGCCTCGTCGGCGATCACCGGAATCGTGTTTCGCGACAACGTCTCCGGCTCCGGGGTGGCGACGATCGCGTGGATCATGATCGGCGTCGGCATCGCCCTGCTCGCCCTGACGGTCCTGGATCGCGGCCTGCCCCGCACCGCCGGCGACTGACCCGTAGCACGCGACGTCACCGTCGCCCGCCCTGGACGCACGGGCCCTCGCAGTGCGTTCCAGCTGCCCGCGCGTCGGCGAAGCGGGCGGCGTCGCCGAGACCACCGCGGGCCTGTGACCGAGCGAGTCACACCGGAAAAGCCTGCGCCGCAGCGTGTTCCGGCTACGGCGAACAGGTCGTCAGTTGGGATACCAGCCGGCGAAGGGGCGCGCGGGATCGAAGGTGACCGGGAGCGCTGTCAGGGCTCGATGGAAAGGCCCTGGGCGCCAGGCCAATTCGTCTGGCTCGACCGACAGTTCGATCTCGGGCAGCGCGTCGAGAAGCTGGTCCACGCCGTCCTGGGCGGTCAGGTAGGCGGCCCGGCGAGCGGGGCAGGCGTGCGGCCCCGCGCCCCAGGCCAGGTGCGAGCGGTTGCCGGTGTGGTCGCCGCCGCCGATGGCCGGGTCGTTGTTGCACGCCGCGATGCTGATGATCACGGGCTGATGGGCGGGCAGCCACACCTCGTCGAGCAACACCGGCTGCCGCGGATAGGTCATGCAGAAATTCGCCAGCGGCGGGTCCAGGAACAGCACCTCGTCCAGCGCGTCGCGGGTGGACAGGCTGCCGCCGAGCAGGCTGCCCGCGAAACGGTCGTTGGTCAGGATCGACAGCAGCGTATTGGCGATGAGGTTGTGCACCGGCTCGACACCCGCGCCGTACAGCGGCACGAGCTGCTCGATGACCTCCTGATCGTCGAACCCGGCCGGATGCTGGATCAGCCGGGTGGTGACGTCGTCCCCGGGCTCGGCGCGTTTGCCCGCGACGAGTTCGCTCAGCGCCCCGATCAGCATCGTGTTCCCCGCCGCCGCATCATCCCCCTCGAAGATGGTCATGATGCCCGTGCTGACCCGCTGCCCGATCTCGGGCGAGCAGCCGAGCATCGCGTTGACGACCTGAAAGGCAAGCGGCCGTGCGTAATCGGCGATCAGGTCGGCGGAACCGGTCTCGCAGAACCGCGCGATCAGCGGCACCGCGATCCGCTCCACCACCGCGTGCATGCCGTGCAGATCGACCGCCGAGAGGGCCGCGACGTTGGCATCCCGGTAGCGCCGGTGCTCCTCACCCGAACTGCGCATCGCGTTCGGCCGCCACGCCAGCATCGGTTTCACCGGGCACTCGTCCGGGACGTCCTTCTCCCACGACCGCGGATCGACCGGAAAATGCGCGGGATCGTGCAGAATTTGCACCGCTGTGCGGTAACCGATCACCAGAGTGGCGGGAACCCCCGGCGACAACTCGACCGGAACCAGCGATCCGTAGCGCTTGCGCATGTCCCGGTAGCACTCGTGCGGCATGGCGGCGAATTCCGGGCTGTACAGGGCGATGCGATCGCTCTCGGAGTACATCGGCGGGTTGATCATTCGGGATTCACCTCGACCTCGGTCCGGTCGTGCGGATGGGCGGCACGGCCATGTGCGGCCGGCCCGTCGGCGCGGATGTTCTGTTCGTGCGTGCCGTGTGCGACATATCCTCGATCAGGGTTGTAATCGGTTGAGCACGAGGGAAAACGGAGCGCGGCTGTCCGCCGTGACCTCGAAAGTCATTGCTCCTCACCCCATTCCTGAGCCAGCAGCATAGCAGTGGTGATCGTTTTCGGAACCACTCAGCGCACGAAGCCGGCATCGCCGCGCGGATTCCGCGTCTACCAGCGGGTAAAGTACGAGAACGGGTCGGCGGGCGGATGAGCAGGGCGGGTGATCGCGATGGTGAACGACCGCGTTGCCATTGCCGAACGCTTCCTGCGGTTGGCCGGTCGTGTGGTGGCGGTGGGATACCTGATCGCCCTCGCGCTCCTGATACCCGATATCGGCGATCAGTTCCGGCTGACCGCGCCCTGGTGGACCCCGTTCGCCGTCGTCGTGGTGTTCACACCCGGACTTGCCATGGGCGCGTTGAGCTTTCATCGCGATTCGGTGTGGATGCGGCAAGCCGCGATGTTCGCCGCGCTGGGCTTTCCCGTGGCGACCGCGGCCTGGCTGTTCGCCTGGCAGCGCATTCCGCTGCACGCCGATCAGTGGCTCGCGGACGTTCCGGCGCTGGCCGGACTGTCCGCGGCGGTCGCCTGGCCCGCGTGGGCGAGTCTGCCGACGCTCGTCGTCGCGGCGTTCACCGCCACGGTCGTCAACCACACCGGGCGGGCACCGGAGGTCAACGTGCCGTTCCTGCCGGATCTGCTCTACGCCTGCGGTTACAGTGCCCTGTTCGTGGCCGGGCTGCTGATGTTCGTTCGCACGGGCCGGCTCCTGCAGACGATCCAGACCGACGCGTTCCGGGGCGCCGCGTCGGCGGCCACCATGCGCGGCCGCGCCGACGAGCGCGCGCGATTCGCCGCGTTGACCCACGACTGGGTGATGTCCACCCTGCTGACCGCCGCGCGCGGCGGCGAGCGGGACACCGTGCGGCGGCAGGCTTTACGAACCCTGAACTACCTCGACGACCTCGAACATCCGTTCGGTCAGATACTCGAGGGGCGAGCGGCCGCCGCCCGGTTGCGCGCGGCGATCAACCAGATCGAGCCGAAACTGCCGGTCACCGTCGAACTCGCGGCCGATGCCGAGCGGTGGGGCTTCCCCGCGGCGGCGGTGAGCGTGACCGCCGCGGCCGCCGGCGAGGCGGTGCGAAACAGTCTGCGGCACGCGGGAATCGGCGCATATCGCCACGTCGGCATTCATCTCGGCGGGGACGGATTCCAGGTGACCGTGACCGACGACGGCGTCGGTTTCGACCCCGCCGCCGAGCGTCCGGACCGGCTCGGCATCACGCTGAGCATCCGGGCCCGGATGCGGCAACTGGGCGGTGGCAGCGCCACGATAACCTCCCGTCCCGGCGCGGGAACCACGGTCCGGCTGCGCTGGTCGGGACCGCCCATCGATCGTCGCGCGACCCTGGACGAGTACGGCGGTCCGGTCGCCAAATCGACTGCGCCACTGAGTATGCGGACTCTGCTCGGCCTGCGAGCACCCGCGGCACGGCTGCTCCTCGGGTGTTATCTGATCGCCTACGCCGGCTCGATCGCGACCACCCCGGCGCTGTTCTCCCATCCGTGGCCGACCCTGGCCTGTCTGCTGCTGACCACGGCGGCGATGGCCGCGATCCTCGCCGCGCCGGGCGATCCGCCCTCCCTCGGAGTC
>CBJNFW010000379.1:0-6792 GCA_966435935.1 uncultured Nocardia sp.
CGCGGTGGCGGGCGGCAGCGGGGAATTCAACCGCGGCGCCTACGCACCGGCCGCGCGGGAACACGTCTACGCGGTCATGCGCGCCGAGGCGCGGACACTGCTCGCGGCCGGATGGTCGGTCATTCTCGACGCCAGCTGGATCAATGCCGCACAACGCCGCCGGGCGAGCCGCGTCGCGGCCGAGACGGCGTCGGATCTGATCGAAATACGCTGTAGCGCACCGCAATCGATCGCGGACGCGCGAATCTCCGCACGCAACGGTTCGCAATCGGAGGCCACCCCGGCGATCGCCGAAGCCATGGCCGGCGAGCACACCCTCTGGCCCGGCGCGACGGTTCTGGACACCACCGCATCGCTGGAGCACACCGAGGCCGCGGCGCTGCGTATCTATCGCCGGGCGGAGGAGAAATTCACGTCGTGAGCGGTTGCCGGCCGAGATTCCAGGAGTGAGTGCCGCACCGTCGCTCCCGGGGACCAACGCCCCTTCGGCAGAGGACCACCGGACCTGCCGCGGAACCGCACGCGCGGCGCACGATCTGAACGAATGGCGGGCAACCGCAGGCTCGGCTGAGGTACGCGAAGTCGGTGCGAGATCGGAGGCCGCCGGTGCGCGGGGAACCATCTGTGGTCGACGAACGTGCACGTCATTCGGCGCGCAGCGAGGTGACAGGTTCATCCGCCGCCGTTTCGGGGTATTCGTCTTTTCGATGAGCCGGCTTTCGCAGATCGGTCGTCAGCGTGTTCGGCTGTTCGTCCGAGCACGGAGTCAGGTACGAACCGAGTGCGACGAGGCATTACGAAAGGGACTGTGCGCCATGGCTGCGTCCGAGATCGATGGTGATGGCCGCCCGCAGCGCCCGATGCCCATCAGCGAATCGGAGGCCCTGCGGCTGCTTGCCGCCGCACCCTACGGCCGCGTGGTGTTCACCAGGGATGCCCTGCCCGCGATCCGGCCGGTCACCCACCTGGTCGACGACGGGGTGATCATCATCCGCAACCGGCTCACGTCCCGGCTGACCGCGACCGTACGCGCGAATCACAAAGTGGTCGTGGCGTATCAGGCCGACGATATCGATCCGATTCGCTGCGTCGGGTGGTCGGTCGTGGTGACCGGCATCGCGCGCACCGTGGAGGATCCGGACCGGATCGCCCGGTACCAGCGGCTGCTCGAGCCGTGGGTGGACCGCGTCATGGACGTCGTGGTGGAGATCGAGCCGTCCATCATCAATGGCATCCGCCTCGACGGCTTCGCCGAATCCGATTGACCGTCATCGCCTCCGGCGAAGCACTTGGTCCACGGCCGCGGGTCGATCGGGCGCTGTCGCCCCGGCACATTCGCGACTCACCTCGAACGGCCAGGCACTCGGGCAGTTGGGGTTTTCAGCCGATTGTCTCATCGGCCTTGTGCCGCAACCATTCCGACAGCGGCGGCGCCTGCCCCTGTCCCGAGGGCGAGGACGACTCGGGGACCGTGCGCGCCTCCTGGACTCCCTCGACGGTCATGGCCAGCGCGGAAACGGTGCGCTGCTCGTGGGCGTCGGCGAAAAGGCCCCGGATGCTGACCTGCCCGTCGGTGACCGCGATGGTCCACTGCCTGCGGCTGCCCGCGTAATTATCCAGCCGCGCACGGACTTTCGATTCGATCGCGGCGTCATCGCGGATCAGGGCGCGCAGCAGATCGCGCCGCGCCACGATGCCGACGAGCACCCCGGCTTCGACCACCGGCATGGACCGCAGATGCAGTGCCAGCATGCGCGCGGCGATGACGCCGGTCAGGGTGCCGGGATCGACCACCTGCGCCGGAACAGCCATCGCCGCCTCGACATTCGCACCGGTGTGCGCGCTTTCCGCCGCGAGGGCGTCGGACTCGGAGAGCATGCCCAGAACGTGCTCGTCGTCGTCCACCACCGGAAGAGCCGCGAAGCCGTGTTCGGTCAGCAGTGCGATCGCCTCGCGCAGCGGAGTCTTCGGGCGCACCGTCACCACGGGACGGCTCAGAATGTCTCGGGCGTACATGATGTCTCCTCCTGTTTGCCTATGCCACAAGGATTTTCGGGCGCTTCGCGGTCACGGCATGACCGTCCCGTTCCGATCGACCGAGCGCCACTCGGCTTCCCACCGAGCACTGCGCCGCCGATCCAGCAGCTGCCCGAGGCCCCAGGTGGAGAACACGACGGCCGATACGACGACGAGAAGCATCGTGATCGCGGAGCCGATGCCGCGGAAGGCCGCCACGCTCGTGGGCAGCGGGCCCGCGGACGGGCTGCCGTCCGGCCCGAGCCACACCTGGATCCGGTCCCCGCGCCGCGCGGTGGCCGGCACCACGACCTTCGCCGAACCGTGCCTTCCCTGCTCGGTCCACACGACCGCCGCCTGCCAGTCGTTGCCGATCGTGACCTCGGAGTCGTGCATGCCGGTGCCGCCGACCGTCTCCACGGGGTCCGCCGTCAGTGTCGCGGTCACCGCGGTCTGCGCGGCATTGCCCGCCTTGATCCGCGCGAGCGTCTGCGTGTACTGCGCGGTGCCGAACGAACAGCACACCGGCACGGCCGCGAGAATCAGCACCGCCGCGAATATCCGGAAACCGGCCTGCAGCCGGTCCGACGGCCGCAGCAGGGGGTTGCGGCTCCACGGCCCGAGAATGCGGTACCAGCGCAACCGCGCCGATGCGAATCGACCGGTCGGGTGAATGCTCCACATGGCATATGTCCTCTGTTTCCCCGCGAAGGCTGCAGATCTCAGCATTGCCCGCGCACGCGCCGTTCAGCACGGCCGAATGTCATCGGAAGGCCCGCGATTCGGAAGGGATCGGGGGCCCTGTGACTCGGGGCCCTAAGACCCCTCCCGGACGACCCGGCGAGCAATAGCGTGAGGTCATGACCGCACTCCCCGTCGACATCGTCGCGAAGGCAGTCCGTTGCGCGGGGTCGGCGCCCTCGCTGCACAATTCGCAGCCCTGGCGCTGGATGTTCGACCGCGACCATCTGGATCTGCACGCCGTCCCCGAACGGATGCTGCCCACCACCGATCCGACCGGGCGTCAGATGTTCCTGAGCTGCGGAATCGGTCTCGGCCATCTGCGCACCGCGCTGACCGCGGCGGGTTGGGACACCTCGGTCGCGTACTTTCCGGACCCGAATCGCCGCACCCATGTCGCCACCGTCCGGTTCGCACCGCACACCTCGGTCACCGACGCCGAACGCGAACTCGCCGACGCCATCGCGCGACGGCACACCGATCGGCGCCCGATGCGGCCGCCGGCCGGTTGGGCGGACTTCGAAACGGTGCTGCGCTCGACCTTCGATCCCGCCGACGCGATGCTGGACGTGATCCCCGAATCCGCCCGCGCCGTACTCGCGCACGCCAGCAGCCTCACCGCCGCGGTGCGTTATCGGGACGCGGAGTACCAATCCGAACTCATGTGGTGGACCGGCATGGCCGATCCCGACGTCGGCATCCCCGAGTCCGCGCTGCTGTCGGCGGACGAACATGCCCGCGTGCCGCTCGGCCGCGGCTTCCCGCTCACCGAACGCCGGCCGCGGCGAACCGTGTTGCCGGACGCGGCGACCGTGCTCGTGCTGTCGACCGATTCCGATCGCCGGGCCGATCTCGTGCGGGGCGGTGCGGCGCTCTCGACGATCCTGCTCGAATGCACGGCGGCCGGTTACGCCACCTGCGTGCTCACCCATCTGACCGAATACCGGCGCAGCCGCGAGATCATGCGCGATCTCATCGGCGCGACGGCGCTGCCGCAGACCCTGATCCGCGTCGGCACGGCGGCGCCGGACAGCGCGCCGGAACCGCGCACGCCACGTCTGGCTCTCGCCGAAATACTGCACGTCACCGGGTGAGGCGCCCGCATCAGCGCCGTCCGTTCCGCCGCCCCCGAGACCAGCGAATTCGCCCCGCGGTCGGCTGCTGCCACCGCGGATGTCGGTGGCTAGACTGTTGTGTGTTCTCCCGAGCTCATCGATTTCGTCCTGAGATCGCGGGATCACAGCAGAAGGGGGCGTCATGTCCCGGTCCTCGGATACGTACTCCGTACGCGAGACGCTCTCGCAGTTGCGGTTGCGCGAATTACTCGATGAGGTGAAAGACCGCATCGAGCAGATCAGTGACGCCCGTGAGCGGATCGACGGCCTCGTGGAGGCCATGCTGACGGTCACCTCGGGCCTCGACCTGGACGAGACGCTACGCACCGTCGTGCGCACCGCGACGACTCTGGTCGGCGCCCGCTACGGGGCCCTGGGTGTGCGAGGGCAGGCGCACGAGTTGGTCCAGTTCATCTATCAGGGCATCGACGACGACCAGCGCGCCCTGATCGGCGACCTGCCGCAGGGCCACGGCGTACTGGGCGTGCTGATCGACGAGCCGAAGCCGATTCGGCTGGACCGTATTTCCGATCATCCCGCGTCGGTCGGATTCCCGCCGAATCATCCGCCGATGAACAGTTTCCTCGGGGTGCCGATTCGCATTCGCGACAAGGTGTTCGGCAATCTGTACCTCACCGAGAAGCTCAACGGCCACGCGTTCACCGATGACGACGAGATCGTGATGCAGGCGCTGGCGGCCTCGGCCGGAGTGGCCATCAACAACGCACATCTGTACGAATCCGCCCGCAGCAGACATGCGTGGATCTCCGCGACCCGCGACCTGACCGCCGAATTCCTCGGCGAGGGCGGTTCCCGCGAGGTGCTGGCACACCTGGTCGAACATGCGCGGCAGCTGACCTCCTCCGAGCGGGCGATATTGGCGGTCAGCCGCGATTCGGACGTGCCCGCCGACCAGGTGACCCACCTCGATATCACGGGCGTCGCGCCCTCCGGTCCGGTCCCGGCCAGGGTGAAGATCACCGATACCGATATCGGCGACGTCTTCCGCACCAGAACCGCGCGGCGACTCGGCGCCGGGTCCGGTGCGGAACTGCTCGGCGACGGCCCGGTGCTGCTGCTTCCGCTGCACACCGGTAATTGCGCACTCGGCGTGCTGATCACAACGAGGCGAGAGGGATCGATGGATTACACCGACGAAATCCTCGACCTGGCGACGAGCTTCTCCGCTCAGGCGGCCGCGGCGATGCAGATGGCCGCAACCCGGGAACGGGTCCAGGAATTGAGCGTGCTCAGCGACCGCGACCGCATCGCCCGCGATCTGCACGACCAGGTGATCCAGCGGCTCTTCGCGGTCGGGCTGCTCTTGCAGGGCACGGTGCCGCGCAGCAACAAACCCGAAGTGCGGCAACGGATCACCGAAGCGGTCGAGGAATTGCAGCAGGTCGTACAGGAGATCCGCACGACCATCTTCGACCTGCACAGCGACGATCCCGTGCTCGGGCACCTGCGGCGGCGCATCGACGAGGTGGTCCGCAGGCAGACCGCGGATTCGCCGATCGCGACATCGGTCCGGGTCACCGGTCCGCTCTCGACGCTGAACGGCGAGCTGGGCGACCACGCCGAGGCGGTGATCCGCGAGTCGATCAGCAATGCCGTGCACCACTCCGGCGCCGACCACCTCAGGGTCGAGATCCACGTGGACGAGGACCTCAATATCATCGTGGAGGACGACGGCCGGGGCATACCGCCCGGCCGGCCGACCAGCGGCCTGTGCAATCTGGCGAACCGGGCGAAGCAGTGCAACGGCTCCTTCGACGTCACCCCGGCCGCCGAGCCCGGTCCCGGTGGCCGCCCGGGCACCCGGATCCGCTGGACGGCCCCGCTGCGCTGAGCCCGCCGGGCGCAGTTGTGTGATGGACCAACGACACCGCACAACGGACGAAAAGCCCTGTGCCGCCGGTCGCGATGCGCGTTGACTGGCCGTTACGCGCACACCGGCCCGGGCGCGTCCGTGACCAGCGGTAGGTCGACCGACCCGAGGAGGCGGCCGTGGAATACCGAGTGAACGTGTGCGAGTCGACTCCTCAGACCATGTTGCGCCTGGCCTGGGAACTGCATCCGGACCAGATCGGCTCGGATATCGCCGCCGGGATGCGCGAGCTGACCGCCACCACCGAACGAGTCGGCCTGACCGCCTGCGGCGCCCCGACGATCACCTATCGCAAGGACGGCGAGACCGACGGGAACATCGAGGTCGACTTCGGGGTGCCGGTGGACCTCGGCACCACCCTGGGACCGTGGTCCGGCGCCGAAGTGGTGGCGGAGCCGGGCAGCCTGGTGGCCCGCACGTGTCACCGCGGCGGATACGACCACCTGGACACGGCGTATCGGGCGCTGGAGGAATGGATTCGCGAGTGCGGATTTCGGTCCGCGGGCCCGCCGACCGAGGTCTATCTGGTCGGTCCTGAGGAGACGAGCGACCCGCGCCGGCTGCTCACCGAGATCCGCATCCCCGTCGTCCGGCCCGCGGTCATCGGCGTATGTGTGGACCGGCCGTTCGAGCAGACGGTCGGATTCACCCGGCAGGCGCTGACCCGGCTGGGTTTCGAGGTCGTCACTGAAACCGATCTGCGAGCGCTGCTGCGCGACCGGCTCGGCGCACACATCGCGGAACACCTGGCGGTGCACGCCTACCACCCGTCGCTCACGGCACGGGCGCTCGCCGCGGACCCGCAGGCGGCCTGGTTGTCCTCGGCACTCGTGATGGTCCGGGCCAACGACGTCGGAACGCTGGTCGAAGTGTGCGACCCCACCGCCCTTCCGGCCGCCTTCCGCGGCATCGCTCTGTCGGAGATCGCCGAGCAGCTGCACCGGCTGCTCACCGAAGCGCTCGGCATGCTGCACCCGCCCGCGACGGTGCGGTGAGATCCGGGCGAGAAAGGACCATCGTCCCCGCACC
>CBJNFW010000380.1:0-6778 GCA_966435935.1 uncultured Nocardia sp.
CTTGGAACCGGCGATGATAGCGATGCTGGGGCCGGCGCTGGCCGCGGAATGCCCGGTGCGAAACGGGCTGCACCTCGATCCGGAGCAGTGGCTGGTCCAGCGGGAAGCCGGCGGGCTGACGCTCACGATCGTCGGGGACCGTGCCTACCGGGCCCAAAGCATTCCGCTGGGAGTGGACGGCGAGGTAGATCCGGCGCCGTGCGACTGCGGCCTGCCCGGAGCACGGGTGCGGCTCGCGGTCTAGACCTGGTCTAGATCTCGCGCGGCCAGATCCGGATTCGACCGAGGATGGGGAGCGGCCCTGGCCGCTCCCCATTTCCGTCGAGTCGCTAGAGCCGGATCGGGAGTGTCATCCTGCCTCGTTCGCGCGGAAGGACGGCGTGCTGCGCCACGGCGGAGCGATCGGGGTATCGGCACCGGGCCGGGACGCGAACAGGGGGACGCGTTTGTCGCGGAAGGCACTGACTCCTTCGCGCACGTCGGGGGAACCGCCGAGTGCTAGCAGCGCGGTCGATTCGAGCCGGTTGGCTTCAATCGGATGATTCGCTTGGAGGCCATGCCACATCAGCTGCCGGGCCAGGGCCACGGCGAGCGGAGATGACCCGGTCGCGATCTCGCCGGCGATCTCCAAGGCGCGTGCCAATACCTTGTCCTCATCGACAAGTTCGCTGACCAGTCCGGCCTCGAGCGCTTCGGTCGCCGGGAAGATGCGTCCCGTGGCGGCCCATTCCACAGCACGGTTTATGCCGACTACGCGCGGCAGGAACCAGGTCGCACAGGATTCGGGAATAATGCCGCGCCGGGTGAAAGGCAGGCCGAATCGGGCATTGCGCGAAGCGATGCGAATGTCCATGGGAAGCGTCATGGTCACGCCGATCCCCACCGCGGTGCCGTTGAACGCCGCGATGAACGGCGTGGTCGAATCGAAGATCCGGATGGCCAGTTGTCCGCCGACATCGCGATCACCGCCGCGCAGTGGTTTGAAGTCCGAACCGTCCGCGGCGTATCCGTCCGGGGCGGACAGATCGGTTCCAGCGGAGAAGAACCGGCCTTCTCCGGTCACCACGACTGCCCGGACATCGTCGTCGCGATCCAGTTCGTCGACGGCCTGGAGCAGTCCGTCGAGCATCGGATAGTTGACGGTGTTGCGGTTGTCCGGCCGCGACAGGGTTATCACCGCGACGTGGTCCTGTCGCCGCACTGCCAACGGTGCTTCGGTATCCAAAGTGTTTCCTCCACTAGAGAATTGGGGTTTTGAGCTGCGCGGCGGCCCGTGCAGTGCGGAATTTCAGCGTGCCTTGACCGGCAGGATTGCCAGCGCGCTCGCGATCGCGACCACGGCGACGACGGGGTAGAGAGCCCCGTACCCACCGAAGGCGTTGACCAGCATCGCCCCGGTGATGGGTGCGATCGAATTCGGCAGCGTGGCGGCGATACTCAGGATTCCCAGGTCTTTGGCGGCGTTGTCGGGGTTCGGCAGTACCTGCGTGACGAGTGCCTGATCGACTGCGAGGAATGTGCCGAATCCGATGGTCAGCACGATCCCCGAGCAGATCATGCCGAAGACCGTGGGCAACGCGATAGGGATCACCGCGGCGGCGGCGATGATCAGCCCACCGGCGAATACGAGCGGTTTGCGCCGGCCGATCAAGTCCGAGAGTGGGCCGGAGATTCCGATGGCGAGCAGAAAACCCGGCAGGCCGGCCAGGCTCAGGATCGGTGTGAGCCGGGTGGCGTGATGGACGTCGAGACCGATGTAGTCCTCGAGGATGTACAGCTGAAAGGTCAGGATCATGTAGTAGCCGCTGCAGATCAGGAAGCGGCCCAGGAACATCCACGCGAAGTCGGGATAGCGCACCGGGTTGATCCACCACGACCGCAGGAAATCCCGGGCCGAAAGGCGCGGCGTCCGAGCCCCGCGGTTGTCGCGGTCCGGATTCAGCAGCAGGAACCCCGCCATGACCACCACGACGATGCCCGCCACCAGCAGATAGCCGAACGGGATGTGGTTCGCGAACGTCGCGCCGATAACGGGAGTCAGCAGCGCGGCGGTGATGGTGCCCAGCCCGGCCAGGGTGGAGTAGCGGCCGCGGCGCTCGACCGGGACGCGGTCGGGCTGGATCGCCGTCACGGGGCCGCCGAAGGTTTTGCAGCCGATGTATACGACGACCGCCGCGACCAGGAGCGTTGCCACCGAACCGGAAAGGCCCGCGCCGAGCATGCCGATCATTGCGATCAACACACCGGCCAGCATCCAGGGCGCCCGCGCCCCCCAACGGGTATGCGTGCGGTCCGAGAGCAGGCCCACGACCGGTTGCGCGACCATCGAGGCAATGGCGACGGCCGCGTGCACGAGGGCGAGCTTGTCGACCTTGTGCACGCTGTCGAAGGACTGGATCTGCAGCGCGGCGAAGTAACCGACGATCCCGTAGCCCAATTGCGGGCAGGCGCTGGCGAAGGGGATGGTGGCGAACAACTTCCCCAAGCCGGGCCCAGTGGTCGCGGCGTCCCGGACCGGTACGAAATTCGCTTCGGCCGGCAAAGCTCGTTGTGTCACAACAGATCTCCGCCAGCAGCGGATGCGGTGGTGCCGTATTCCTCGAAGGCGGACAGGACATTTCGGCCGACGCGCCAGCGGTGCACTTCATCGGGCCCGTCCACCAGATGCTGCATCCGGGCCTCGGCGTACCAGGCGGCCAGGGGAGTGTCGAGGGTGTAGCCCAGCGATCCGTGGATCTGCAGGGCGGTGTCGACGACGCTGCTGAGCATGTCGGCCATGAAATTCTTGGCGATCGAGTTCTGGTGAGCGATGTCGAGACCGTGTTCCATGCGGTAGGCGATATGCAGGACCATCAGGCGTGCGATGTACAGGTCGCGCGCGCAGTCGGCGAGCATCCACTGCACGCCTTGGCGTTCGCTGAGGGGCTTCCCGAAGGTTTCGCGGGTCACGGCGCGCTCCGCGGCCAGGTCCAGGGCCTGCTGGGCCCGGGCGATGCTCCACATCCCGTGCCGGATCCGGCCGTAGCCGAGGCGATGCTGTCCCGATTCGAATCCACCGCCGCGCTCACCGATGATGTTCGCGCCCGGAACACGGACGTCGGTCAGCGTGATCTCGGCGTGCCCGACGACGTATTCGTCGTTCCATTTCGGCTCCACCCGGTCGTGCAGCGTCGGGATGTCACGGACTATCTCGAATCCGGCGGTCGGCAACTCGATCAGAAACGTGGTGAACTGCTTGTGCCGCGAGGCGTCCGGATCTGTCTTGGCCATCAACAGCACCAGATCGGATCGGCTTGCCCCGCTGGTGAACCACTTCTCGCCGTTGATGATCCAGTCATCGCCGTCCTGGACCGCGGTCGTGCGCATCCCGGTCGCGTCCGCGCCCGCCGCCTTCTCGGTCATCGCGAAGCAGATGCGTTTGTCACCCTCGACCAGAGGGCGCAGGTACTTTTCCTTCTGTTCGTCGGTGCCGAGTTCGAGCAATGTGAGCATGGTGGCGTCCTGCGGGCCCATGCAGTTCATCGCCCATGCCGCGAGATGCGTTCGGCCGACCTCAAGTTGGACCACGGCATTGGCCAGGTGTCCCAGACCCATCCCACCCCACTCCACCGGGACGAATGGGCACCAGAATCCGGCTGCGCGCGCCTTGGCCTGGAGTTCGCCGATGATCTCGTCGAAGGGCCGGGTGCCGACCCGATCCTCGTAGGGCAGTACCTCGGTATCGATGAATGTAGCTATCCGAGAACGTAGTTCGCTGATCTCGGCGGGAACGGAGAAGTCGATCACTGTGGTTCCTTCAACTCGTCTGGCGGTACCGGCCGCCGTCTATCCGGATCAGTTCGCCCGTCACGAACGAGGAGGCATCCCCGGCGAGCCAGGTTGCGGCGCCGACGAAATCCTCGGGCCTGCCCATGCGCCCCAATGGGGTGCCACGCGTCGCTTGCTCGACCATCCCGGGCGGCCAGTGCTCGGCGATATCGGTCGCGACTGCCCCGGGCAGGATGGCGTTGACACGCACCGCGGGACCGTAGGCCTCGGCGAGACCCACGGTCAGCGCGTTGAGTCCGGCCTTCGCGCAGGCGTATACGAGTTCGTCGGCGCCGGGGCGCAGGGACCCGATGGTGCTGATGTTGATGATGCTGCCGCTGCCCTGGCGGACCATGCGTTCACCGAAGCGCACAGCTAGCCGGAACGGCCCTTTCAGATTGACCGCGCTGACCTTGTCGTAATAGGTCTCATCGATGTCGGAGAGGGAAGGGTACAGCGGTGACATTCCCGCGTTGTTGACCAGGATGTCACAGCGCCCGAAGTCGCCCAGGACACGCTCGACGAGTGCGTCGCAGTCGGCCCACCGGCCGACGTGACAGGCCATAGCTCTCGTGGGAATGCCTGTGGCGGAATGGATCTCGGCTGCGGCCTGCTCGCACATCGCGAGTTTGCGGCTTGCGATCACCACGGTGGCCCCCGCCTCGGCGAGGCCACCGGCGATCGCGCGGCCGATACCGCGGGATCCGCCGGTGACAACGGCCACCTTCCCGGCCAAATCCATCCGGGCCGAGGTCGATCGAGACGTTTCGGTTCCGGTCTCATTCATCGAGGGACTCCCATCCCGAGGTCAACAGGGCGAAGGCCGCCGCGAGGCTGTCGGCGGGGTCGGTGTTTTCGCCGTCCGCGATCCAGCGGGACCACGCCTCGGCTGCTACCGCGGAGAGAGCGGCAGCGATCACGCGCAGCCGCCATGGCGGAGTACAGATGTCGCCGGGCCCGCGGCGCCGCGCCAGAACAGCGCTGATGTCGTCGACGCCCGAGGCGCGTTCCCCGTTCGCGCGGGTGCGCAGGGAAGTGCTGTGCGCAAGCAGCGCTCCGCGGCGGCGCACGTGCGCGCGGACATCCGGTGGGGTGGTGGCAGTCTCCGAATACGCGTTCCGGAGCGCGGTGACGGGGCCCTCCTCGGGCGGCCGATGTTCGAGCGCGCCGAGCAGACGGGTCTGCAGCGACCGCTCGTATTGCAGGAGGATCTCGTCCTTGGATTCGAAATAGCGGAAGAACGTGCGCGGCGAGATCCCCGCGGCCGCAGCGATACTGTCGACACCGACGGCGTCGTACCCCATGTCGTCGAACAGGCGAAGAGCGATGTCGGTCAGTTGCCGGCGCATCTCCTTGGTACGCAGCTCCCGCATGCCCGCGGTGCCTGAATTCATCGCCGCTCACCGAGGGCGAATCGGTGGCCGCTCTCGATCAGCCGATCGACCATTGCCGACCAGGTCGCGACCTCCGAGGTGCGCCCGGCCCGAGCGAACCGGGCCACCCTGCCCTCCAAGATCGATGCCAGCTTGAACAGGGCCAGGGCCTGGTAGAAGGGCAGTGCGGTCAGGTCCCGGCCGGACCGTTCCGCATAACGCCGGGCCAGCTCGGCCCGGCTCGGCAGTCCCGCGCGTTCTTGTGGGTCGCCGTCCCCTATATCCCAAGTACCGATGGCCGGCTCCTCGCCCGGTTCGGTCCAGCGGGCCAGCAGATGTCCGATATCCATCAGTGGGTCGCCGATTGTTCCGGTGTCCCAGTCCACTACCGCCGCCAGCCGCGTGGTGTCGTACGGCGAGGCCATCACGTTGAACGGACTGTAGTCTCCGTGCATCAGCCCCACCTCGTACCCGCGTGGGCGGTTGTCCTCCAGCCAATTCGCCAGCCGCTGGTAACCGGGAATCTCACGGGTCCGGTAACCGTCCACCTGGCCCGACCAGCGCGCGACCTGGCGTTCCAGAAATCCTTGCGGCTTACCGAGATTCGCGATGCCCCGGGCTTGGTAGTCGACGGCGCCGAGATCCGCGACGGCGTCGACCATGGCGAAACCCAGGTCGGCTCGCGCGGCCGGCGACGTGTACGGCGCCGGCAGAATTCCGACCGGAGTGAAGCCGTCCACCGCCCCCATGATCAGGAACGAAACCCCCAGTGGTCCGTCCGCTGCGGTTCCCAGCAGCAAAGGCTGCGGGTGGGGGACCTCGGTGCCTTCCAGTGCGGTCAGGATGCGCCATTCCCTGGTCATATCCGAGGCGCCCGGCGCATTGGTCTCCACGGGAGGACGGCGCAGCACCCAGGTGTGCGCGCCGCGGCGTAACCAGTAGAGCGCGTTGGCGACTCCGGTTCCGGTGCCCATTCGCTCGACCTCGAGGGCGGAGCCGTGTCCGGGTAGTCGATCTCCGATCCAGTCGTCGATCGCGATCGGATCGACTTGCTGATCTGCCGCCTCGGAGACGCTCATCGGCCACACCTTCCCATGTCACTAAAAAGCACCATAAGACTAACTATCTAACTATATGACAGTGGGTGTCAATGTGCCGATGGTTGCGTCGGTCCGAGAAGGAGGCGGCGAGTGCGAGGGGAGCAGGCGTTCCCGCGGCTCCGGGCCCGCGGGGCCTATGTCGCCGGATCGAAACCGGTCAGCAAGGGCCACAAGCCTTTTCCGGAAGAATTGAGCACAGTCCGACCCAATTCGCGCTCCCAGTGCTCCGATCCGCCGAACTCCGAACGCCACGCCAGAGCACGCAACGTGAAGTGCCGCAGCCGGTGGTCGAGGGTGAATCCGATCGCGCCGTGCGCCTGATGCGTGACGCGAGCGACGACCGGAGCCGCGCGCGATGCCTGTGCCTTGGCCACCGCGATGGCGAAAGCGCTTCGGTCGTCGTCGAATCCGGCCTCGGTGACGGCATCCACGGCGTAGTCGGTGGCCGCGCGAGCAGTGGCCGCCGCTTCTGCCGCCTCGGCCAGCAGCGCCTGCACG
>CBJNFW010000381.1:0-6694 GCA_966435935.1 uncultured Nocardia sp.
CGAGGCAACGGCCTGCAAAGCCGTGTACACGGGTTCAAATCCCGTCTCCACCTCGCAGTGAGTTGTACCCGAAGGGCGATTGGCGCAGCGGGAGCGCAACCCGGTTCACAACAGCGGTGCGGGCCGGTGCGATCAGAACCGGCCCGCACTGTTCGTGTGCCGGACTACGACTCAGCCGCACGCGGCGGACTTGCCGCCCTGCAACGTCATCAGTTGGCAGAAGGTGGCCGCGGCGACCTTCCACTTGCCGGCGTCCTGCACCGCTTTGCCGGACTGGTTGGGCAACACCGGACTTCCGCCCATGAGGATCGTGTACGTCACCGTGGCGTGGGCGGGGTCGTCGAGGGCAACGGCCTGCACCGAGGCCGAGGTGCCCTGCGCCTGCGGGTTGCTCGCCTGAGCTTGCAACACCGGCGCGAACGCATCGCCCTTCTCCACCAGGGTGGCCTTGTCCGCGGCGGAGGTCTTGGCGTCGAAGAATTTCGTGAAGACCTCGGTGATCGCCTGGGTGGTCGCGGCGTCGGCCTTGGCCCCGGCACTGGACGTGGTCGCCGCCGCGGAGGTTGCGGCCGCTGCCGTGGTCGATTTGCTCGTATCGCTGTTCGACGAGCCGCAGCCCGCCAGCACGGAGGCGCCGACGGTCACCAGGACGGCACAGATCGCGGTCCGGCGGAAAAGGGTATCGCGCATGGGTATATTTCTTTCCGGAAGGAATTTCTGGATGGCGATATTCCACCGCGGGTGCTTCGGCGGAATTCAATGTGCGGAGCACTGCCGGTGAATTCGAGTGGAATACCGACAGCAGTCATGCTAGCCAGATATCCGTCCGGCGTGTGCGAATCTCCCGATTCCGCCGAAAATAATTCCGGCTATTTCAACTTCTCCTTCATCTCGGCCAGATGCGCGAGAATCGGCAGACCGGTATGGCTCAGCGCATTGCCGTGACCGGTCTGATGGATGTCGAACACCGTTTGAATGGCCGCGTAGAAACCCTGGATGTCGAGAGTCTGATTCACCGCGCGCTTGGCCTGGCGCAGCCCGAACGGCGGCATCGTGGCGATGTGCCGGGCCAGCTCGGTAGTCTCGGCGTCCAGCGACTCGCGCGGCACCACCTTGTTCACCATGCCCACCTGCTCGGCCTCCCGCGCGGTGACCGGACGTCCGGTGAACAGGATCTCCTTGGCCTTGCGCGGGCCCAATTCCCAAGTGTGACCGTGATATTCGACCCCACCGATGCCCATCAGCACCACCGGGTCGGAGAACAGCGCGTCCTCGGACGCCACGATCAGATCACACGGCCAGCACAGCAGCAGCCCGCCGGAGATGCACCGCCCCTGCACCGCCGCGATCGACGGTTTGGGTACATTGCGCCAGCGCAGCGAATATTCCAGATAGCGGCGCGCCTCGGTCGTGTAGATCATGTCGAGCGTGATCTTGTCCGGCCATTTCCCGCCGCCGCGCAGATCGTGCCCGGAGGAGAAATGTTTGCCCTCGCCCCGCAATACGATCACCGTCACGTCCTCATCGGCCGCCGCGCGGGTCCAGGCCTGATCGAGTTCGTCGAGCAGCTCCGGGTTCTGCGCATTCGCGACCTCGGGGCGATTCAGGGTTATGGTCGCGACCTTGTCGGCGACCTCGTAGCGGATCAACAAATCGGGCTCCTCACCTATCGGGGGAGGCCGAGTACGCGCTCGGCCACAATATTGCGCTGAATTTCCGAGGTGCCGCCGGCGATCGTTCCGGCGAAACTGCGCACATACCGCTCGAACCAGCTGCTGACCATATTGTCGTTGTTGAGCGGAGTGAACGGCGCGGTCATCGCCGGATGATCCAGTCCGTCGATTCCCTTGGCGTACAAGGCCGAATCGGCCGCGCTCTGCACCGCCTCCGAACCGAGCAGTTTGAGCACCGACAGCGAGGCCACGTCCTGTTCACCACGCGCCTCGCGGGCCAGCGCCGCCGAACCCAGCAGCCGCAGCGCCTGATTGTCCATCGCGAGCGTCGCGTACCGGTCCCGGTCCAGCACCGTTACTGGCCGGAAGTCCTCGAGCAGGTCCTGCAACCGATCGGCGAAACTGAGCCACAGCAAGGTGCGTTCGTGCCCGAGCGAACCGTTGGCCACACCCCAGCCGCCGTTCAGCGGGCCGACCAGATTCTCCGCGGGCACCCGGACGTTCTCGAAGAAGACCTCGTTGAAGTCCAGATCGTGCGGACCGCAGATGGAGGCGAACGGCCGCCGGGTCAGTCCGGGCGAATCGGTGGGGATCAGCAGCACGCTGATTCCCTTGTGCTTCGGCGCCTCCGGATCAGTGCGGACGAAGGTGAGCAGCACGTCGGCGTCGTGCGCACCCGAGGTCCACACCTTCTGCCCGTTGACCACGAAATCATCCCCGTCCCGCACCGCGCGGGTGCGCAGCCCGGCCAGGTCCGAGCCCGCCCCCGGTTCGCTCATGCCCAGCGCCGCGGTGATCTCCGCGCGCAGAATCCTTCGCGCCCAACGGATCTTCTGCTCCTCGGTGCCGAAGGACAGCAGCGAGGCGGCGATGATGCCCAGCCCCTGCGGGTTGAAGCTCGGGTAGATGCGGCGGTGCGAGAGCTCCTGCAAATGCACGTACTGCTGCAGGATTCCGGCATTTCGGCCACCGAACTCGGGCGGGTTGCCGGGCAGCAGCCAGCCGTTGTCGAACAGCAGTCGCTGCCACTCGCGCGCCCAGGGCGGGACCTCGGCACTCGAGATCGGCCGATCGGCGGCCGCGACCGCCTCGTCGGGCAGGTTGTCGGCGAGGAAGGCGGCGAATTCGGCCCGGAATTCCTCGACCTCGGGATCAAAAGTCAGTTGCACGGTACTCCTCGGCGATCAGTGCGCGATGCTCGGCGGCGCCGCCGAGCAGCAGCTCGCCGGACT
Organism: uncultured Nocardia sp.; assembly: GCA_966435935.1. Classification (GTDB taxonomy): domain Bacteria; phylum Actinomycetota; class Actinomycetes; order Mycobacteriales; family Mycobacteriaceae; genus Nocardia. The sequence continues at coordinate 2,906 of CBJNFW010000381.1, forward strand.
TGGCCCGTTTGAGCGCGAACTGCAGGTCGTTCTCCCAGGTGAAACTCATCGCGCCGAACAGCTGCATCCCGTGGCGGAACACCAACTCCTGGCACTCCCCCGCGGCCGCCTTGGCCATGGCCGCGGCGATGCGCCGGCGCGGGTCGTCCTCGCGAATGGTCAGCGCCGCGAAATAGGCCAGGGCGCGGGCCCTTTCGATGGCGATGTGCATATCGGCGGCCTTGTGCTTGACCGCCTGGAACGAGCCGATCGGCACGCCGAACTGCTCGCGGGTGCGCACATGGTCCAGCACCAGGTCAAGGACCCGGCGGCAGGCGCCGACCATGGTCAGCGCCATCCCGGTCAACGCCACGTGGCGGGCGCGCTCGGTGTCGGAGCGCAGGTAGTTCTCCTCCCGCACCCGCACACCGGCCAGACTCACCTCACCGATGTGCAGCACCGGATCGAACACCATGCTGCGGCGGGCCTGTACCTCGGCGGCGGGCACCACGAACACCCCCGCATCGGTCACCACCGCGAACTGCTCGGCGCGATCACCGTCCAGCACATGCCGCGCGGTCCCGGTGAGCACCCAGCCCCCGGCGTCGCGAAAGGCGTTGACGCCATGGTGAATCGCGGTTCCGGAGATCTCCGGCCGCGCGAATTCCGGTGCCAGCGGCGCGAAGTGGGTCATCGTGGCCAGATAGGGCGTCGGATCCGTCGCGTATCCCAGTTCTTCGAGCAAGATGCCCAGCTCGACCGCGGCGGCCGGATCGGTCAGCTCGGTCCACCCGTGGCCGATGTAGTTGCGCCACAGCGCATCACTGTCGGCCCCCTTGTCGGCGATCTCCCGAATCAGCGCCGGCGGGCACTGTTTGGCCAGCACCTCGCGCACCGTGTCGTGCCACAGCCGCTGGTCGGAGTCGAACTCCAAAAGCATCGCGGACAGCCTCCTTGCCGGCAGAGTTTCCCGGGCAGCGCGGCGGCACGAGCCACGCCCGGCCGCCACGGTTGCCATCATCCTTCTCGAGTGAGAATAACATTCTCCTTCAGTGGAAGTAATAGTCTCCACCATGTCGAAGAACACGCCACCCAGCAACCCGATGGAAATACGTTCTCCGGTACAGTGCATTCATGTTCTCTTCACATAACCGAGGAGCAGTGAGCCCGTGAGTCAGTCCGCGAGCACACCGACGACCCAGCCGTGGACATCCCACGCCGAGGTGCAGTCGTGAGCAGCCCCAGCGAAGAGCCCGCCTGGAAGCAGCGCGCCGTCGAGCGTTCGCTGCGCACCGCCAAGTTGCGCGCCGAGCAGCGCGTGCAGCGGTTCCTGGATGCCGCCCAGGCCATCATCACCGCGAAGGGCACCACCGACTTCACCGTCCAGGAGGTCGTGGACCGCTCCCGCCAGTCGCTGCGCAGCTTCTATCTGCAGTTCGACGGCAAACACGAACTGCTGCTGGCGTTGTTCGAGGATGCGCTGAACCGCACGGCCGACCAGTTGCGCGCGGCCGCGGATGCCAAGAGCGAACCGCTGGAGCGGCTGCAGGTCACCGTCGAGCTGCTGTACGAGCTGTGCCGTCCCGATCCGAATGCCCAGCGACCGCTGTTCACCGATTTCGCGCCGCAGCTGCTGGTTTCACATCCCTCTCAGGTCAAGGTCGCGCATGCACCGGTGCTCGCGCTGTTCACCGAGCTGATGGAACAGGCACAGGAGGCCAAGCAACTGCGCGGCGACGCCAATCCGCGCCGGGTAGCGGCCATGGTGATGCAGACGGTCATGTTCACCGCGCAGTCCAACGGCGGCACCGACGAGGAGACCACGCACCCGATCAGCGCCGCCGAGGTATGGAGCTTCTGCGCGCACGGCTTCGCCCGCAAGTGAGAATCTTATTCTCAATCTTCGAGAGTTTCACTTACACTCGGGTGTATGCCCGACCTGTGGAGTGATCTTCTCGCCTGCCTCGAACTGTCGACCCGGTCGTCCCTGGACGACGAGGCCGTCTTCGAGGGCGCCAACCAGCAGCTGGAGTACTACCGCGTCTTCGGCGGGCAGTTGCTGGGTCAGTTCGTCCGCGCGGCCGCGCTGAGCTGTCCGCACAAGTCGGTCAAATCGGTGCACGCGCTGTTCGCGCGGGAGGGTCGCACCGACGAGCCGATCCGCTACCGGGTGCGCCGCCACCACGAGGGCCGTTCGTTCGCCACGGTGACCATCGTCGCCGAACAGGACTCCGGTGTCGCGGCCACCGCCTCGATCTCGCTGCACGCGCCCGAGGACGGGCCGCAGCGGCAGAGCGTGCCGCCGGCCACCGCGGTGCTCGGCGACGAGCACAAGGTGGAGTGGGGCCTGCTGCCGTGGGAGACCCGCGCGGCCGCGGATCTGGACGATTCCGCTTCCGGGCCACCGGAATTCGAGTTCTGGATGCGCACGCCGCGGGTCGCCCCGGAATTTGCCCCGGCGATCCTGGCCTACGCCACCGACCTGAATCTGATCGGCACCGCGCTGCGTCCGCTGGAGGGAATCCGCCAGAGCGGCAACGGAACTGCCTTCCGTTCGGCGGTGACCTCGCACAGCCTGTGGTTCCACCGGCCGTTCCGCACCGACGAATGGCTGCTGCTGCGCCAGGACAGCCCGATCATGTCCGGCGGCCGGTGTTTCGGTCGCGGCGACGTGCTCACCGAGGACGGACAACTGGTCGCCTCCTACGCACAGGAGGCCATGGTGCGCTTTCCGCAATCCGGCACCGAGTCGGCGGTGAAGTGAATCGTGGGGCCGAACACGCAGTCGCGCAACACTTCTCATCGTGAGGCAAACAAGCCCCGGTACCGGGTGGTGCAGTGGGCGACCGGCACGATCGGCACCCGCGCACTGCGCGGTGTGATCGAGCATCCCGATCTGGAACTCGTCGGCCTGCTGGTGCACTCACCCGACAAGGCCGGGCGGGATGCGGGTGAATTGTGCGGTCTGCCGCCGACCGGCGTTCTCGCGACCGACGACATCGAGCGGATCGTCGATCTGGACGCGGACTGCGTGCTCTACATGCCGCTGGTCTTCGACGGTGACACCGTGGTCCGCCTGCTCACCGCCGGCGCGAACGTGGTGACGACCTGCGGGGCCTTCCACCATCCCGCGAGTATGGATCCCGCACTGCGCCACCAGGTTCAACACGCCTGCGGACTGGGCCGGTCCTCGGTGCACAGCACCGGGAGCAGTCCCGGATTCATCAGCGAGGCCGTACCGCTCGTGCTGTCCTCGATACAACGCCGCTTGGACCGCCTGGCGATCGACGAATACGCCGATCTGTCCCGACGGGATTCGGCGGCCATGCTGTTCGACATCATGGGCTTCGGCCGCCCGCCGACCGAATTCGATCCCGCCCGAGCCGAATACCTCGCCGCGAGCTTCGGCCCGTCGCTGCGTCTGGTCGGCGACGCGCTGAACCTGCCGGTGGACTCGCTCACCGCACACGGCGAGGTCGCCACCGCGCGCGAGACGTTCGGCATCGCCGCGGGCACGATCGAGCAGGGAACCGTTGCGGCACAACGCACCACGATCACCGGTATGGTCGGCGGCCGACCGCTGCTGAGCTTCCGCGCCACCTGGTACTGCGGCAAGGACATCGAACCCGCCTGGGACCTGCACGACACCGGCTGGCACGTCTCGGTGGAAGGCGACGCCCCGCTCGAGGTCACGCTGCACTTCCCGGTGCCGCTCGAGCGCATGGCCGAGATCTCCCCCGCCTACACCGCCAACCGAGCGGTGAACGCCGTCCCCGCGGTGTGTGCCGCCGAGCCCGGCATCCGCACCAC
>CBJNFW010000382.1:0-6681 GCA_966435935.1 uncultured Nocardia sp.
TGAACGACGAGCCTTACAGCGCCGAAAACCAGTCGGAGCGAAGCGGAGACCAAAGGTACAGCTAGCCGCTGAAAGCGTTGCGGCGCTTGGCCAAACGCTTGTACAGCGTCTGCTGGATGGTCTCCCGGACCTGGTCGGTGATGTCGAACATCGTCATCGCGTCGTCGGCGGCCTCGGGATCGTATCCGCCGGTCGGGATGGGCTCGCCGAATTCGATGTACCACTTCGACGGCAGCGGCATCATTCCCAGCACGCCCAGATGCGGAAACAGCGGCGTCACAGGGAAATACGGCAGGCCGAGCAATCGCGCCAGCGGCTTGAGGTCGGCGAGTTTCGGATAGATCTCCTCCGAACCCACGATCGAGCACGGGATGATCGGCACCCCGGTGCGCACCGCCGCGGAGACGAAACCTCCGCGCCCGAACCGCTGCAGCTTGTACCGATCCCCGTAGGACTTCCCGATGCCCTTGAAGCCCTCGGGAAATACTCCGGCCAGCTCGCCGCCGCGCAACAACCGCTCGGCATCGGCTGGGCAGGCCAGTGTATGTCCGGCCTTGCGCGCCAATCCGCCCAGGACCGGCGTCTCGAAGACCAGGTCGGCGGCCAGCAGGCGCACCACGCGCCGCGCGGGCTGCCGGTCGTGCACGGCCACCTGCAACATCAGTCCGTCCAGCGGCAGGACGCCCGCGTGATTGGCGACGATCAGCGCGCCACCGGATTCGGGCAGCTGCTCGATTCCGTTGACCTCCACGCGGAACCACTGTTCGGCCAGCGGCCGCAACGCGGGCAGCAACACCGATTCCAGCAGGTGTTCGTCGAGACCGAACTCGTCGACCTGGTAGTCGCCGGTGAGTCGGCGGCGGGCGAAATCGGCTGTGCCGCGGATACCGTCGGCGACGGTATCGCGCACCAGATCGCCCAGGGAGCGCGGCGGCGGTGGCGTGGTCTCGGCCAGGCGTTCGGTGAGCGAGGTCACCGGTTTGGCCACACTCTCCTGCGGCCAGCGCCGCGACGCGGCGCGCTGCCGGGCTTCGAAGTCGATGTCGTTCAGCTGAATGACCTTGGCCACGTCGTTCATCGGTGTGCTCCCTCTTCGGCCCCGACGAGGCCGAGAAGTCTCGTTTCAGCGGCGTCGATCCAACGCGGATCCAGGACGGGCCGCAACGCCGTGCCCCCGACGAAATCGTCGAAGGCCTGCATCGTGGTCCAGCGCGGCTCGAACCCGAGTTCGGCGCGCATTCGGGTGGTGTCCAAACCGCACCCGAAATGGAAGTAGTCGATCTGCTCGGACGTGAACTCCTGCATCACCGGGCCCATGAAACTGCGGCCGACGGTGCGGAACAGCGCGAACGGAATGGGCATCGCGATCCGCCCGGCTCGGCGGATCGCTTGGGACAACGTCAACGAACCGTCACCGGCGACGTTGAACGTCCCGCCCGGCGCGGCCAGAGCGGCATGCACCAGAGCGGAGATCGAATCCTGTTCGTGCAACAACTGCATCCGCGGGTCGCGGCCGAGAACCGTCGGCGTCACCGGAGACCGGAAATACTGCACGCCACGGTCGGCCAGCCGAGCTCCGACGATCGGCGGGAAACGCAGAATTGCCGTGGCGATATCCGGGCGTCGCCGGGCGAGCCCTCGCACATAGCCTTCCATCTCGATCATGTCGCGCGCGAAATACCCACTCGGCGGGGTTCTCGCACTCATTTCCTCGGTGAATTTCGCCGGATCCTTCGCGCTGCATCCGTAGACCGCCGAGGAGGAGCGCACGACCACCCGGCGCACGCTCGGGGATTTCTGGCAGACCGCGAACAGTTGCATCGCGCCGAGTACGTTGAAATCCTTCATCGCCGCGCGCCCGCCACTGGACGGCGGCCGGGACAGTACCGCGGGATGTACGACCGTATCCACCTCGTTACCGTCGACGATCTTGCGTATCAACGGATTACGAATATCGGCCCGGACGAATTCGGCGCGGCCCATACGACGCAGCAGCTCCCGGCCGGGTTGGCGGGCGTCCACCGCGATGATCCGCTCGACAGCGGGGTCGGCGGCTAGGGCGGCAACCACGTTGCCGCCGAAGAATCGACTGGCACCGGTGACCAGCACAACTCTCGCACGGTGCCCGTCGCGCTCGTTCTGGCTCACGCCGAAAATCCCAACTGAACCCCTTTGCGGCCTGTCCCCGCGCTCCAGAGTAACGGGTTCCGCAGGCGCCTGGAGAGGGTATTTACCAGGATCTAACGATGACTTTCGCCACCGGAAACGAAAGAACCCGCCATCTGTCGATGACGGGCCTGTCCGCGGCTACGGCCTACTTGCCGAGTTTGCGACGCTGCACTCGGGTGCGGCGAAGCAGCTTGCGGTGCTTCTTCTTCGACATCCGCTTACGGCGCTTCTTGATCACAGAACCCATAGGGTTGTTCCTCGCGTTCTCTCTCTACTCGGCGCGCACGCCGGTTCACGTACGCTCTCTTCCCGGGTCGCCCGGCCCGCATGGCTCCCGGTTTCCGCGCTACCGGTATTCGCGCTCACCGCTACCTCGGCTCTCGGGCACCGGCAGGCGAACACGACGGTGATTCATCGTACCGGGCCGCTGCCCGGCGATGTTTCCGGCCTCCGCTTCGCCGCGCGAACCGCGAGGTCTACCCGGCCCCGGTCACCGGGGCTTCGAATCCAGCCGCGGGCTCCTCACCCCGCGTCGAAGTAGGAGGTCTGCAGATAGTCGTGCACCGCCTTGGCGTGCACTCGGAACGATCTGCCGACTCGCACCGCGGGCAACTCGCCCGAGTGCACCAACCGATACACCGTCATCTTGGATACCCGCATCAGATTCGCCACCTCGGCGACGGTGAGGAACTGCGTTCCTCCACCGACCACGGGTCCCGTACTCGCAGAGCTGTTTCCAGACATCATTGCGTCACCGACCTCCGGCACGTCCGCGCCGCCGGCTTCCCCACCGGCGGAACAGACACGCACGTGCTCCTTGAAGCTTAGCGGGACCAGTGGGATTGCTGCGACGGGTGTGAGAAATCGGATTTGCCGGGCAGATAACCGGCCGGTCAGGCTACGGACGCGCGGTGTTCAATTACCTGCGCGAATCAGGGGTCACCCGTCGTGTGCCGCCGAGCGGTCGCGCGCCGCATTGAGCCCCTCGATGAACGCCGAGCGTACTCCGGCGCGTTCGAGCTCACGCACCGCCGCGGCCGTGGTGCCCGCCGGCGAGGTGACCGCGGCGCGCAGTTCGGCCGCGTCCTGACCGGACTCGTCCAGCAGCGCCGCCGAACCGAGCATCGTCTGCACCACGAGCCGGGTGGCCACGTCGCGGCTCAGGCCCATCCCGACGCCCGCCTCGACCATGGCCTCGACCACCAGGAAGAAGTAGGCCGGACCCGAACCCGACACCGCGGTCACCGCGTCCATCTGGGATTCGTTGACGGTGACCACCTTGCCGACCGCGGACAGCAGCTCGGACACCTGCTCGAGCTGCGCCGCGTCGGCGTGCCGGCCGGCCGCGATCGCGCTCATGCCCTGCCCGACCAGCATCGGCGTATTGGGCATCACGCGGACCACCGGGAATCCGGCGGGCAGCTTCGCCTCGAGACGCGCGGTGGTCACCCCGGCGGCCAGCGAGACCAGGACGCGATCGCGGGCGTCGTCCAGATCGACCTTGCTCACCTCGGCGAGCACGCCGTCCACATCGCCGGGCTTCACGGCGACGACCAGCAGATCCGCACCGCTCGCGGCGTCGGTGACGGCGTCGGTGACCCGGATGCCCAGGCGCTCGCTCAGGAATTCCGCACGCGAGGCCATCGACTCGACGACGACCAAATCCTTACTCGCCCAGCCGGATTCGATCAAACCGGCGAGCAACGCCTCGCCGATCCGTCCGCCACCGATCACCGCAATTCTCGTCATGGGGTCAAGGCTATCGGTGCCGCGCGATCCGGCTCCGGGCACGCCGACGATCAGCGCGGGATGAGCGCGAGCTGACGCGACTGCGCCACGACCGCACCGGTGGCGTCCAGAACCAGCTGATCCTCGTCGAACATCCGCTCGCCGATCTCGTGGGCGGTGGCGATGACGCGCAGCCAGCCCGGCGCCGGGCGGCGGCGCAGATAAGTGGTCATCTGCACGGTCGGAGCCCAGCCGAAGCGGCCAAGATTCATCGGCACCGGCGGACTCATATCCCCGGCCATCATCGCGAAATAGGCCGCGACGTCCGGATCCTGCTGGTCGCCCTCGCGGGCGCGGATCCACAGCCGCAGCCGCGGCTCGCCCTGCTCCTGCTCGAGGAACCGGGCCCATTCGGGGTCCAGCGCCACCGCGGCGCCCTCGGAGACGTGCACCAGACGGCCCATCGGCGAATCGGGCGTGTAGATCGCCGCGGCGGCGGGCGGTTCGGCGGGCATGTCGGTATGGCGGTCGGCGGTGTAGGCCGGGGCGTCGTCGTCGAGGTGACCGAAGGTGAACGCGGTGTGCACCAGCGTCCGCCCACCCTGGACCAGACCGGTGTCGACCAGGCAGATCTGCCGGCCGGTCTTGCGGATGCGGACCTCGTACTCGACCTCGCCCGCCTCGGGCGCGCCGAGGAAGTCGGTGCTGGCCGCGATCGGGGACATCTCGGACAGATCGGGCGCGGTGGCGCGAAGCCGCCGGGTGGCGGCCGCGGCGCTCGCGGCGACCATGGTGCCGCCGTGCAGTTTCCTGCCGATGGTCCAGATCGGCTCGATCGTGCCGCGGTAACGGCCGATGTCCGGGTCCCGGCCGGGCAGGTCGGTCAGTGCGCACACCCGGCTGAAGGGTGCGTCATCGGATTCCGGCACAGCTCCGCTGTCCGATCGTTGGGCATCGATGGCCAGTTCCGTCACCGCCGCTCCTTCCCGCCACGTGGCTCTTACACCGTACAACGAATAGCGCGGCCGCCGCGATTCCCGAACCGGATGTGACCAACTCGCCAGCGCCGCATCGGCGCCCTATTTTCCCCCGACGCCGCTGGGTTCCGGCGAGGACGCCGGTTCGTGCCGGTTCAGGTGGGTGTGCGCGAAATGCAGCGCCCGCGCCAGCATGGCCGCGCGGGCCGCGGTCGTGCGAGCGTTCTGGGTATTCGCCTCGATGACGACCTGACCGCGAAAACCGTTGCGCGCCAATGTTTCACAGACCAGCGCACACGGCTGCGTGCCATCGCCCGGAATCAGGTGCTCATCGTGCGCGGCACCGCGTCCGTCGGCCAGATGCAGATGGGTCAGCCCCTCGCCCATGCGCGCGGCCAACCGCATCGCGTCCATACCCGCGGTCGCCGTGTGCGACAGGTCCAGGGTGTAGTGCTGGAAACCGGTGTCGGTCGGGTCGTAGGACGGGCTGAACGCCGTCACCGACAGTCCCGGCCCGCCCCGGCGCTCGAGCCGCCGCGCCGACCCCGCGCGCCGCCCGAACAGAGTATCCGCACGCATCGGGAACATATTCTCCACCGCGACGGCCACCCGACTGTCCTGCTCCAACTCGGCGACCTGCGCGGCGAATCCCTCGGCGTACCGGCGCTGCCAGCGGAACGGCGGATGCACCACCACGGTCGCCGCACCCAGCGTCTCCGCTGCGCGCACGCTGCGCTCGAGTTTCGCGACCGGGTCCGCACCCCAAACCCGCTGGGAGATCAGCAGACACGGCGCGTGCACGGCCAGCACCGGCATCGCATAACGCCGCGCGTACTCCCGCACGGTAGCGATGTTCTGACTGGCCGGCTCGGCCCAGACCATCAATTCCACACCGTCGTAACCGATTTCGGCCGCATAGCGAAAGGCCGCCTCGGTGTTCTCCGGATAGACCGACGCGGTCGACAATCCGACCTTGACCCCGGTCACCGGTGAGTCGCTGTTCCCCACGTGCCCACCCCCGGATCAGTTCGTACTGAGCAGGAAAGCCAATGGCCCGAGCGTCACGAAGATGCCGACGACGACCGCGATCACCGTGCTGTACATATCGTCGGTGCGACGCAGCACCCGTACCAGGGCCACCAATCCCAGGATCACCACCACCGCCAGCGCCAGTGCGACGAAGGGCAGCAGATCCCACATCTTCTCGAAGCCCTTGAACAGCAGCATTCCGGCCACCGCCGCGCCGACGACCTGACCGGCCAGCACCAGCCACTGCCGACGGCCGGACTCCTGACCGCCGCCGAAACTCAGCCACTGCGGCCGATCGCCCTGCAACAACGCCTTGGAGCGAGAGCTCAGCGACCGGTCGCGCGAGGAGCGGCCCGGCGCGCGACGGGACCGGCGGGCCGGACGCTCGTCGAAATCGTCGTCCTCCTCGTCCTCGTCCTCGTCGAAGTCGAGCAGGTCCTCCTCGTCCTCGTCGTAGTCGAGGTCGAGATCGTCGTCCTCGACGGGATCGAAATCCGGGCCGACCGCGGGGTAGATCTCGGTGCGGCCGTGCGCGTCCACGGCCAGCAGATCGGTCACCGGCCGGACGTCGCGAGGCAGCGGATCGGAGGGCAGCGGCCGCCCGCCGCGGCGGTAGTCGAAATCCTCGCGCGGATCGCCGCCGGGGCCGGGGCCCGGCTTGGCCTGATCGGCCAGGGACCACACCGCGGTCGCCGGGACCTCCGAACCGTTGCGGGGCGGCTCGCCGCCGTTGCGTTCCGGAGGCGGCGGGAAGTCGGCGGGCGCACGCCGACGCGCG
>CBJNFW010000383.1:0-6584 GCA_966435935.1 uncultured Nocardia sp.
GCCCGCCGAGCGCGGCGACCGCGGCCGGGTCCGGATCATCTTGGGCGGCAAGCCGATCGGCGAATGCGGTGAGCAGCGGCTGGGTGGACAGGATACGTTCGGGACCGCTGCGTTCGAAGCCGAGTTCGGAAGTCACCTGCCCCCACCCCTCGCCGGGGGTGCCCAGGACCATGTCGTCCGGCACGAACACGCAGTCCAGCACGACTTCGTTGAAATGATGCTGGCCGGTAAGCAGGCGGATAGGCCTGATGTCGATGCCATCCGAGTCGAGCGGAACGATGAACTGGCTCAATCCCTCGTGGCGATGCTTCGGATCGAGAGGGGCGCTGCGCGCGAGCACGAAGAAGGCGTGCGAATGGTGCGCACCCGAAGTCCACACCTTCGTGCCACTGAGCACCCAGCCGCCGTCGACCTTCTCGGCCCGGGTGCGCACGCTCGCAAGGTCCGATCCCGATTCGGGCTCGCTCATACCGATCGCGAAATAGCAACGGCCGGCAGCGATCTCCGGAAGATACCGGCGGCGTTGCGGCTCGGTCCCGTAGCCGAGCAGTGCCGGCACGACCTGACGGTCGGCGACCCAGTGCGCGGCCACCGGCGCCCCCGCCGCGAGAAGTTCCTCCGTGACGACGAATCGCTCGATGTGGCTGCGTCCGTGGCCGCCGTATTCGCTGGGCGCGGTCATCCCGAGCCAGCCGCGATCTGCCAGGCGCTCGCTGAAACCGGGATCCCACGAGGAGATCCAGGAGTCCACCCGAGGCGTCCAGCCATGATCGGCGCGATCCTGGGTGATGAATTCGCGGACCTCGCGGCGCAGGTCGCTGGTTTCCGGGGGCAGGGCCCGCAGCGGCGGGATCAGTGACGCTTTCACCGTTGTTGTTCCGATCCTCGGTTGTCGATAGGGGCGCTCACAGCACGTCGTTCGCGCTGAGCTCGTCGATCTCACTGTCCGATTTGCCGAGCACCTCCGCAAGAACCTCACGGGTGTGCTGTCCCAGCGTCGGTGGCACGCCGTAGCTCTCGATCGGTGTCTCGGACAGCCGGATCGGATTGCGAAGCACATCCAAGGGGCCCGACAGCGGGTGCTCGATGGTCTGCCGCATCTGCCGGTGCCTGATCTGCGGATCGGCGAAAACGCCATTCATGTCGTTGACCGGGCTCACCGGGACATCGGCCAGCTCGAGTTCGGCGACCCAGCTCTTGGCGGGACGAGTCCGGAAGATCTCGTTCAGCACTTCCAGGACGAGGTCTCGGTTGGTTATGCGCGCGGACACGGTGGCGAATCGGGGATCGGCGGCCAGTTCGGGCCTGCCCAGGACCCCGACCAGGCCGGTCCACTGCTTGGGCGTTGAGGCGACCACGAAGATCTCGTCGTCCGAGCACCGGAACGTCTGCGACGGGATGCCGCCGAATCCGCCGTTGCCGCGCCGCGGCGCGGGTGTTCCGGAGACCAGGTAGTTCTGCACGTAATGCGACAGCGAGGCCACCCCGCAATCCAGCAGGGCCATGTCGATGTACTGGCCGGTTCCGGTGCTCTGCCTATGGTGCAGAGCAGCCAGGATGGCGTTGGAGGCGTAGAGACCGGTCAGGATGTCGACCATCGAGACGCCGACCTTCATCGGACCTGCCCCGGGTTCGCCGTCGGGCTGCCCGGACACGCTCATCATGCCCGACATCGCTTGGAAGACCCCGTCGTAGCCGGGGCGATCCGAGTACGGTCCGGTCTGGCCGAATCCGGTGATGGAGCAGTAGACCAGCCGTGGATTGACCTCTCGCAGCGATTCGTAGTCCAGGCCGTATTTGCTCAGCACGCCTACCCTGAAGTTCTCGACGAAGACGTCCGACTGTGCGGCCAGATCCCGGAGAAGCTGTGCGCCTTCGGGTTTGGAGTGGTCGACAGTTATCGATCGTTTGTTGCGATTGCAGCTCAGATAGAAACCCGCCTCAGCGGTCACGTTGCCGTCGGCGTCGTGCAGATAGGGCGGCCCGTAGGTGCGCGCATCGTCGCCGACCTTCGGCCGCTCGACCTTGACCACGTCCGCGCCGAGATCGCCGAGCAGCTGAGTCGTGAACGGGCCGGCCAGGATTCGGCTCAGGTCGAGCACTCGAATTCCGGTGAGGGCAGCTGTGGTCATCTCAATCCTTCGGTTCGCGCGGAAGGCCGAGGACGCGCTCGGCGATGATATTTCCTGAATTTCGCTGGGGGCGGCCGGATTACGAGGACGTGGCGGTCTCCGGACGTGGCGGTCGATAGAACAGAGCGAGCTGCAGGGTCGCGGCGACGAGCCCGCCCAGGAGCGCGATCACCAGGCCCAGCCAACCGTCCAGGTGTGAGTCCAGGCCGATGGCCCCATCGATGGACCATTCGCCGGGCCCTGTCGTCCCCACGACCACCCCGATGGTGGCGAGAACCAGGTTGTATTCCCAGCCGTTGGCATTGACGAAGAATCCGGAACCTCGGTGCACCGTGTAACCCGCGACCACCATGAGGGCGACGAATGCCGCTCCGGCGAATGGGGTCAGTAGACCGGCGGCGAACAGCAGGCCCGCCGCGGTCTCGGTGGACGCCGCCAGCAGCGCGTGGACGCGCCCGGGTCGCATTCCCATTCCGTCGAACCAGCCTGCGGTTCCGGGAATCCGGCCACCGCCGAAGAACTTGTTGAGGCCGTGCGCGGCCATCGTCAGCCCGGTGATGGCGCGCAATATCAGCAGAGCGAGGTCGATCTTCTCGGCGTCGGTCATCGTCCTGCCGCCAGGTGTACTCGGGCGATTCGGGGGGTGTCGCTGGTCGTGACGAAGCGCGATGGCTCGAACACGCCGGCCTCCTTCGCGGTCGGGCTCTCGTGGGAGCTTGGCGTTTCCGACTGTTTATAGTACAAATAATAAACTGATTAAGCCAGAGGAGGATGGCGTGTCCGACCTGGAATGGCGCCTGGAGCAGGGTGTCGGCACGATCACGCTCAATCGGCCAGAGGCCCGCAACGCGTTCACATTCGACATGATCGGAGAGTGGGCGCGCCTATTGAACGATGCCAGGCAGGATGACGACGTCAAGGTCGTGGTGCTGACCGGGGCGGGAGACCGGGCGTTCTGCTCGGGCGTGGATCTGGGGAGCATTTCCAACGCGAGCCGGGAGCTCACACCGTTACAGCGCAAGTCGCAGTTGCACGATCAGATCCATCAGGTGGCATTGGCGGTCGAGGCGCTGGACAAGCCGCTCATCGCCTCGATCAACGGTGTGGCTGTCGGCGCAGGGCTCGATATGGCGCTCATGTGCGATATCCGGGTGATGTCGCGCTCGGCGAAGGTGTCCGAAGGCTACGTGCGCGTCGGCCTGACCCCGGGTGACGGCGGCGCCTACTACCTGCCGCGGATCGTGGGCACCTCGAAGGCTCTGGAACTGCTACTGACCGGTGACTTCATCGATGCCGAGGAGGCGCACCGCATCGGTCTGGTGAACCGCCTCGCCGACCCGCAGGAGCTGGCATCGGTGACCCGCGCACTGGCCGCTCAGCTGGCCGCGGCGCCACCGGTCACCGTGCGCATGATCAAACGCGCGACCTATCAGTCGGCGGACACCGACCTGCGCACTGCACTGGACCTGATCTCCTCGCATTTCGCCGTGGTGGCCGCCACCGAGGACGCGGCGGAGGCACTCGCGGCAATGCGGGACAAGCGCGAGCCGAAGTACATCGGCCGCTGAAGGACGAGAATCGGAGGCAATCGAGTGAGTACCGACAGCACCGCCGACGCCGTGGAGCCACGCGTTTTCGACGCGTGGATCAACCTGCCGTACGCGCCGGGGGAGGTGACACCCGACCCATCGGTGGTGGCGCGATTCAAGCGCGGTAACAGCGCCTACGAGGGCGGCCAGACGATGGACGACGTGGTCGCCGAAATGGACCGGCTGGGAATCTCCGGTGGCGTCCTGACCAAGGTGCCGCGCGACATCACGCCGCCCTACGTGCACGGTACCCGGACCGGTGAGGCGGTCCTGCGCGAGACATGCGAGCGGTTGGCGAAGTTTCAGTCGGAATATCCCGGTCGATTCGTGACCTCGGTGGGCATAGATCCGCGGCTGGGCTACGAGGCGGCCAAGCATGTGCGAATCGCGGTGCGCGAGTACGGCATCAAGTGCATTCGCATCGTACCGATGTTCACCGGCATCGCGATCGATGACAAGCTGGCGTTTCCGATGTACACCGCAGCGTGTGACGAGGGCGCTGTCGTCTCGATCAACGTCGGCGTGCCCGGGCCCATGAAACCGGCCAAGCTGCAGCGCACCATCCTCGTCGACGAAGTGGCACTCACCTTCCCCGAGCTGCGAATCGTCATGTCGCACTTGGGTGATCCATGGATACCCGAGACGGTGTCGATGCTCGTCAAGCATCCCAACGTCTTCGCGATCACCGCCGGGTGGGCGCCGAAGTACATTCCGGAGGAGATCCTCGCGGTTGCCCGCAAGCGCAACAAGTCGAAGTTGATGTGGGCTTCGGACTACCCCATTCTTCCCTTCGATCGCACGATCACCGAAGGGCGGGCTATCGAGTTGCCCGACGATTCACGCCGAAACTTCCTCGGCGCCAACGCATTGGCCGTCTTCGGCGACCCCCGTGAGGCTGCCGGAGCCGCAACCGGAACAGGAGAGCGATAAATGGGACTGCATGACGGACGGGTCGCCATCGTCACCGGCGCTGCGGGCGGTATCGGACGCGAGCACGCGCTCGAGTTCGCCCGCCAAGGTGCGCAGGTCGTGGTGAACGACCTGGGACCGGCGGAGAAGGTGGTCGAAGAGATCACCGCGATGGGTGGGCGCGCCATCGCCAACCACGCCGACATCTCCGATTGGGACGGAGCGGGCTCGCTGGTGCAGGCTGCTCTGGAAGAGTTCGGTGACCTGCACATCCTGGTCAACAATGCGGGCATCCTGCGCGACAAGATGTTCGTCAACATGGACGTCGACATGTGGGACGCGGTGATCAAGGTGCACCTGCGCGGCACCTTCTGCCCGACGAAACACGCTGTCGCGCACTGGCGGGCGAAGTCCAAGGCAGGCGAGCCGGTCCACCATCCTCGGGTTATCAACACCTCCTCGCCCTCGGGCCTGTACGGCAATGTCGGGCAGTCGAACTATGGTGCGGCGAAGGCCGCCATCGCGGCGTTCACGGTGATCCTCGCCGACGAACTGGAGCGGTTGGACGTCACGGTCAACGCCATCGCGCCGAGTGCGCTGACCGATATGACCGCGGGTCTGCACGATTACGTCGCGAAGATGGCGGAGATCAAGGAGACCACCGGGTTCGATGCCGGTTCGCCCGCGAATATCGCCCCCTTGGTGGTGTGGCTCGCCTCGGAGGAAGCGGCGGACATCACCGGCCGGGTCTTCAATGTGAAGGGCGGCGCCATCAGCGTCGCGGAGACCTGGATGGCGGGTCCGGGCGTCGAGCAGAACCAGCGGTGGGATCCCGAGCGGCTCGGTGAAGTGATCCCGAAACTGGTCGCCGAGGCACGGCCGAACTCCGACGGTTCGGGCAAGCCCCGTGGCACAGCCGGAAGCCGCTGACACGATGAGTGCTGTCGACGGAATCTCGGTAGAGCGGGACGGTCACGTCGCGACGGTCTGGCTCGACCGGCCCGACCGGGGCAACGGATTCATCGCGGCCATGCAGGTCGAGCTGCACCGGCAACTCGACCTGCTCGACCGAGACGAGCAGATTCGGGCCATCGTCGTCACCGGACGTGGCCGGTTCTTCTCCACCGGGGCGGATTTGGAACCCAACGGGGCCAATTTCGCGTTCGACGAGGAGCAGACGCGCGCTGCCCGCGCCATGATGGGCGCTCGACCGCGGCCGTGGCGGATGCGCACGCCGATCATCGGCGCGCTCAACGGCTCGGCGGTCGGGCTCGGCATGACCTTCGCGTTGCAGTGGGACATCCGGATCGTCAACGAGAGCGCCAAGTACGGTTTCGTGTTCACCCGGCGCGGGCTGATCCCCGAACAGAACTCGTTGTGGTTGTTGCCCCGGCTGGTCGGGGCGGCCACCGCGACCGAATTACTGCTCACCGGTCGGTTGTTCCGCGGTGAGGAAGCCCGAGCGATGGGCCTGGCGAGCCGTGCACTGCCCGGCGATCAGGTCCTGCCCGCAGCGCTGGAACTGGCCGCGGAGATCGCGACCGAATGTTCGCCCGCCGCAGTGGGTCTGACCAAGCAGCTGATCTATCAGATGCTGGAGGAGACCGATCGCGAGCCCACATTCCGGCGGGAGTGGGAGATCTTCCGCTGGGCCGGGCGCCAGCCCGATGCCGGCGAAGGCGTCGAGGCGTTCCTGAACAAGCGCAAGCCGGATTTTCCGAGCGAGAAGTATGTCGCGATGCCCCTGGCCGAGACTGGCGGGGATCCGGATGCGGCATGGACGGCGGCGCTGTGAGCGAAGAACAGGATGTGGTCCGGTACGAGGTCGACGACGAGGGCGTCCTCGTGATCACCTTGAATCGCCCGGAGCGCCGCAACATGTGGACCGCGCAGATGGAGTTCGAGTTCTACGCGGCATTGGATCGCGCGGCCGACGACGACGCGGTGCGGGCGA
>CBJNFW010000384.1:0-6492 GCA_966435935.1 uncultured Nocardia sp.
GGGATCTGTTCGAATCCGCGAATGTGGCGGTGACGCTGCACATCGGCACCGAGTTCTTCTTCCTGGATCCGCGCTGGACCTTCGCCGAAACCTTTTCCGCGCTCTTCCAATCCGCCGAGATTCCGAACGCCAATCTGCAGATCTTCTCGACGGTCCACATGGCCATCGACAACTACCTGTCGACCATGGTTCTCGGTGGGGTGTTCGAGCGGTTCCCGCGACTGCGAGTGGGTCTTCTCGAAGTGGGAGCGCATTGGATCGGTAACGCCGCTCGCCGGATGAACATGTATGTGGACGTGTTCCCGGGGGCCGCGGCGGGCAAATTCCCGTTGAAGCCGTCGGAATATATCGCCCGCAACGTTCGGATCTCGCCGTTCAATTTCGAGCCCATCGATCGCTACTTCCGCGACGACCCGGATCTCGCCGACGTGTTCTGCTATTCGACCGATTACCCGCATGTCGAAGGCACGAAAGACTCGATGAACACGATGCTCGCCAAGCTCGAACCGCTGGGCGAGGAAATCACCACGAAGTTCTTCCGCACGAACGCCGAGTGGCTGTTGCCGTGAAACCCGTTGTCACAGCTTCCATCCCACACCTCGGCCCGCTGGGAATCTGGTCCTATCAGCTCGATGTGCAGCCGATGTCCCGTGCCCAGGACGCGGCCGCCGAGCTCGACGAGATGGGTTTCGGCGCGCTGTGGGTGCCCGAGGCGATTGCCCGGGAGCCGTTCGCCAACGCCGCGCTGCTGTTGTCGGCCACCGCTCGCATGACGGTGGCCACGGGTATCGCCAGCCTGCACGCTCGCACCGCCATGACGATGAATGCGGGCTGGCACACCCTCGGCGAGGCGTTTCCGGAACGGTTCCTGCTGGGTGTCGGGGTCAGTCATCAGCCGTTGGTCGAAGGGAACCACCACCGCCGCTACGGTGGCAAACCCTTCAGCACGATGGTCGACTACCTCGACAGGATGGATGCCGGCACCTTCTGGGGGGCGCCCGCGCGGGTCGCCCCCCAGCGGGTGTTGGCAGCGCTCGGGCCCCGGATGCTCGGGCTCGCCGCGCAACGCGGCGTGGGCGCGCACACCTACTTCGTTCCGGTCGAGCACACCGCCGCCGCGCGCGAGACGCTCGGCCGCGAACCGTTGCTGGCTCCCGCCCAGACCGTCGTCTTCGACACCGATGTGACCGCGGCCCGCGAGGTCGCCCGCCGGTTCATGCAGAGGTATCTGGCGCTCCCCAACTACACCAACAATCTGCGCCGATTGGGTTGGGGGGACGAGGATTTGGGCGGTGGCGGAAGCGATCGTCTGGTCGACGCCATCGTCGCCCGGGGTTCGCTCGAGCGGATCGTCGAGCGGATACAGGCCCACCTCGACGCCGGCGCCGATCACGTCTGCGTGCAGGTGCTGACCACGGATCTGCAGACCCTGCCGATGACCGAGTGGCGCGAACTGGCGTCGATCATCCCCTCCCTGCGCGGCCGATCGGCCACCTGATCTCCGTCCACGCCTCGAACAGAAAGCTCTCCATGCCGCACACCGCTGCTACCCGTTACCTCACCGCACTTGCCGAGCAAGGCATCGAGTGGTTCTTCGTCAACGCGGGGACCGACTTCGCGCCGATCGTCGAGGCCTACGCCGACAACAAGGCCGAAGGCGGCCCCACGCTGCCGATACCTGTCCTGTGCGCCCACGAGAACCTCGCCGGCGGTATGGCCCACGGCGCCGCCCTCGTGACGGGGCGGCCGCAGGCGCTGATGCTGCACGTCAACGTCGGCACGGGCAACGCCGTGTGTTCCGTCGCCAACGCCGCACGCGACCGCGTGCCGTTGCTCGTCACGGCCGGACGTTCGCCGATCCTCGAATTCGGCGCGACCGGCGCGCGGGATCTGCCGATCCATTGGTCGCAGGAGATGTTCGACCAGGCGAGCATGGTGCGGGAATTCGTGAAGTGGGACTACGAATTACGGGATCCGCGTCAGGTCGAGGCCGTGGTCGACCGCGCTCTGAGCGTCGCCTCCGCGCACCCGCGCGGGCCGGTGTATCTGTCGCTTCCCCGTGAGGTACTCGACGAGGCGGCCGACGAACCGGTGCACGCGCAGCCGCCGATGCCCGTTCCGCCCACCGTGCAGCCCGATCCGGCGGCCATCGACGTGCTCGCCGATCGGCTGGCGACGGCCGAATTCCCGGTGATCGTGGCGGCGGCGGCCGGCGCCGAAACCGAGTCCGTCGCCGTGCTCGCCGACCTCAGCACGCGGTTCGCGGTCGGCGTCGCCGACCCGTGGGCCCGCTACCTGAATATTCCGTTCGATCACCCGAACCGTCTCGGGGCGGACGTGTCGGTCGTGCTCGAGCGGGCCGACGTCGTGGTCTTCCTCGAGTGTGACGTGCCGTGGATTCAGGCCCGTACGGCGCCGGGCGCGGACTGCTTCGTCGCGCAGGTCGGCGTCGACCCCCTGTTCACGAGTTATCCGATGCGATCGCACCGTTCGGACCTCACCATCGGTGCCACGCCGACCGCGTTCCTGGCCCGGTTGGCCGAGGCTCTGGAGGTGCGGGCGGACGGCATCGAGCAGAGCCGGATCGAGCCGATCCGTACCCTCGCAGCGGCGAATCGCGCTGCCGGCGAGGGACTTCGGAAAACCGAGCTCGCCCGTGACGACGATGACGTGATCAGCATGGTGGCCATCTCCGCGGTGCTGGGCGATCTACTCGACGACGACGACATCGTGTTCAACGAGTACGTGTCGTATCCCGACCTGCTCGGCCGGACGAAGCCCGGCACCTACTACTTCCTGCCCGCGTCGGGTGGTCTCGGCTGGGGACTGCCGGCGGCGCTCGGCGCCAAATACGCCGCGCGGGACCGCACCGTGGTCGCCACGCTCGGCGACGGCGCCTACATGTTCGCCAATCCGGCGGCCTGCCACCACGCGGCGGCGAAGCACGAACTGCCGGTGCTGACGATCATCGCCAACAACAGCAACTGGACCGCGGTCGATTCGGCGACCTACCTCGTCTACCCCGACGGCACCGCCGCCACCACCGGCGAGGACCGCTTCTCGAACCTCGCACCCTCACCGGAATTCGCGGCCTACTGCACCGCCGTCGGCGGCCACGGTGCGACGGTGCACCGCCGCAGCGAGCTCGAGGGCGCGATCAAGGAGGCGCTGCGAGTCGTGCGCGACGAGGGACGTCAGGCGCTGCTCGACATCCGCTGCAAATGACCCCGGCACCACCCTTGCCGACCGTCGACCTGATGGAGATCTGATGCGTTACAACCACGCCGAGCTGTTCGCCGGTGTCGCCGCGGCGACACCGGAGCGCGACTGCATCGTGTTCCGGGATCGGCGGCTCACCTACCGCGATGTGGCGGGGCGGGTCAACCGGCTCGCCAATCTTCTTCTGGCGCACGGGATTACTGTGCATCGCTCGCGTTCCGAGCTGCAGCCGTGGGAGTCGGGTCAGGATCACGTGGCGCTGTATCTGCTCAACGGCAACGAGTATCTGGAGGGGATGCTCGGCGCCGCGACCGCCCGCGCGGCCTCGCTGAACGTCAACTATCGCTACGTCGAAGCCGAGCTGACCTATCTGCTCGACGATTCCGCGCCGCGCGCGATCATCTACCACGCCCGCTTCGCGCCGACTCTCGGAGCGGTTCTCGGCTCGCTCCGCAGGCCGCCGGCGCTCCTGCTCCAGGTCGCCGACGAATCCGGCAACGCGTTGCTCCCCGGAGCCCTCGACTACGAGGAGGCCCTCGCCGCTTCCAGCGCCGACGCACCCGCCACGGCCCCGGATCCCGACGACCTCTACATGGTCTACACCGGCGGCACTACCGGGATGCCGAAGGGAACCCTGTGGTCGCAGGCGGCCATCCTCGAAAGTGCCTTGGCCGCTTTCCTTCCCGAGGGCTTCTTCGATGTTGGCTCGCTCGCCGAGGGTGTCGATCTGGCCGTCGCGAGCGAACGGCGAGTCGTGCTGCCGTTGCCGCCGCTGATGCATGCCGCGGCCCAATGGATCGCGCTGGCCGGGCTGCTCAGCGGAGGCGCTGTCGCATTCCCCGATGTGGTCGACCGACTCGACCCCGCTTCGGTATGGAAGGTGATCGACGGCGAGGACGTGCAATTGATGAACCTCGTCGGAAATTCGTTCGCGACTCCGCTGTGCGACGAGTTCGAACGCGGCGGCTACCACGGGCGGTCGCTGCAACTGATCGGCACCGGCGGCGCGGTGGCGAGCGCCTCGGTGAAGAACCGCATCCTGGACCTTCTGCCGCACGTCGCCATCGCGGATGTGGCCGGGTCCTCGGAGACCGGATCCCAATTGTCGAACGTGAGTACCAGTGCGGCACCGGCGATTTCGGGCGTATTCACGCCGGCGGCCGGCACCTGCGTGGTGGACGCGGATCATCGCCGGATTCTCGCGCCGGGCGATCCGGAGACCGGATGGTTGGGCCGATACGGCGCCATCCCGTTCGGATATCTCGGCGACCGCGCCAAGACCGAACGCACATTCCCGGTCATCGAGGGCCGGCGCGTGGCGTTGCCCGGTGATCGGGCGCGGCACCGGGCCGACGGCAGCATCGAGCTGCTGGGCCGCGACTCGGTGACCATCAACTCCGGAGGCGAGAAGATCTTCGCCGAGGAGGTCGAAGAGGCGCTGATCGTACATCCCGCGGTCGCCGATGTGATCGTCGTGGGCCGCCCGAGTGAGCGGTGGGGCAACGAGGTCGTCGCGGTCGTGCAGCTCCTTCCCGGATGTGACCCGGCAGACGCGGAACTGATCGCCGACGCCGGGACACGGCTCGCTCGCTACAAGCTGCCGAAAGCCATTATCCGCGTGGGCTCGGTGGTCCGCAGCCCGGCGGGCAAGGCCGACTACCGATGGGCCGCCGAGATCGCCACGCAGGACGTGTCCGCACAGAAGGAATTGATCAAATGACTCTGACCACCGAATCGATCGTCGACGTCACCCCCGAGGAATTGCAGCGTCTGCTCAACGCCCAGCGCGCCGCGCAAGCTCTCGATCCGATCCCCGATGCCGCGACTCGGCGCGACCGTATCGACCGCCTCGTCGCCGCGGTCCTGGAACACCGGGACGAACTCGCCGAGGCCCTGAACGCCGACTTCGGGAGCCGTCCGGCGACCACCTCGATGGAGGTCGACATCCTCGGCGGCCTGCCGGAGATCGCCGACACCCGCGAGCAGCTCGAGGCGTGGATGGCTCCCACCGAAGTGCCCGCGGCGATGGGCGGCGTCATTCCCGCCTTCGTGCAGAACCGCCCGAAAGGCGTTGTGGGAGTTATCGGCCCGTGGAATTTCCCGCTCGTGCTCGTCTTCGTACCGGCCGTCGAGGCGCTGGCGGCCGGGAACCGGGTGATGATCAAGTTCTCCGATATGACCCCGCGCACCGGTGCGGTGTTCGCCCGTGCGGTGGCGTCGCGGATGAGTCCGGAGGAGGTCACCGTCGTCAACGGCGGACTGAAGACCGCGGCGGCGTTCTCCGATCTGCGTTTCGACCACCTGTTCTTCACCGGCTCGCCGAAGGTCGGGCGGCTCGTCGCCACAGCCGCGGGCAGGAATCTGGTGCCGGTGACGCTCGAGCTCGGCGGCAAGAATCCGGCGATCGTCGCACCCGATGCGGATGTCGCCGACGCGGCCGGCCGGATCGCGGCCGCGCGGCTGTTCAACAACGGCCAGGTGTGCCTGTCGCCGGACTACGCCTTCGTGCCCGAAGCGAGCCGGGACGCCTTCGTCGCGGCCTACCGCCAGGCGGTCCTGACCCACTTCCCGACCTTCGCCGACAACCCCGACGTCGTGTCGATCGTCAACGACGCGAACTACGCCCGCGTCACCGGGCTCGTGGCGGACGCGAAAGCCAAGGGCGCCACCGAGCTCGTGATCGTGCCGGAGGGGGAGAAGGACCGGGTGCCCGACCCGGACACTCGCCGGCTCCCCCCGACGCTGCTGCTCGACACCGCCCCCGACGCGGAGATCAACACCGAGGAGATCTTCGGCCCGGTGCTGGTGGTGCACACCTACTCCGACGTCGACGAGGCCATCGCCTACGTCGCGGCCGGTGAACATCCGCTGTCGGCCTATTGGTACGGCGGTGACACCGACGATTTCCGGCGGTTCCTGCTGCGAACCACGTCGGGTGGGGTGTCGCGCAACGACTTCGGTCTGGCGTACAGCAATCCCGCGGTGCCGTTCGGCGGTGTCGGGATGAGCGGTTCGGGCGCCTACCACGGCAAGGCCGGCTTCGACACGTTCTCCCACCAGCGCCCCGTCGCCTCCCACGATCTGCCGAGCGGGTTGGCCGGCACGCTCGTCCCGCCGCTGACACCGGAGCGGGTCGAGGCCGTCGCCGCGGACGGCCGGCTGGAGCACCACGTGTTCCGGTCCCGCCGCTCCGGCGTACCGCACCTGCGCGCGTACCTGCCGGAGCTGTGGGCGCGCCGCGAATTCGTGTACGAACTCGCCCGGTGCACCCTG
>CBJNFW010000385.1:0-6445 GCA_966435935.1 uncultured Nocardia sp.
TGAACGACGAGCCTTACAGCGCCGAAAACCAGTCGGAGCGAAGCGGAGACCAAAGACACAGCCGAGTCGCGAGGGCTGAACGACGAACCCTGAAGCGCGCCGAAAACCCGCCGGAGCGAAGCGGAGACCAAAAATCCATCTCAAGCGCCTACCGCGCCGATGATGATGCGGCGCAGCACCCGGATGATGTCGTCCAGGCTGGGGCGGGGGTCGGTGCCGCTCCAGGCGTCGACGACGTAGTTG
Organism: uncultured Nocardia sp.; assembly: GCA_966435935.1. Taxonomy (GTDB): domain Bacteria; phylum Actinomycetota; class Actinomycetes; order Mycobacteriales; family Mycobacteriaceae; genus Nocardia. The sequence goes on from CBJNFW010000385.1 coordinate 244, forward strand.
ACCGCGCCGATGATCGCCAGCACACGCATCTCGTAGTCGCCGGTCGGGATTTCGCCGTGCAGCGCTGCGTCTTCGGCGGCGCCGGCCAGCAGCGAGCCCCAGGCGCGGCGCAATTCGAGGCGGAACTTCTCCACCTTCGGTCCCGCGCCCACCACTTCGACCAATGCCACGCGGGCCTTGCGCGGATCGCGGCCGACGGCCTCGATATAGGCGCGCACGCACGCGTCGATGACCTCGACCGCGGGCCGATCGGCATGTGCGGCCAATGCGGCGGCGACCGCGTCCCGGGATTGCCGATCGATCTGTTCGTAGAGCTCGAGTAGCAGCGATTCGCGGCCGGTGAACTCCTCGTAGAACTGTCGCGAGGAGAGGCCGGCGTCTTTGCAGATCGCGCCGACCGAGCTATTTGCGTACCCGTCTCTGGCGAACACCGTCAATCCGGACTCCAGAAAACGCGCACGTCGTTGTCGCTGCCGGTCTTCTACGGGCTGCCCGGCGTACATTCTGCCCGCATTAGTCTCCTGTGACATTGCGCCAGACAATACAGAAGGGCCCGATCCCCTCGTCATGGATCGGGCCCTTCGTTTTCACCTTCGACCAACCGAGTATTAGCCGAAAGTTGGCTGCATTACCGGCAATACCGATGACCTACCGCACCGGGCCGATGACCAGCCGTTAGCCAACTCGGAGCATTCCAAGCGGCCTTGGCAATCATAACCTTTTTATCGGATTTTTCTAGAGTTAATTCGAAACCTCTCACTGAGCGCATGCCGAACCGCCCACCATTTCCCGGGAACGTCCGGTACGGCCTATCCCCACATCGCCCGGGGGCCGCAACTCGTTACAACAGAAAGAAAACTGACACCTGTTACAAGAACGACGCAGGGGCCGCGGACGGTGATCCGTCCACGGCCCCTGCGAGCGACTGCGGTCAGGCGGTGACGGCCTGCTCGCGCTGCAATTCCAACGCGATGTCGATCAGCTGGTCCTCCTGCCCGCCGACCAGCTTGCGCTTACCCGCGCGCACCAGCATCTCCGCCGCGGAGACGCCGTACCGCTCGGCTTGGCGCTCGGCGTGCTTGAGGAAGCTCGAGTACACGCCCGCGTAGCCCATCATCAGGGCCTGGCGATCCAGCAGGCACTCCTGCGGCATGGCCGGACGCACCACATCCTCGGCCGCATCGGCGATCGCGAAGAAGTCGATCCCGGTCTTGATGCCGATCTTGTCGGCCACCCCGATGAACGCCTCCACCGGAGTGTTCCCCGCGCCCGCACCGAACCGCCGCGCGCTCCCGTCGATCTGCTTCGCGCCCGCGCGCACCGCGTAGATCGAGTTCGCCACGGCCAGATCGAGATTCTCGTGCCCGTGGAACCCGACCTGCGCGTCGTCACCCAGTTCGGCGACCAGCGCGGAGATGCGATCGGACACCTGGTCCAGCACCAGCGCGCCCGCCGAGTCGACGACGTACACACACTGGCAGCCGGCGTCGGCCATGATCCGCGCCTGCTTGGCCAGCACCTCCGGCGGCTGCGAATGCGACATCATCAGGAATCCGACCGTCTCCAGGCCCAGATCCCGCGCGTAGCCGAAGTGCTGGATCGATACGTCCGCCTCGGTGCAGTGCGTCGCGATGCGCACGATCGATGCGCCGTTGTCCTGCGAGATCTTGATGTCCTCCTTCACCCCGACACCGGGCAGCATGAGGACCGCGATCTTGGCCCGCTTCGCGGTCTGCGCCGCGATCGTGACCAGTTCCTGCTCGGGGGTCTTGGAGAATCCGTAGTTGAACGAGGAGCCGCCGAGGCCGTCGCCGTGCGTCACCTCGATCACCGGGATGCCCGAGTTGTCCAGGGCCGCAACGATATCGCGCACCTCGGTCGCGGTGAACTGATGACGCTTGTGGTGCGATCCGTCCCGCAGCGAGGTATCGGTGACGCGAACGTCCAGCTCCTGCGAATAGGGCTGCTTCACGTAATTCATGGTGGTGCTCCCTTCTACACCCGGGCCGAGAGGATCTGATCGGCGACGACCTCGCCGACGCGCGTCGCGGCGGCGGTCATGATGTCCAGGTTGCCCGCGTACGGCGGCAGGAAATCACCCGCGCCCTCGACCTCCACGAACACCGAAACCTTCGCCATCCCACCGGAAATCACGCTCGGCTCGTCGAACTGCGGCTCGTTGAGCAACCGGTATCCCGGCACGTACTGCTGAATGTCCGCGACCATCCGGTGGATCGATTCGGCGATCGCGGCGGTGTCGGCGTCCTCGGGTATCGCGGCGAAGATGGTGTCGCGCATGATCATCGGCGGCTCGGCCGGGTTCAGGATGATGATCGCCTTACCCCGCTTCGCCCCGCCGATGGTCTCCACGCCCTTGGAGGTGGCCTTGGTGAATTCGTCTATGTTCGCCCGGGTTCCGGGCCCGGCCGACACCGAGGACACCGATGCGACGATCTCCGCGTAGGGCACCTCGACCACCCGGGAGACGGCCGCGACGATCGGAATAGTCGCCTGCCCACCGCAAGTGATCATGTTCACGTTCGGGGTGTCCAGATTCGCGTCCAGGTTCACCGGCGGCACCACCGCCGGGCCCACCGCGGCCGGAGTCAGATCGATCGCGCGGATGCCCGCCTCGGCGTACTTCGGCGCGTACTCGCGATGCACGTAGGCCGAGGTCGCCTCGAACAGCATGTCCGGCTTCTCCGGCAGACCCAGCAGCCAGTCCGCGCCCTCGTGCGAGGTTTCCAGGCCCAGCCCGGCCGCGCGCTTCAAACCCTCACTGTCCGGGTCGATTCCGATCATCCAACGCGGTTCGATCCGGTCCGAACGCAGCAGTTTGTACAGCAGGTCGGTGCTGATGTTGCCGGACCCGACGATCGCGGCCGAAACCTTCTTCCCGGCATTCCCGTTCTCGCTCACTCGAGCCTCCTCAGCTGAAACGCAAACGTACAGAACCGAGTCCGTCGAACTCGGCATGGAAGTCATCGCCCGGACGGGCGTCGATCGCGCGCGTGCACGAACCGGGCAGCACGATGTCGCCGGCCTTCAGCCGCACGCCGAACGAGGCGACCTTGCGCGCCAGCCAGGCCACCGCGATCGTCGGGTCGCCCAGGACCGCATCGCTGCGTCCCTCGGCGATCGACTCGCCGTTGCGGGTCAGGCGCGCGTCGATCTTCTTGATATCCAAGGCATTCGGCGCGACCCGCTCCGGTCCGAGCACCCAGCCCGCCGACGAGGCGTTGTCGGCGATGGTGTCGCACAGGGCGATCTTCCAGTCCTTGATCCGGGTGTCGATCAGCTCGATCGAGGGCGCGTAGGCGACCGTCGCGGCCAGTACGTCGGCCTCGGTGCAGTCCTCGCCCGGCAGATCCGCGCCCAGCACGAATCCGACCTCGACCTCGACCCTCGGAAAGAGATACTTCGAGGTGTCCACCGGTGTGTTCTCGAACACTTCCATCTCACCGAGCAGATGGCCGTAGTCCGGCTCGTCCACGCCCATCATCTTCTGCATCGCCTCGGACGACAGGCCGACCTTGTGGCCGACGACCTTCGCACCGGCAGCCAGGCGAGCGCGGATGTTGACCAACTGGATCTCGTAGGAATCGACCACGTCGATCTCGGGATACCGGGTGACCAGCGGGTCGATCGGCACCCGGTCACGCTCGGCGGCCGCGAGCTCCGCAGCCAGTTCCCTCCGTACCGCGTCGGACAGCACGCTACTTCCTTCCACTGGGGGCCCGGTCGGGTGGCCGAGACAGAAACTGAAACGAGTTTTCCTGCGGAAACCTGCCCCAGCAGTACCTTCTGCCAGACCAATATAGACCAAACGTAGGCCGATTCTATAACGTGTTCTACATGACTGATCGGGAATACGACGTGGTGGTGGTCGGCAGCGGCGCCGCCGGTATGACGGCCGCTCTCGCCGCGGCGCACCACGGCCTGCGCGTGGTGCTCATCGAGAAGGCCGCGCACTACGGCGGGAACACCGCGCGCAGCGGAGGCGGTGTCTGGGTCCCGGGCAACAAGGCGTTGCGGGCCTCGGGCCGCCCGGACGACCGCGAGGACGCGCGCACCTATCTGCACGCGATCATCGGCGACGGCGCACCGGCCGAGCGGATCGACACCTATATCGACCGCGGCGCGGAGGCGTTCGACTTCGTGCTGGACCACACGCCGCTGAAGATGCGGTGGGTGCCGAACTACTCCGACTACTACCCGGAGGCTCCCGGCGGCCGCTCCTCGGGACGTTCCTGTGAACCCAAGCCCTTCAACGCCAAGATCCTCGGCGAGGAGCGGTTCAAGCTGGAGCCGCCGTACGCGAAGGCTCCGCTGAACGTCGTGGTCACCCAGGCCGACTTCGTCAAGCTGAACCTGATCAGGCGTCATCCGCGCGGCATGCTGACCGCCATGCGGGTCGGCGCGCGCACCTACCTGGCCAAGTGGACCGGTAAGCATCTGCTCGGCATGGGCCAGGCGCTGATCGCCGCCATGCGCAAGGGCCTGATGGACGCGAATGTGCCGCTGCTGCTGAACACCCCGATGACCGGCCTGGTCGTCGAGGACGGGCGCGTGGTCGGCGTCGAGGCGACTCAGGACGGCCAGGCCGTCACCTTCCGCGCGCGGTACGGCGTCGTCCTCGGCTCCGGCGGCTTCGAGCACAACGAGCAAATGCGCCACAAGTACCAGCGTGAGCCCATCGGTACCGAATGGACAACAGGTGCGGCCGGTAATACCGGCGACGGAATCGTCGCGGGCATGGCCGCGGGCGCGGATATCGACGTCATGGAGGACTCGTGGTGGGGGCCGACCCTGTTCAAGGGCGGTAAACCGTGGTTCGCGCTCGCGGAGCGAAATCTGCCGGGCAGCATCATGGTCGACGCGGCGGGTAAGCGTTTCGGAAACGAGTCCGCTCCTTACGTCGAGGCCGTGCACACGATGTACGGCGGCAAATACGGGCAGGGCGAGGGGCCGGGCGAGCATGTGCCCGCCTGGCTGGTGTTCGATCAGCGGTACCGCAATCGCTACATTTTCGCCGGTTTGCAGCCGGGCCAGCGGATTCCGTCCCGCTGGATGGAAAACGATCTGATCGTCAAGGCCGACACCCTCGCGGAACTGGCCGCCAAGATCGGCGTTCCCGAACAGGCACTCATCGAGACGGTCGAACGGTTCAACTCCTTCGCCGAGAAGGGCAAGGACGAGGATTTCGGCCGCGGCGACAGCGCGTACGACCGCTACTACGGCGATCCGACCGTCAAACCGAATCCGAGCCTGGCCGCCCTGGTCCAGGGCCCGTACTACGCCGCCAAGATGGTGCCCGGCGATCTGGGCACCAAGGGCGGGCTGGTCACCGACACTTCCGGACGGGTGCTGCGCGAGGACGGGACCGTCATCGACGGGCTGTACGCCTCGGGCAACTGCTCGGCCCCGGTGATGGGCCACACCTACGCCGGTCCGGGCGCGACCATCGGCCCCGCGATCACCTTCGGCTATCTCGCGATCAAGGACATCACCGAGCGGGTGAAGCCCGCCGCCGGCGCGGTGAGCAAGTAGCGCCATCGACAACGCGGCCACGATCAGCTAGGAGAACTACATGCCGATTGATCCGAAAGTTGCACTGGGAGCGGCCCTCACACCGCAAGAGTTCGCCTGGACGCCCTCGGATGTGCAGCTCTACCACCTGGGTCTGGGCGCGGGCGCGCGCTGGACCGATCCGGGCGAGCTGCGTTATCTGGACGACCGGGCCCCGCAGGTACTGCCGACGTTCGCGACGGTCGCGCCGACCATGCGGGTCACCGAACCGCCGCGGGTGAGTTTCCCGGGCGTGGAGATCGACCTGGCCAAGGTGGTGCACGCCAGTCAGGAGGTGGTCGTGCACCGGCCGATTCCGGCCGCGGGCAAGGCGTCCAGCACCGGGCACATCACCGAGGTGTGGGACAAGGGTTCGGCGGCGGTGGTCGCGCACGAAACCGTCGTCACCGGTTCGGACGGCGAATTGCTGTGGACGGCCAAGTCGTCCATCTTCGCCAAGGGCGAGGGCGGCTTCGGCGGCGAGCGCGGGCCGAGCAGCAAGATCGAATTGCCGGACCGGGCACCGGATTTCAACGTGACCACGCCCACCCTGCCGCAGCAGGCCCTGCTCTACCGCATGTGCGGCGACCGCAACCCGCTGCATTCGGATCCCGGCTTTGCCAGGAAGGCCGGC
>CBJNFW010000386.1:0-6440 GCA_966435935.1 uncultured Nocardia sp.
AGCGCCGCCGGTGCGGCCTGCGGCACGACCGGCGACTTCGGGGCGACCGGGGCGACGCGGCGGTACGGCTCGCCGAGTGCGGGGCGGGGATCGGGCTCACCCTTGTTGGGCCACAAGGACATTGCGCGCTCGGACTGCGCGGTGATGGTCAGCGACGGGTTGACGCCGAGATTGGCCGAGATGGTCGAGCCGTCCACGATGTGCAGGCCCTCGTAGCCGTAGAGCCGCTGATAAGGGTCGACGACGCCGGTTTCGGGCGAATCGCCGATCGCGCAGCCGCCGATGAAGTGGCCGGTGATCGGAACGTTCGCCAGTTCGGTCCAGCTGCCCTGCGGGATGCCGTCGATCTTCTCCGCGATGCGGCGAGTGACGTCGTTGCCCTCGGGAATCCACGCGGGCGGGGCCTGCCCCGGGCCCGGCTTGGTGGTCATCCGCCGGCCGAACAGTCCGCGCTTGTTGTAGGTGATGATCGAGTTGTCCACGTTCTGCATGACCAGCACCCCGATCATCCGCTCGGACCAGCGCCGCGGATTGTGCAGCGTGGCCAGATCCCTTCGCTGCCTGACCATTTCGCGCAGGCCGAGCACCCAGCGCCGCTTACCCTCCTGCCCATCGACCAGCACCGTGGTCAGCAGGCTCATCGCATTGGATCCCTTGCCGTAACGCACCGGCTCGATATGGGTGTGGTCGTTGGGGTGGATCGAGGACGTGATCGCAACGCCCCGAGTGAAATCGGTGTCCTTGCGCCGCGAACGCGCGGCCAGCACCGCCTCGGAGTTGGTCCGCGCCAGATGCCCCAGCCGCGGCGAGATATTCGGCAGCACACCGCGATCGCGCAGATTGTGCAGCAATTGCTGGGTGCCCAGCGCGGCCGCGGAGAAGACCACCTGATCGGCGGTGAACGTCTTGCGCCCCTTGCGAATCCATCGCCCGGTGCGCACGGTGTCGATCGCGTAGCCGCCCTCGGGCAACGGTCGCACGGCGACCGCGGTGGTCAGCGGATGCACTGTGGCGCCGGCCTTCTCGGCGAGATAGAGGTAGTTCTTGACCAACGTGTTCTTCGCGCCGTGCCGGCAGCCGGTCATACATTCGCCGCAGTGCGTGCAGGTCCGCCGCCGCGGTCCGGCGCCGCCGAAGAACGGGTCGTCGACCTCGTTGCCCGGGCGCGCGTCCGCACCGGCGAACAGCACGCCGACCGGCGTGCGCCGATAGGTGTGCGCGATGCCCAGATCCTCCGCGACCTCCAGCAGCACCCGGTCCGAGGGCGTGGTGGCCGGATTGGTGGTCACGCCGAGCATCCGGCGGGCCTGGTCGTAGTGCGGGGCCAGCTCGTCGCGCCAATCGGTGATGTGCGCCCACTGCTTGTCCCGGTAGAACTGCTCGGGCGCCTCGTAGAGCGTGTTCGCGTAGACCAGCGAGCCGCCGCCCACCCCGGATCCGCTCATGATGAAGGTGTCGTTCAGCAGCGTCATCCGCTGGATGCCGAAACAGCCCAGCTTGGGCGCCCACAGATACTGGCGCATATGCCAGGAGTTCTTCGCGAACTCGTCGTCGGCGAAGCGGCGGCCGGTTTCGAGTACGCCGACCCGATACCCCTTCTCGGTCAGCCGAAGAGCCGTGACACTGCCCCCGAAACCGGACCCGATGACCAGCACGTCGTAATGCTCGACGTCCTCCCCGGGCTTATGGCCGCAGATTCCTACCGCGCCTTGCGTCGTCTCGGTGGGTTCCTGTTTCACAGGGACTCGCTTTCCGCTGGGCGGAAAGACTTACCGTCCCACCGCGGGCGTTGACCTTGTCCGCCCGCCCGGCGGCCAAGATATTTCTTGCAGCATTCATGTCTCGGTCGTGGCTCGCACCGCACGAGCATGTCCACTCGCGGACGCCCAGCGGCTTCGGTCCATCGACCCGGCCGCACGCCGAACACTGTTGAGACGGGGTCCATAGCTGCACACCATAGGCAGGCCGCGCGAGATCGAACGAGAGTCTCGCGGCCAGAAAATCGACATATTCGGCCAGTCGGCGAACAGCCCGCGAATCCGGCGAACCGCAGGTGAGGGACGGGCCGCTGAGCGGCTGAGCTATATTCCATCGAATTACTTTCGCGACGAGAACGGGAAACCGGTGGGAATCCGGTGCGGTCGCGCCACTGTGTCCAGCCTTGCTGGGAGTCAGACCCCGACTCGTCGCATCCCGTGGACGGGGACGCGAGATCCCCAGAAGGGCGGTGCCGGTCATGGCCCCCGAAGCGAATTCCCAACGCGTCCTGCGCGACATCCTGCACGACTGGAATCGCCGCGACTGGCTCGAAGCCACCAGCCTGCTCGGCGTCGTCGTGCTGATGCATCTGATCGGATTCGGCCTGTTGTTCGGTGCTATCGCACCGCACGGCTACCACATCGGCACCCAGGTATTCGGTGTCGGCCTGGGCCTGACCGCCTACACATTCGGGCTGCGGCACGCCTTCGACGCCGACCACATCGCCGCCATCGACAACACCACCCGCAAGCTGATGAGCGACGGCGAACGACCCAAGGCGGTCGGATTCTGGTTCGCCATGGGCCATTCCACGATCGTGTTCGTCCTGGCCGCGCTCGTGGTGGTCGGCGCGCGGGTGGTCGGCACCCTGGTCGACGACGACTCGCCCGCACGCAAGACGCTGGGCACCGTGTCGACCATCGCCTCGGGATCATTCCTGTATCTGATCGGCCTGCTCAATATCGTTGCGCTACTGAGCATCTGGCGAGTTTTCCGCAAGATGCGCAGCGGCGCGTTCGACAACACCGAACTCGAGGCGGCGCTGGACGCACGCGGCTTCCTGGCCAGGCTGCTGCGCCCGGTGATGGGTATGGTCACCCGGCCGCTGCACGTCTATCCGGTCGGCGTGCTGTTCGGCCTGGGATTCGACACCGCCACCGAGGTGGCTTTGCTCGCCCTGGCCGGATCCGGGGCCGCCGCCGGACTGCCCTGGTACGCGATCGTGGTGCTGCCCTTGCTGTTCGCGGCCGGCATGAGCGTGATGGACACCATCGACGGCCTCTTCATGAACATCGCCTACGACTGGGCGTTCGCCAACCCGGTCCGCAAGATCTTCTACAACCTGACCATCACCGGTCTTTCGATCGCGGTCGCGATCCTGGTCGGCTCGATCGAACTGATCACGGTGCTGCACAACGACGCCGGACTCACCGATCCGATCACCGGCTGGATCTCCGAGATCAATCTGAACAACGTCGGATTCGCCATCGTCGGGCTCTTCGTACTCGCGTGGATCGCAGCGGTGGCGTACTGGCGCCTGGCGAAGGTCGAAAAGCGCTGGGCGATGGACACTTCCGAGTAGGCCGGTCGAATCCGCGCTCGAACAGAGTTGTGCCACACGGCTCAACGGGCACGTCCGCGGACCGGTCGGCGAGGAACCGGCCCGCGGACGTCATCGGCGAAAGCCTGCTCAGCGCAGGCGCAATCGGCGCATCATCCGCAATGTCAGCAGCGTGGTCTGCAACTGCTTGGCATACGGCATGGCCGCGCGGGCCGCCATCACCTGACGCTTCTGCACGCCGATATTGACCGAATCGGTGTACTTGAGCAGACCGGCGTCACCGTGCCGGGTACCGACCCCGGACTGCTTGAGCCCACCCGAGGGCGTCGCCTTGGACGAGTAGGTGACCACGAAACCGTCGTTGACGTTGACGTTCCCGGCCTCGAGCTGACCCGCGATCCGCTCCGCACGCGCCAAATCGCGGCTCCACACGCTCGCGTTGAGGCCGTAGGTGGTGGCGTTGGCCTGCTCGATCGCCTCCCGCTCCGAGCTGAACTTGTAGATGGTGACCACGGGTCCGAAGGTTTCCATCGTCGCGTGGGTCATCTCCGGGGTCACCCCGGTCAGTACCGTCGGCTCGTAGAACGCCGGACCGATATCCGGACGCGCCTTACCGCCGGTCAGCACGGTGGCGCCCTTGGCGCGCGCATCCTCGACATGCTCGGATATCCGCGCGAGCTGATCGGGCGAGACCAGGGAGCCGAATTCCGGATCGGTGCCGTACGACGCACCCGCCTTCGAGCCCAAGTCCTCCGCCGCGGCGACGAATCGGCGCACGAACTCGTCGTAGACCCGATCGTGCACGTAGATGCGCTCGATGTGCATACAGGCCTGACCGGTATTGCCGAACACCGCGAACACCGCACCCGGAATCACGTCGTCGAGATTCGCGTCCTCCAGCACGAGCATCGGATTCTTACCGCCGAGCTCGAGGCTGCATCCGATCAGGTTGCGCCCGGCCAGCTCACCGATGGTGCGTCCGGTGGCGGTGGAGCCGGTGAACATGACGTAATCGGAGTTCTCGATGAGCGTCGGGCCGACATCGGGACCGCCGCCGCACACGACCTGCATCAGTCCGCGCGGCAGCCCTGCCTTGTACAGCAGTTCCACGCCGAACAGCGTGCACAGCGCGGTCTTGTTGTCCGGTTTGAGGACCACGCCGTTGCCCGCGATCAGCGCCGGAGTGGAATCGGACATCGCGATGGCGAACGGGAAGTTCCACGGCGCGATGACCGCGACCACGCCCTTGGGCCGGTGCTGCTGGATCGAGCTGGAGATGACCGGCATATAGCCGCCGCGACGCACCGGCTTCAGTACCCGCTGGGCCGTCTTGAGGTAGTGGCTGATCACCATCGGCGGATCGCAGGACTCCTCGATCGCCATACGCCGGGTCTTGCCGCAGCCGATCTGGATCAGGTCGGCGATGGTCTCGATCTCGGTGAGAATCAATTCGTGCCAGCGCCGGAAGACCTCGAGCCGGCGCTCGACAGGCCACGAGGCCCATTCCTTCTGCGCGGCGCGCGCCTGGGCGGCGGCCGCGACCACGTCCTCGGGCGAGGATTGCGGCAGCTCGCCGACGACCGCGCCGGTGTACACCTCGATCATCTCGTAGGGTTCGCGCTTGTCACCCGCGGTGCCCGCGGTCACCATCGCGGTCAGCCGGTCGATGAGCGTCTTCGTGATCCGCGGCGGCAGCGTGGTCGCCCCGCTCTGCGTGGTTGTCTCCATCCGCACTCTCCCTAACTTGCCGCCCCGTGACGGCGGTCACCTCCTCTAAACTAGAACACGTTATTGTTCAGGACAACGTCCCGGGGTAGCTTGCCCCTATCCACGAGAGAGAAGAGAGTCGGCGATGACCACCGCAGCCACTGAAACCGGTAGCAGTACCGAGCCACACGCGCTGGTCGAGCAGCGCGGCGGGACGCTGATCATCACCATGAACCGGCCCGCGGCCCGCAACGCCCTGACCGGCGAGATGCTCGAGATCATGCTCAACGCGTGGCGGCGGGTCGACGAGGATCCGGACCTGCACTGCTGCATTCTGACCGGTGCGGGTGGCGCGTTCTGCGCGGGCGCGGACCTCAAGGCGATGAGCCGCAACGATCCGAGCAATGCCATGGGCGAGGGCGGCAAATTCGACGCCTCGAACATTCCGGGTCTGCTGAAGGGCTACCGGCTGAGCAAGCCGTTGATCGCCGCGGTCGAGGGCGCGGCCATCGCGGGCGGCACCGAACTGCTGCAGGGCACCGATATCCGCGTCGCGGGCGAGAGCGCGAAATTCGGTGTGTCCGAGGCGCGTTGGAGCCTGTACCCGATGGGCGGGTCGGCGGTCCGGCTGCCGCGGCAGATTCCGTACACCATCGCCGCGGAGATTCTGCTGACCGGACGTCACATCACCGCGGCCGAGGCCAAGGAGATCGGGCTGATCGGCCACGTCGTCCCGGACGGCACCGCGCTGGACAAGGCACTGGAGCTGGCCGAGATGATCAATGCCAACGGCCCGCTCGCCGTGCAGGCCATTCTCAAGACCATCCGCGACACCGAGGGGATGCACGAGGAGGAGGCATTCAAGCTGGACGCCAAGGTCGGGTTGTCGGTGTTCGCCAGCGAGGACGCCAAAGAGGGACCGCGGGCGTTCGCCCAGAAGCGCAAGCCGGAGTTCAAGGGGCGCTGAGCGACTCGGCGCGAGGATACGAGACCGGCGGGCGCGCCCAGCACCCGCCGGTCATCCGTGATCACGGCTCGTCGCGACTCGGTCGCGCGGCGCCGTCGATATGATCCGCACTGCCGGGCAGACACCGGCGGATGTGCCTGTCCGAGGTAGGCATCCTGCGCTCAGCGAATCTCCTGAGCGTCCTGGAAAGTCATTCGCAGCGAACCGATTTCGCTGGTGAACAAGGCGCGCCGGGGCAGGCCCAGCGCACGCATCTGCTCGGCGATCGGATGCTCGCCGAGTTCGACCCGCGCCCCGCCCGGACGCATCCGCACATCGGACGGATTCATCACCCACGGCGTGCTGCGCAGCACGCCGTCGAGGTTGGTGTACGCCGCGATGGACGCGCCGACCAGTTTCGCGGGCGCGGGGATGCCGCCGCTGGTCTCCAGGGCCCCTACCAGACGC
>CBJNFW010000387.1:0-6404 GCA_966435935.1 uncultured Nocardia sp.
CGGGGTGCAGCCGGTCGGCGGCCGGTGGAGTTACTACACCGACTGGCGCGCGCCCGACCCGAAACTCGGTGTGTACAAATGGAAGACGTTCCTCACCGAGGAACTGCCGCCGCTGATCTCCGCGACGTTCGCCACCACGGGTGCGAATGCCATTGCGGGACTGTCCACTTCGGGAACCTCGGTGCTGCAATTGCCGATCGCGAAACCCGGCCTGTATCGCGCGGTGGCCGCGTACAGCGGCTGTGCGCAGATCAGCGATCCGGTCGGGCGCGAATTCGTCAAACTCGCGGTGGAGGACTGGGGCGGCGGGGACACGGTGAACATGTACGGGCCCGACAACGATCCGATGTGGGCCGCGAACGATCCGTACCTGCACGCCGCCGGACTGCGCGGGCTGAAGCTGTTCATCTCGAGCGGGTCGGGCATTCCGGGGATGTACGACACCTACAACGGCGCGCACATGCTGCCGGGCGTGTCCGGTTACGCCGACCAGATGGTGATCGGCGGCGTCATCGAGGCGGCGGTGAACTGGTGCACGCACAATCTGCGGACCCGGCTCGGGCAGCTGGGCATCCCCGCGACCTTCGATTTCGAACCGGCCGGTACGCATTCCTGGGGATATTGGCAGGACGCGCTGAAGCGGTCCTGGCCGGTCCTGGCGGCCGGACTCGGCGCGCCGGTGTGAACCGGCACCCCGGCGACGGGGCCGTAGACTCTGTGCCGTACATCTGGATGCCGGTGTTCGAGGCCGGCGCTTCGGAGTGATACGGACGAGGTGGTCGCAGCGATGCGGACGACGAGCGAGGAGATGGTCGCAATATCGGACAGCGCGCAGTGGAACGGCGGCGCCGGCGCGGCGGTCGCACGATGACGGCGGAATCGGTGACGACCGCGGCCGTGCCGGATCAGCAGGTGGCGCGTCCGGCGCTGGAAAAATTCGGATTCGCCGAGTTCCGGCGTACCGCGGCGATCGGTTCGGTACTCGGCGGCTGTGTCGCGCGCCGGGTGGTGCGCGGCGGTCTGCGTAAGGCGAGGCGGCGGCATGCCGTGGCCGACGGCGTGGTCGACGGTTTCGAGGCGCTGGGTCCGATGTTCGTCAAACTCGGCCAGCTGATCGCCTCCTCGCCCGGCGCGTTCCCGCCCGAACTCGCCGACGCCTGCCTGCGCTGTCTGGACGATGTGCCGCCATTCCCGGGTATTCACGCCCGCGATATCGTCGAGGCCGATCTGGGCCGTCCGATCGACGAGCTGTTCCGCGAATTCGAGGACGCGCCGCTGTCGGCGGCCTCGGTGGCGCAGGTGCACGGATGCGTTCTCGCCGACGGCCGCCCCGCAGTGGTGAAGGTGCAGCGGCCCGATATCGCCCGGCGCATGATCGTGGATCTGCGCGCGGCGTTCCGGTTGGCGCGGATGATGGAGCGTCGGTCGGAGAACGCCCGGATCGCCAACGCCGGCGGTGTGGTCCGCGATCTGTACGAGACGACCGTCGCCGAACTGGATTTCCGCAACGAGGCGAATAATCAGATCCGCGCCCGGGAGAATCTGCGCGCCTTCGGCGACAACACCGGTGTCGTGATCCCCGAAGTGTATCCGGAATACTCCGGTCCGCGGGTGCTGTGCATGGAACGGATGAGCGGTTTGCCGCTGGACCGGTTCGACGATATCCGCGCGGTGTATCCGGACCCGGAGTTGCTGATCCGCCGGTTGGTCAAGGCGTGGCTGGAAAGCGTTGTGGTGCATGGGCTTTTCCACGGCGACGTGCACGCGGGCAATCTCTGGCTGCTGGACGACGGCCGCGCGGCCATGCTCGATTTCGGCATCGTCGGCAAGATGACGCCGCCGTGGCGGGATTTCGTGCGCGCGCTGTTCCATGCGAGTGCCATCGACGGCGACTTCCGGCCTGTCGCACGGGCATTGCGAGAGCTGGATCTGGTCGAGGCGGACGCCGGTGACGATGCGACCATCGGCCGTCAGCTCGCGACCGCGCTCGCGCCGGTGCTCTCGGGCAAGCTCGCCAAGCTGGATATGGGCAAGGTCGCCGCGCGATTGGTCGAATTCGGCAAGCGGCGCGGCGCCTCGGGCCCCGAGCAGCTGATTCTGATGGGTAAGCAGCTCGGCTATTTCGAACGCTATGCGGTTGCGCTGGCGCCGGGTTGGCGGCTGGGACAGGACCTCTACCTGTTCCGCAACGTGTTTCCCGAGGAGGTTGCCGCCAAGGCCGCCGCGGAAGGCGTCGAACTCCCCGCCGACTGATTGATCTCGGCCTGTCGGTCCTGCTCGTGGGCTACGGTGCTGTACCGGATCGATCTGCAGGCCAACCGATCATGTGCCGACGGAGGACAGCGATGAACGGGCCCGACTCGTACAGCTGGGAAATCACCTACACCAGGTTCGACGGCACCAGCCGGGTGGATCGCGGCGAGGGGCGATTCGGTTCGCCGGAGGAGGTCACCGGCCGCATCTGCCGCACCTATGTGGAGGTCGGCACCGCGCTGTTCGACATCACCTGCGACGACGTCACCGAACAGCATTATCACGATGTGCTGGACGCGCGGGTGGAGGACCGGCCCGAGCCCGGACAGCCGGTCGAGCACATCGGCGCGGTGATCTTCGATCACGAAGGCGTGGAGCGGATGTCGCTGACCGCGCGGCTGGTCTATCGCTCGGTGACCGAGGCCGAGGTCGAGGATTACCGCGCGCAACTGGCCGAGTGGGAGCGCCGCGACACCGAGCGCCGCGCGCGCCGGGCCAAGGCCGCGGCCGAGGCCGGGCGGCCCAGCATTGCGCCGCTCGATCCACGGTTACGCAGTCTCATCACCAATCTTCAGGTGGAGGCCGATACCGTCCGCGAGGAGATCTTCACTCCCGACCACTGTCGCGAACAGCTTGCGCTGGCCGAGAATACGGTGGCCGCGGCGATGGCGGCGCAAACCGCTGCCGAGGCGGGCGGGAACGTCGCCGAGGCCGCGCACGCCCGCGCATACATTCAGCGCTGGCGTCCGCGCATCACCCGGTGGGCCAGCATGCTGGAGCTGACCACCGAGGCGTATATGGATGCGGCCGCGGTCGATGCCGAGGCGGAGCGGCTGTCGAATATCCCGCCATCCGAGGTCTGAGAGCTACCCGGGATCGCCGTGGGCGGGCGCTCGGCGGGGACAGACTGTCCGACGAAACTCGTTGTGCCAGTATATGTTTGGCCTGGCCGATGCCTATCGGCATCGACCGGCGATCGCGGTGTTCGGACCGGCCGCGCGCTCGCGCGACAGCGTGCCGTGACCCGGCACTTCGGGCCGCGGCGGATCGACGATCCGATCAGGCGTTGCTGACGACCTCGTCGAGTTTTCCGGTGGCGACGTCGAAGATGAATCCGCGGATGTTGTCCTTGTGCACCAGGAACGGGTTGGCCCGGAGGCGGGCGATGGATTGGCGGACGTCTTCGGCGAGGTCGGTGAACGATTCGGCGGCCCAGCCTGGTTTGATGCCGGTTTCGTCCTGGATGGCGCGTTTGAAATCGTCGTCGGTGAAGGTCAGCATGCCGCAGTCGGTGTGGTGGATCAGGATGATCTCGCGGGTGCCGAGCAGGCGTTGGCTGATGGCGAGGGAGCGGATCTCGTCTTCGGTGATCACTCCGCCGGCGTTCCGGATGACGTGGGATTCACCGAGATGCAGCCCGAGGATGGAGTAGACGTCGAGGCGGGCGTCCATGCAGGCCACTACCGCGGTCTGCCGGGCGGGCGGCAGAGGCAGCGGGCCGGTGAATGTTTCGGCGTAGGTGGCGTTGTTGGCGAGGAAGTCGTCGGTTGCGGTCATGGCTGGAACCCTTTCGATCGCGGGATGGTCGGTACGGTGGCGAAGCGTGCGGTACGTCCACTGCGGGTTCGGTAACGAGGTGAGTCCGGGGCATTGATCTCGTGACGCCATAGATCACACCGCCTGTACACCGGAATTTCGAAGTGTTGGAGTCGATGTGATTCCAACACCTTGGCACACCGAGGCGCGTTGTTACGCTCAGCCCCCTCGTCTCTATGCGGTCGGCCGGGAAATCGGTGCGGGCACGACCACGTGGTGAGCGGACCGTAGCCGACCGGGGAACCGGCCGCATCGTCACTGGCGCCGAGTCGGATACGTTGTGCGGCAACGTTTACCGAATGGGCGGGCGTTCGGCACGCTCCGATCGCCCCGCAGGCCGGCGGCGCGCAGGGCTCCGATATCTGGTCGGATCCGGTTGCGAAACGGATCGTGAGCCGAGAGAGGTCAGAGTGTCGCGCCGGCGCCGGGCGGGTGCGGTGGGCGCAGGCCGTCCAGGACGACGGTGACGCGGCGGGCACGGTCGGTGTCGTTGTCGGCGTGATGGGCATCGACGGCCAGGAGCGCGGCGGCGATGGCGTGGACGTCGGCGAGGTCGACGTCGTCGCGGATGGCGCCCTGGGCTGGGGCCCGTTCGAGCAGGAGGGTGAGCTCGGCGTCCATCCGGCGACCGGCTTCGCGCATCTCCTCGGTACTGCCGGCCTGCTCGAAAACCGCTGCCATGGAACGGTTTTCGCGTGCGTTCGCCACGGTGGCGGTGAGGAAGGCCAGGAACGCCCCGCAGGGGTCGTGCTCGGCTCGCAGTCCTCGCGCCAGCTCGGTCAGCTCGTGCAGGCGGTCGGTGATGATCGCGGCGAAGAGGGCCTGTTTGGTGGGGAAGTGGCGGTGCACCGTGCCCTGGGCGACCTTCGCGCGACGGGCGATCTCGCGCAGATTCGCCTGCGGGCCGAGGTCGTCGAAGGCGGAGCGCGCCGCGGCGAGGATCTTGGCGCGGTTGTCGCGCGCGTCGGCGCGCAGCGAACGTTCGGTCACCGGCACATTCCGATCTGGTAACCGGGTCAGTTGACCCGTATAGTTTGGATCGGGTCAGTTGACCCGGTTCGTTTTCGCAGATTACAGGAGTTCGTATGTTTCTCGTGACCGGTGCCAGTGGTGAACTGTTCGGTCGGCCCGTGCTGGATCGACTGCGCTGCCTGGTTCCCGAGGCGGACATCGTCGCCGGGACTCGTGACCCGGCGGCGGCGACCGCATTGGCCGAGAGCGGAATTATGCCGCGCCGCTTCGATTTCGATGAGCCGGACTCGATGGCGGCAGCGCTCGCCGGTGTGACGGCCGTGCTGATCAATGGCACCAACTACGGCACTGCCACCGAACGCCGGGGTGCTCAGCACGCCGCGGCGATCCGGGCCGCGGTGGCGGCCGGCGTGCCGCGCGTCGTCTATGTGAGCCGGCCCGATCCGGAGCGGTACGAACCGCCGATGATGGCCGACTTCGCGGCGTCGGAAGCGTTGTTGCGCAACCTGTCCGCCGACGCGACGATCCTGCGCACCACCTATGGGCTGGCTCAGACGGTCGGGCGGGATGTGACGACGGCGATCGCGACCGGAAGGCTGACGGCTCCGGCGGGAGATGCCCGCACCGCACCGGCCCATATCGACGATCTCGCCGAGGCTGCCGCGCGGGTGCTCGCCACGGACGGCCATCGCGGCCGGTGCTACACGCTCACCGCGCAGGACAGTATCGATTGGAACGATCTGGCACAGCTGGCGTCCGCGATCGCCGGGAAACGGATCGACTATCAACCCGTCGAGGACGAGCAGTTCCTGAGTGTGGTTGCCGGACAAGGCGTTCCGGGGGAATTGGCCGAGACCCTGCTCGGTGTGTACCGCGCGTTCCGCAGTGGATGGACCGGGACGCCCACCGGCGACCTCGCCGAAATTCTGGGCCGCACGCCGCGCGCTGCTCTGGATGCCGTGTCCGCGGTCGTCAGCGGCTGAGGTGATTCGGCAGCCGCCCGGCGTGGGGGCGCGGTCGGTGTGGGCCCGGGGTGAAGTCACGCAGAAATAGATTGCGCACAACTTAGTTGTGTACTACATTGTTGTGTGTGACCGATCAACTCGCTCTGGATCAGCAGCTGTGCTTCGCGCTGTACTCGGCATCGCGGTCGATGACTGCGGTGTACCGGCCGAAGCTGGAGGCGCTGGGGCTGACCTATCCGCAGTATCTGGTGATGCTGGCGCTGTGGGAGCGCAAGGAGGGTCGCAGCGTCGGTGAGCTGTGCGCGGCGCTGGATTTGGATTCGGGAACGTTGTCGCCGCTGCTCAAGCGGCTCGAAGCGGCCGGTTTGGTGACGCGGAATCGTTCGGCGGCCGATGAGCGCCGCGTCGAGATCCGCCTCACCGACACCGGTCGGCGGCTGCGCGCCAAGGCCTGCGGCATTCCTGCCGAGATCGGCGAGGTCGCCGGTATGTCATCGGAAGATATCGGGACGCTGTACGCATTGCTGCAGCGCCTCAACGGCGCACTGAGCGCCCACACCGCGAAGGAGAACTGAGATGCAGGTCCTGTACACGGCGGAGGCGCTGTCCACCGGCGAT
>CBJNFW010000388.1:0-6403 GCA_966435935.1 uncultured Nocardia sp.
CTCGCTGTCATGGCGGTGCCGACGCTCGACCTCGATCAGCTCACCGGTGAGCTGATCGCCCGGCTTGGCCTCCCGGCCGAAGGCGTTGCGAGAGGGGCCGGTCAGGTCAGCGTTGATCAGGTCCAGGTCGCTGATGGTGTTCGTCATTTCGGTTTCTCCTTCGAAGATGTTGTGGTGCGGGGATATCCGCGGGGCAGGCTCGCTGCCTGCCCTCTCGGTCTGCTGCAGGGCGGTGGAGGCTCGCGGGTCCGGGGTGTGAATCACGTCAGTGACACCGCAGGTGCCCTGGACGCGGGAGATACCGCCCGTACGCTGGCCTCGCACCACCCGGGACGTCATCGGTTGACCACCTCCAATTCCAGTTCGCGGTCAGCCGGGACCGCGAACAACTGCGGACGCTCCGGCGCCTGCGCCTGCGGCGTCGTCACGGTGGTCTCCTCGACTTCCACCCGCAGATAGCGGCGAACGGTCCGGGTCGAGACCTCCAACTGCTCGGCGATCACGTCCACCGGCTCACCGGCGGCAGCGAGCTGCTGAGCCTTGATCACGCGTTCGGGATCCCGCTGACTCGCCGCCGGCCGCGATGCGGGCTTAGCCGGTTCCAGCGCGACCTGCTGCTCGGCGACCACCGGCAACGGCGGCTCGAGGTCGGCCGAGATGGCCTGTTGCGGCGCAGATTCGACCTCGACCGATTCGACTCGTTCGACGGTGATCCGCGGCAATACTGGATCGGCGGGTTCGGCGGCGGCCTCCTGCTCCGGCCGAACCGCCGTATCCGCGGCGAGGGATGTCGGTGAGTCCAGTCCTGCCAGGATCGTCACGCCGTGCGTGGCGACCAACAGCAGGATCGGCGGAACCACGGCCACCGCGGTGACCTGCCACCAGGTCAACGAGTTGCCCAGCATCGTCCACGCGTGCAACGCGTTCGCGGCCACACTGGTGGCAACGCCGCCGCCGATCATCCACTGGAACCACTTCCGCGCCCGCAACGCGTCGGACTCCTTGCGTCCAGCCAGCGCCATCACCGAGGTCGACGCCTGAAAGATCATGCCGTCCACACACACCGGCCAAATCCACGCCAGCCAAGAGGGGATGTGGGCGGCCATCGCCAACTGATCCAGCGCCACCGAGGACAGCGCGAACGCTCCGGCGACCAGCACTCGCGCGGTCCACTTCGAGACCTTCAGCGAGCGCAGTCGCGCTTCCTGCACCACGCTCATCGCGACACCTCCTTTCCATTGCCGCCCGGCCGGATTCGGCGGGCCAGATAATCGGCGACCCAGACCATCGCGATCGGAACCGACACCTCGCACAGCGCGGCAGCCTCACGCAGCGACCGCCAAGAGAAGTCGTCGCAGTAGTCCCAGATCCGCTCGCCCATGCCCTGCACAGCCGCTTCGGTCGTGGAACCACAAGCGCCCCAGTTCAAAGCGGCGGCGGGCAGATGCTTCGCGAACGGGCGGCCCTGCACCGCGCGAGCGGCGGCGGGCACCCATACGGTCTGGTACCAGCCCCAGGTCTCTTCACTCCAGCGAGCGGGCTTGCTCGTGCGGATCATCGGTCGAACTCCGGCGGCTCCGGACCGTCAAACGGCGCATCCGGCAACGGAATCTCCGGCGCGGTGTATCCGGCGACCTTGCGCGAACCGTTGATCCGTCGGCCCGCACCTGCGCCCACCAGCCGCTCCCGCTCCTGGTTCAACTGCTCGTCTTGCGGTATTTCCAGCAGCATCCGATCGCCGTTGACCACGTTCACCGACCAGGACGAGTTGCCCTGATCCGGCTGCTCGGGAGCAGCGCCAGATGATTTCTGCGCTGGCGCTTCCGGCGCCGCAGTCGTCCGGGCCTGCATCGCCTTCGCCGGAGTGCTCACGCCCTCGGGCTGTCCGGGCGTCTGCGGACTTTCGGGAGCCTCTGGGGTGGACGACTCGGCCGGCGCTTCCGGCGTGGCCGGATTCGCGTTCTCACGCAACGGGGTACGCGCCGCGACCTTCGCCTGCTCGGCCTGGCGCTCCGGGCTGCCGTACCGCTGACCGGCCGGAGTGCGCTTGACGAGTTTCTGGACCGCCTCGTCCCGCTCACCCCGCACACGCGTCAGCTCGGTGTGCGCCTCGGTCAGTTCCTGGCCGCGCTGAGCGAGCTGATCAGCCACGTCCTTGTGCTGCTGGCGGACATCGAGCACCTTCTCACCCAGGTCGGCGACCTTGGCCTGCAACCGATCCCGCTCGGTGTACGCCTCGGTCAGCGCTTCGCCCAGATCGGTCACCTCGGTGTGCAGAGCATCCCGCTCGGCGATCCAGCGCTGTTCGCGTTCCCGATACTCGGCCAGCTCCCGCAACTGAGCCTCCATCTCGGCCATCCGGGCGTTCATCGCCTGGTCCTGCACCGGCAGCTCGGACCGCCAATACGGATGATCCGCGGCCGATCCCGGGGCCGCCCACGCCCGCGGCTGCCCCGCACCGCGCGGCTTGGGAATCGGCTTCAACACGGTGCGCTGCTGGGACTGAGGCTGCTGCATCCCTTCCCACGCCCGCGAAACCCGCTCGGCCAGACGCGCCTTGAGCGCCGAGATCCCGCGCGGTTTCGCACCCCACACCGGCCGCTGCGGCACGTTCGGGTTATCGGCGTAGTGCGCGCTGGTCAGCGCCATCACCGCCTGACCGCGCTCCTCATGGCTCAGATGCTGGGCCTGGTGAATCTGTGTCGCGATGGCATGCCGCCACTGCGCGTGCTCCCACTGCTGGTGCGCATATTGCTCCGGGGTGCCTGGCGCGGACTGGCCCATCCCCAAGCTGATCGACCGATGATTCTGGATCGATTCGCTGATGAAAGCCTGCTCGCTGATCCGCTGCTCGGCGAGCATCCGTTCGTGAGCGCGCATCGCCTCACGCAGCCGGAAAGACGCCTCCTTGCGGACCTTCCGGGGAACCTTCGTCTTACCCGGGTTGTTGCGCTGCCACTGCGCGACCGCCGACGCGGCGGCGTGACCCAGCTGACGGAATTCGCGGGTGATGTCATCGATCTCGTTGGTGTCGGACATGATGGTTTCTCCTCCTGGTCAGAGTTCAGGGGCGTCGGGGAAGGCGAGATCGCCGCGGCGCGGCGGCTCCGGAGCGTCGTACAGGGCGTATTCACGGGCCCACTGCGGCGATTCGCCCAGCACATCGCGGTAACCGTCCAAGTGCAGGTAGAGCTGGTGCTCGGCGACATCCAGCGCGATACACCGATCGCGAGCGTTCTCCGGGTCCGAGTCGTTGAGCGCTGCGTGCGCGTCGACCACCGACTGCTTCAATTCGGCTGCGCGGGCATTGATCTGATCGAAATCGGGGCGGGCGGGCTGCTCGCGCGCCGGGGCCGGGGCAGTGTCGAACCGCCGGACCAGCCCGGCGCGGTCCTGCGCTTCCCGCAGGTCGCGGTGGAACAGCGGGAACTCCTCGGGGTCCGGCAGTCCAGCCCGACCCGGTTGCGGGCCGGGGCCGGCGGACTGCGTTTTCTTGAAGGGCATCGGGATTCCTTTCTGGTCAGAGGTCGGGGGAATCGGAAGCGACGGTCCGGGCCTGGTCCATCTCGGCGTATTCGCCGTGCCAGAAATCGGTGCGGCCCAGCACGTCTCGGTGAGCGGTCAGGTACTCGGCCAGCGCGGCAGTGACACTGGAGATCTGCGCGCCCAGACCCGGCACAGCCGGGCCCGGATGAGCGGCGCGAGTGTGCAGATCCAGCAACGTGTCCCGCAGGACCAGCGCGTGGGCGTGGACCTGACCGGCGGACGTGTTCTCGGTCATCGCTGCGCACCGCCATCCGGCTGCTGGGAGACCGGCCCGGCGAAGTCCGGATACGCGAACTCGACGGAATCCGATTCCTCGGTCCGCGGCGCGCTGGGGAACGTCCAGGGCGCGTTCCTGGCGGGCTCGACCTGAGCACGGAAGATGTCGTGTCGCAGCTGATCGACGCGAGGCAGCTTGTATCGCTGCTCGTAGTGATCACGACGGCACCATTCGCCATAGAGGGCGTCGCAGTGGCCGTACTGCATCTCGCTCCAGCCCTGCTCACGCAGGATGCGCTGAGCGTGCACGATCTCGGCAACCAGATCCGCTGTCTCGAGTTCCTCCACGCTGTGCACCGAGTCCGCGGTGATCAGACGCTGCGGATCGAACTTCTCGGCGTAAGCGTCCCAACGCTCCTCGCGTTCGGCGCGCTGCTGCCGAGACGATTCGCGATACACCTCGTCCCGGGCCGCCGATTCGGCGGCGATGCGCTCCAGCTCGGCTCGCTCTTGCGGGCTGAGTCGCTGACATGCCAACCAGTCGGCGATCTCGCGCCGCGGATCGAATTCGACCCAGGCCACCAGCGCACCGAACACGGTCGCGCCAGCGGCGACACCGATAACGCCGGAGCGAATGTCATTGCGGTTCATTGGATTTCGATTCCTCTCAATCAGGGTTACAACAGAGATCCGGAGCTACTGCGATCCGGCGGGAGCTGCGGTGCGGCGGGCCTGGTACACCCCACGGCGCTCGGACAGACGAGTCACCCACGCCCGGATCCGGGCGTAGTGGTCGGTGACGCCGTAGGCGGCCATGCGCACCGAATCGACCGGTCCGGGCCGCCCGGCCGCGGTCCACCAGCCGAACGCGCCCCAACCGAGCCCGTAGGCGATCAGCGGGCCGGTCAGCGGCAGATGCGCCGGGTCGATCAGCACCGCGGCGGTGCCGGCGGTGCCCGCGATGCCCGGCGCCCAGATCCGGGCCCGCTCGCGCAGCGAGTTCGCCCGCGCGACTTGCGGTTTCACCAGTTCTTCGGTGCGTCCGCCGCCCGGCTCGGCGAACTGACGGTCTGCGGCCCGCCGCGCCGCGGCGATGCCGCGATCGGCGTTCAGGTCCTCGTCGTACCGGGCCAGGACGAACTCATCGGGAGTGCGGTGCTCGTTCGGGTCGATGCTCATGGGTTATGCGCCTTTCGATTCGCCGGCCGAGTCGTCCTCGGCCGGGGTCTGGGTGGATTCGGCGAGGCCCGGCAGGGGACGCAGGGCCTCGACGTCGAGGGGGGAGACGTGCCCGAACACCGCGCGACCGGCGCGGACGTGCACGATGTCGCCCGGCGCGAAGTCGGCCATCACCGCGGGCGGAACGAGGAACACTTCCTCGGGCTGGACGTTGCCTTCGTCGCCGTGCGAGGTGCCGACGATCTTGCGGCTGATCGCGATCTTGGGCCTGGTGCCGATCTTTTCCGCGAGCTGTCCAGCGGAGTTGGACCGCATGGCGAAGATGCCGCCGGAGCAGGCATCTACGAGGCGATGACGCTGATCCTCGTTGGCTCCCAAGCCCATCCAGGACTGGGCGAACCAGCCGGACCCGATGTTGGCCGAGCGCAGCAACTCCACGATGCGGGCCGCGCCCGAATCGCCGCAGACCTGGGCGAATTCGTCCACGAACAACTGGATGCAGCGCCCGTGGTCGGTGCCCGCGAGCTGGGTGAGCATCGCGACCAGCGCACCGAACTGGGCCTTCGCCAGAATCGGGGAGGTGATGCCTTCCAGGCAGCAGTAGACGATGTCGTAGTCCAGGAGTTCGGCCTCGCCCTCGAACTCCTCGCCCAGGTCACGGGCGAGGTTCAGCATCGCCGTGCGTTCGGAATCCAGGATCGGGTTCTTCGGGTTCGACGTGACCGCGGTGATCGCGGCGAGCTCGTCCGGGTAGTTGGCCCACCGGCGCACCAGCTCGGCGCGGTCCATCCGCTCCAGGTACTCGAAGAACCCGCCCGGCGGATCCTCTCCGGCCTCCTTGTTGGTCTTCGGGTTCGGGGCGTCGATCACCAAATGCAGGACGGCCTTGCGCATCTGGAGGTAGTAGGCCTCCGCGGCATCCAGGCCCTCGGTCGTCATGCCCGCGCCCAGCAGTCCCTCGAACCGGGTGATCAGCTCGCGGGCGGTACCGGTGAAGAACTTCAGCGCGAGCTTGTTCGTCAACTCGCCATCGGTGCCGCGCTCGCCGTCGTCGGGCCAGGTCGCGAACCGGGCCGGGTCGCCGCCCATCGCCACGAACGCCTTCTTCACCTTCTTGGCGTTGCGGCGAGCGTCGCCCGCACCCTTGATGTCGAAGATGAACGCCGCCGGCCGACCGGCGCGATCGGTGCGCCACCACTGCAGATGCCGCCGCCATCCGGTCGCCCAGAACGCGATAATCGCCCGGTTCATCATCGTGGTCTTGCCGGAACCGGGGTTGCCGACCGCGACGAAATGCTCACGCATCGCCAGCCACAGCACCTTGAAAAGGGACTCGTAGCGGCCGATCATCCGGCCCACCGCCGAACGGGCGGGCGTCGTGGAGGACACCGCCGCGGTCCGCCCGATCACCGGCTCAGGATCGAGCGTGCCTTGTTGTGGTCCGGCGGATCCATCGTGACCA
>CBJNFW010000389.1:0-6390 GCA_966435935.1 uncultured Nocardia sp.
GTGCGGAATTGCCGCCGATCCAAATCGGAATCGGATTCTGCACCGGCCGCGGCCGGGCGATCCCGTCGCGGGCGTTGAAATGCCGGCCGGCATAGCTGAACGGCTCGCCGCTCCAGTGCAGCGGCAGGGTTTCCAGCGCCTCGTCGAACAGTGCGTTGCGCTCCTCGAAATCGATTCCCAGAGCATGGAATTCGCTCTTCTGATAGCCGGTGCCCAGGCCCAGGATGGCGCGGCCGTCGGAGAGTTTGTCCAGTGTGGCCGCGGCCTTGGCCAGCAGGAACGGATTGCGGTACGGCGCGACGGCCAGATACGTCAGCAGCCGCAGCCGCTCGGTCGCCCCCGCGACATAACCCAGCGCCACCAGCGGATCGAGGGTCTGGTGCCCGCCCGAGGCCAGCCAGCGCGCACCGGGGATCGGATGTTCGCTCAGTGACAGCGCGTCGAAGCCCGCGCGCTCGACCGCGACCGCGACCTCGCGCAGCGGGCCGGCGTCCAGAACATCGCCGTCGTACCCCGTGGTTTCCGGGTAGTGGAAGATGAATCTCATCTCAACGTCCTCGTTTGACCTGGTTGAACGGCACGCCACGGTCCGCGGCGTATTCGCGGGGCATGCCCAGCACCCGTTCGCTGATGATGTTGCGCGCCATCTCGGTGCTGCCACCGGCCAGACTCCAGGCGTTGCGGAACAGATAGTCCAGGCCGATCCGCGCGATTCCGGGCCCGTCCGCATCCCCGGTCACCGCCGCCGAACCCGCGATCGTCATCGCGGAATCGGTTTGCTGCCAAGTTGTTTCGGCGCCGAACAACCGGACGACGGATCCGGCGGCCGGTGGCATCGCACCGCTGGAGATGGCCTGGGTGACATGGTCGATCAGCTGATTGCGAACCACGTTCATCATCCGCGCCGCGCCGATGTCCTCGCGTACCTTGGGATCGTCCAGGCGGCCGGTGTCGCGGGCGAGATCGACCAGTATGTTCGCATCGCCGCCGAGGTGGGGGCGGCGGCCGCTGGTGTACGGCGAGGTGCCGCCCATCGCCGCGCGCTCGTGCACCAGCAGGCGCGAGGTCGCCGCCCAGCCCCCGCCCACCTCGCCGACCACGGCGTCGGCGGGCAGCCGCACATCGTCGAAGAATTCCTGGCAGAACTCGGTCGACCCGGTGACCTGCTTGATCCGCTGGATGGTCACCCCGGGCGCGTCGACCGGGACCAGAAACATGGTCAGGCCGTTGTGTTTGGGCACGTCCCAGTCGGTGCGGGCCAGGCACAGCCCGTAGTCCGCGCCGTACGCGCCCGAACTCCAGATCTTGGACCCGTTGAGCACCCATTCGTCCCCGTCGCGGTCGGCGCGGGTGGTCAGACCGGCCAGATCGGATCCGCCCTTGGGTTCGGACAGGAACTGCGCCAGAATCTCCTCGCCCCGCAGCACAGCGGTCAGGTGTGTGCGTTTCTGCTCCTCGGTGCCGAGTTCGGCGAGGGTGGCGGCGCAGATGGCCAGGGTGGGCACGTTCAGCTCGAGCGGCATCTCGTAGCCGAGTGATTCCTCGGTGAACGCACGCTGGTGCGCGGGCGTGAGTCCTTGTCCGCCATAGGCTTTCGGGAAGCAGATACCGGCGAAGCCGCCTTCGGACAGGATGCGCTGCAATCGGCGGGCCCGGCCCCAGCTCTCGTCGTCGGGGACGCCGAGGCGGGACTGCGAGGCGGGTGGGAGGTTCTCCTTCAACCAGCGCCGGGCCCGGTCGCGGAAGACGTCGACCGGTTCGAGTTCGGTGGATTCGGTTGCGGTGGTCATGCGGCGCTCCGGACGAGTAGGTCGGTGATGCGGCGATGGTGTTCCTCGGGGGTGCCGTACAGGGCGCGGCCGAGGGTGACGCGCCGCAGGAACAGGTGCAGATCGTGTTCCCAGGTGACGCCGATGCCGCCGTGGATCTGCACGCAGTCCTGCACGATGACCGGCGCCTTCTCGCCCACGTACGCCTTCGCGACGCTGACGAGTTCCGCCGCGGTGGACGGGCTGTCGTCGATGCCCGCGGCGGCGGCCCGCGAGGTTGCCTCGCAGGCCTCCAGCCAGGTCTTGTTGTCGGCCATGCGGTGTTTGAGCGCCTGGTAGGAGGCCAGCGGGCGGCCGAAGGTGTAGCGGTCGAACATCCACTCCACGGTCGCGTCGAAGGCGCGGCGGGTGGCCGCGGTCGATTCCGCGGCGGTCAGCACGGCGGCGACGTGCAGCTGGGATCGCACTGCGGCCGAGGCGTTTTCACCGCTCTGCACGACCGCGTCCGGGCCGAGGGCGACGTTGTCGAACTCCACCCGGGCGGTGCGCCGGACCAGGTCCAGCGTCCACGTCGGGGTGACGGTGACGCCGGGACTGCCGGTGCGTACGAGCAGCTGGATCGGCCCGTCCGGGCCGTGCGCGGTGACCAGCAGAACGTCGGCGACATCCCCGGCTTCGACGCGATCCTTGCAGCCGGTGAGGCGGTAACCGTCGCCGTCGGGTTCGGCGCGGGTCTGCTCCGGGGCCAGTTCGAGGCCGTGGCGCGGTTCGTACAGCGCCCACGCGGCGATCAGATCACCGGCGAGGATTCCCCCGATGACCTCGCCGAAACGGTCGCCCGCGGCCACCAGTCCGGACAGGACCGCGCTGGTGGGAATCAGCGGTCCCGGCGCGCAGGTGTGGCCGAATTCCGCGGCCACCAGGGCCAGCTCGGTGACCGGCCGCCCGGAGACCGAGCCGCCGCCCAGACTCTCCGGGACCAGCATGGCGGTCCAGCCCAGCTCCGCGCCCCGCCGCCACCAGTCGCGGTCGAAACCCGTTGCGGTGTCGGCGAGTTCGCGTACCACCGGGATCGGTACGGTGCGGTCGAGGAACTCGCGGGTGGTGGTCCGGAACAGCACTTGATCGCTGGTCGGTTCCGCAGTCATGGTCTACCGTCCTCCACTTCGTAGCGATCCTCATTTGACGGTGTCGCAAACCGATGTGAGAATCAGATCATCAGTTAATGAGAGTATCATTCTCATGAGTCGGATGGACGGTGCACTCGCGGCCGGCCGAAGGGAGTCAGCAGTGGTGAACGACGTCACGTCGACGGACTTTTTCATGGGGCGCGAGCTCCTCGAGAACCCGTATCCATACTTCGACGCCCTGCGGGCCCAGTGCCCCGTCACCAAGGAGAACCACCACGGCGTCTACATGGTGACCGGCTACGACGAAGCGCTCGAGGTGCTCAACGATCCGGAGAAGTTCTCCTCGTGCACCTCGGTGACCGGGCCGTTCCCGGGCCTGCCGGTTCCGCTCGAGGGCGAGGACATCAGCGAGCTGATCGAGCAGCACCGCGACGCGCTGCCGTTCAGCGATCAGCTGCCGACCCTGGACCCGCCGGTGCACACCCAGCATCGCGGCCTGCTGATGCGGCTGATCACGCCCAAGCGGCTCAAGGAGAACGAGCAGGCGATGTGGGCGATCGCCGACCGGATCCTGGACGAATATCTGGTCGCCGACTCGGCCTGCTTCATTCGCGATTTCGCCGGGCCGTTCACCCTGTACACGATCGCCGATCTGCTGGGCGTCCCGCCGGACGATCAGGAGGAGTTCCTCTACACATTGCAGCGCGATCCGCATCGCAAGGCGGGCAGCGCGATCGGCAGCACCAAGGGTGATGCCATGCAGGACAACCCGATCGAATTCCTCTACGAGAAGTTCTCCGCGTACATCGAGGACCGGCGCCGCGAACCGCGCGGAGATGTGTTGTCCAGCATGGCCGCCGCGCCGTTCGCCGACGGCACCGAGCCGCCGGTGCGGGACGTGGTCGCGGTCGCGGCGAACCTGTTCTCGGCGGGACAGGAGACCACGGTCCGGCTGCTAAGCTCGGCGCTGAAGCTGATCGCCGAACAGCCCGAGGTGCAGCGGTGGTTACGCGAGGACCGTTCGCGGATCGGCAATTTCATCGAGGAGGTGCTGCGCACCGAGAGCCCGGTGAAGGGCGATTTCCGGCTCTCGAAGGTGCCGGTGACCGTGGGCGGGGTCGATCTGCCCGCCGGGACCACCCTGATGATCGTCAACGGCGGCGCCAACCGGGACCCGCGCAAGTTCGCCGATCCGTCGACCTTCGATCCGCAGCGTTCGAACGCGCGCCAGCACATTTCGTTCGGCCGCGGCATCCACACCTGCCCGGGCGCGCCGCTGGCGCGCGCGGAATCGCGGGTGGCCATCGAGCGACTGCTGGACCGCACCACCGACATTCGGATCGACGAGCGGTTCCACGGGCCCGCCGATGCCCGCAGCTACAGCTATGTGCCGACGTTCGTGCTGCGCGGCCTGACCGAACTGCACCTGGAATTCGACATCGCCGAAAGCGAGGCATAGATGAAGGTCTCCATCGATGCGGACCGTTGCCGCGGCCACGGTATCTGCCTGGGTATCTGCCCGGAGGTGTTCGAGCTCAGCGACGACGGGTACGCCGAGGCGGGCCCGGATGTGGCTCCGGAGTTCGAGGACGCGGTGCGGGAGGCCGCCCAGGCGTGTCCGGAACAGGCCATCGTTGTGAACTGAGCTGATCGCGATCGAAGGGAGCGTGCGATGAGCGAGACCGGTCCGTCGTCCGATTCCGCTGCGGGCGAGCGGGTTCGGCCGCCTGGTGCGGCGCAGTTGACGCCCGGGTGGCATGCCGAGCGGACGCCGGACCGGCCCGCGATCGTGCTGGCCGCCAGCGGCGAGGTGGTGACCTACGCGCAACTCGAGGACCGCTCGATCCGGTTCGCCCGGGCGCTGCGCGCGCGTGGGCCGAAGGTCGGCGACCATATCGCGATCCTGCTGGAGAACAACCGGCAGTTTCTGGAGATCGCCTGGGCGGCACAGCGTTCGGGGCTGTACTACACCGCGGTCAACCGGCATCTGACCGCCGGGGAGGTGCAGTACATCCTGGACGACTGCGGCGCCACCGCGCTGATCACGAGTGAGTCGCTCGCCGAGGTGGTCTCGGGCCTGGATCTGTCCCGGGTGCCGATCCGGATCTGCGCGGCCGGGCGGATCGATGGTTTCGAGGACTACTCGCAGGTGCTGGCCGGGACCTCCGGTGAACCGCTGGGACCCGAGGAGTGCGAGGGCCGGGAGATGCTCTACTCCTCGGGAACGACGGGGCGGCCCAAGGGGATTCGCAAACCGCTCCCGGCCACGCCGCTGGGCGATCCCGACGCCCCGCCGGTGCAGATCGCCCGTGGCCTGCTGGTCAGCGGCGCCCGCGAGGACGCGGTCTACCTCTCACCCGCTCCGCTGTATCACGGTGCGCCGCTGGTCTTCTCGATGTCCTGGCAGCGCATGGGCGCGACGGTGATCGTGATGGAACGGTTCGAGCCGCGGCTGTATCTCGAACTGGTTCAGCGCTACCGGGTGACGCATACCCAGCTGGTGCCGACGATGTTCGTGCGCATGTTGCGGCTGCCGCGTGCGGAGCGGGAGAGCTACGACGTTTCCAGTCTGGTGGACGCGGTGCATTCGGCCGCGCCCTGCCCGGTGCCGGTCAAGCGGCAGATGCTGGATTGGTGGGGGCCGATCATCAGCGAATATTATTCGGGCACAGAGGATGTGGGTAACACCTACATCTCGGCGCCGGAGTGGCTGGCGCACCCCGGTTCGGTTGGCAGGCCCGCGCAGGAATGTCACATCGTCGGCGAGGACGGCGCCGACCTGCCCACCGGGCAGGTCGGGGTGGTCTACTTCGCCGGTGGCCGCCGGTTCGAATACCACCACGACGAAGCCAAGACGGCGTCGGTCACGCACGAGAAGGGCTGGCGCACTCTCGGGGACATGGGCTACCTCGACGAGGACGGCTACCTGTACCTGACCGACCGGCAGGCGCACATGATCATCTCCGGCGGGGTGAACATCTATCCGCAGGAGGCGGAGAACATCCTGGCCTCGCATCCCGCCATCGCCGATGTCGCGGTGATCGGCGTTCCCGATGAGGAGATGGGGGAGTCGGTGAAAGCGGTTGTGCAGCTGGTGGACCCGGCCGCCGGCGGTCCTGCCCTGGCCGATGAGCTGATCGCCTACTGCCGCTCGGAACTGGCCGCTTACAAATGCCCGCGCACGGTGGACTTCGTCACCGAACTGCCGCGCGACCCCAGCGGGAAACTGTACAAACGGCAACTGCGCCAGAGGTATTGGGAAGGTCACGACAGCCTGGTGCGCTGACACCGTGCCGCTGGGATGATCGGCCGCCGGTAGCCGTGCGGTGAGCGCGTCCGCGGACGGATTGTGTGGGGCTTCTTGTGACCCGACACCGTAGCGTTCTCGCCGACCGCCCCAGGCATCGGCGGCCCAGCGCCGCATGAGCTGACGGGCGCGGACTGTCAGCAGCTCTGCACACAATGCTTGCGGCACAGTCGGTTCGATGCTT
>CBJNFW010000390.1:0-6372 GCA_966435935.1 uncultured Nocardia sp.
GGTTGGTGTTGCTGAACCTATCGCTTCGCGGGCGACTCCCAGCCCGACAGAGACGGTTCGCCGCTGGGCACGTCAGGCTTTCGCCTCGCTTCGCTTCGGCGGGTATCGGGTCCGACCGTCGCCGCGCCGCAGCAGGCCCGGCTCACCCGTCTGCTCGTGCTCGTGTTCGCGGTGACCGCGGGCTGCCTCCAGGCGCGCGCCGAAAATCCTGGGGTTGATGTTGTTGATTTTCGCTTCAGTGGCGATTTCCAGTGGTTCGGAGACGGTTCGCCGCTGGGTGCGTCAGCTTTCGCTTCGTTTCGCTTCGGCGGGTATCGGGTGCGGTGCGCCGAAAATGCTGGGGGGTGGTGTTGTCGAATCTTTCGCTTCGCTGGCGACTTCCAGCGGGCCGGAGACGCTTCGCCGCTGGGCGCGGTGGGCTTCGCTTCGGTGGGGCTCTGGTGCGGTGCGCGCCGAAAACCGTTGGGGGTTGGCTGTTGCAGCGTTCGTTTCGTGGGCGGCTTCCAGCGGGACGGACAGGCTTCGCCAATGGGTACCGGCTCGGGCGCGGGGAGAGGCCGCTCACACCGCCGCTCACACAGCGCAGTTCAGGCTGCCCAGGAATGTTCTGAGCTTGGCGGTGGTTTCGTCGAGTTCGGTGCGGGGGTCCGAGGCGGCGACGATTCCGCCGCCGCCGAAGGCGCGTGCGGTGCGGCCGTCGGCGGACAGTTCCGCGCAGCGGATCGCGACTACCCATTCGCCGTCGCCGCGGGCGTCGCACCAGCCGACCGCGCCGCCGTAGAAGCCGCGGTCCTCCTCGAATTCGGTGATGGTGTCCAGGGCCAGGCCGGTCGGTGTGCCGCAGACCGCGGGGGTGGGGTGCAGGGCGCGGGCCAGGTCGAGGGCGGTGGTGCCGGGCGCGCGGACGCGGCCGCTGATCGGTGTGGCCAGGTGCCATACCTCGTGGGTGTTGATCAGTTCCGGGCCATCCGGGACGGTGAGTTCGCACAGTGGGGCGAGCCGCTCGCGGATCCACTCGATGACGAACTCGTGCTCCGCGCGATTCTTCGTGCTGGCCAGCAGTTCCCGCGACCGCTCGGCATCGGCCTCGGGATCGGGATGTCGCGCGATCGTCCCGGCGAGCGGGCGCAACGTCACCGTCTCGCCGTGCCGGGCGACCAGAACCTCGGGCGTGGCGCCGACCAGCGTCGCCCCGGGCCGTCCGGCGGGACTCAGATCGACCGCGAACACATTGGCGCGCGGATGCCTGGTCAGCAGGTGTGCGGCCACCACCTCCGGATCGAGCGGCTCGTCGGCGCGCACCAGCACCGAACGCGCCGCGACCACCTTGCGCAGCGGCTGCGAAGGATCCGAGAGCTGCTCGACGAGTTTCGTCACACGCGCGATATGTTCTGCGGCACTGGGGATTTCGGTGAGCACCCGAACCTCGGGCAGCGGCGGCACCGCCGCCGGACGCCACGGCCCCGCGGTATGCCGCACCCGCTCGGGCACGCACAGCGCCGCCGGAGTGCGCGGATCGAACGGCAGCGCCCCGACGATCAGCTCGGCCGTTCCGTTCGCCAGGTCGGCCGCCGCGGATTCCGCGTCGTCGAGGCTGCGCCGAACGCCCTCGGTTCGTACGACACCGCCGGGCTGAGCGAGCAGAAATCCGTCCATAGTGCCCCGACGATAGTCCGCCCGGCACCGCGCGGAGCCCGGGCAGGGACGCACATCTCACTGTGATGCGCGGCAACCCGGATGCCGGCTCGCACCCCGGCTCGCGGTGTTCGCACCGCGTGGCCAGGAGGTATCGCGCAGCCGACGCGGTGCGGGCGCGCCGTGTGCCCGAAGCCTGCCGGCGCGGCGCTGGGCGATCGATCGCCGGGAACAGCGCGCGACCTCAGGGGCATTCGGCTTTTCGGCCCGGGGGAACCAGCAGGATCGGCCGGTGGCAGTGTTTGAGCACGGCTTCGGCGACGCTCGAGTGCAGCAGCGCCCGGATACCCGTCGCGCCGCGAGTTCCGGCGACGATGATGTCGACGTCGAGGTCGTCGGCGACGTCCACGATCGCGTTCCAGATCGTCGAGGTGCATTCGGCGGTGCGCGGTTCGGCATTGAGTCCGGCCAGTTTGGCCAGCCGCACCCCTTCGGCATTGATCTGTTTGGCGTCGATGTACGCGATGTCCTCGATCTCCTCGTCGGAGACCCATTCGGGCTGTACCACGCCGGACATTCCGGACAATCGCGCGGTTTGGCGAACCATCGGCTCCCAGGCGGTGAGGACGACCGCTTTCGGCGCGGCGAGAAACCGCCCGGCGTATTCGACGGCTCGTTTGGCATTGTCCGAGCCGTCGTAGGCGATGAGCATCAGATCACAGGGCATGGGCGGACCTCCTGGGTTCCGGCGCCTCGACTATTCGCCGAGAGTACCCGCCGCGGCGGCCCATCACAGGGATGTCGAGCCCTCTTGCCAGCGCGAATGTGTCCCGCGGCAGCGGCGCGGTGCGGCGCATCGGTGGCCGGGCACGATATGGTCGCCGACGGCCAGCGGCTCGATTCCCCCGGCAACGCGGACGGTCGGTATGTCAGCGAGATGTGTTTTCGTTCTGCATAATTCGCTCACGGTTCACCGAAACTTGCACCGAGAACGCTACTTCGGGGTTTCACTTGAAACCCGGCGGCCGAACCCGTCGCCGGAGGGTGGACATCGGAGCCGAGGTCGGATGTGCGATCGGAACAGCTTGCAACTCCACAAGATTGGGCCGAGGCGTACAGGACGCAGTTCGGTCTGCCCCGAGTGCATGTGACCGCGCCGGGATTCGTGGTGCTACCGCTGGTCGATCAGATCGCCGCGGTGAACACGCCCGAACCGCTGGGCTCGGTGATACTGGACGAGCTGACCGTTCGCGAGGTGCCCGGCCCGGTACTGGTCCGGGAACGACCGGCGCGCCGGACGTTCCTCGCGGTGTTCGATGGGTACCCGAATCTGGAATGCACCGTCCAATTGGAGCGTCACGGCGTGGATATCGGTCCTGCTCGAAGCAATGTCATCCTGCCCACCGGATTCGGCAGGCGCACCCACGAGGGGCGCTGGTGGGCTCGTCCCCCGCAGCGTGAGGAATCGCTACCGCTGCTGTCCGAGGTCGTCGAGGCGGTCATCACCATCCTGTGAATACTTCTGTGGACATCACTTCCGTGGACATCGTGGAGCCGATCGAGTCCGCCTTCTTCGGCCATCCCGAGGGCGACCCGCGCGCACTGCTGTACTACGAGTGGCTGCAACGGCGCGAATCCGGTTATGCGGTGGACGTTTTCGCCGAGGAGGTGCGCGAGCTCACGCATACCCGGCTGCCCAACGCCGCGGCGTGCTGGTTGATGCTCGAGCGCGTCGAGGCCGCGCCGCGCGATCCGGGCTGGCCGTACGACGAGGCCGCGGGCGCATTGCTGCCCGCCGCCCTGCCGCGTTCGCCGGTGCATCCGACCCATCTCTACGACCGCGTGCACGGCGGTTGGCTGGGCCGGTGCGTCGGCTGCACCCTCGGTAAACCGCTGGAGAACGGTTTCGCCTGGTCACCGCAGCATATTCGGACCTATCTGGAACAGGCCGGGGCCTATCCGCTGGCCGACTACATCCCGGTGCTGAGCCCGATGCCGGAGGGGTATCGGCTCGCCCCGGGCTGGCCGGAGTCGGTGCGCGGCCGGATCGACGGCTGCCCGCGCGACGACGACCTGGACTATCCGGTGCTGAGTCTGCACATGCTCGAGCAGCAGGGCATCGAGTTCACCCCCGCCGACGTGGCCGCCGAATGGCTCGGCCGGCTGCCGTTCCTGCAGACGTACACCGCCGACCGGGTGGCCTACCGCAACCTGATCGACGGCCTGGCGCCGCCCGCCACCGCGACCTACCGCAATCCGTACCGCGAGTGGGTCGGCGCGATGATCCGCGCCGACATCTACGGTTACCTCTGTCCGGGAGATCCGGGTCGCGCCGCCGAACTCGCCGCCCGGGACGCCTCGGTCTCGCATACCGGCAACGGCGCCTGGGCGGCCATCTGGGTCGCGGCCCTGACCGCCGCGGCCTTCACCGCCGGGAGCGCGCTGAAAGCGATTCACCTTGCGCAACAGACTATCCCGGAACATTCCCGGCTCGCCGTCGCACTCGCGCAGGTGGTCGCCGATCACGAGCGCGGCATCGGCTACGACCAGGCCGTCGCCACCGTGCACGCCCGCCACGGCCACTACAGCTGGGTGCACGCGATCGGCAACGCATGTCTGGTCGCGGTCGGATTACTCTGGGGCGAAGGGGATTTCACCCGAACCATCGGCCTCACCGTGCAGGCCGGCTGGGACACCGACTCCACCGCCGCGACCGCGGGTTCGGTAGCCGGAATCCTCTTGGGAGCCAATGCGATTCCCGGTCATTGGACCGACCCGCTCGCCGATCGCCTCCGCACCGCGGTCTCCGGCTACGACAACGTCCGCATCTCCGACCTCGCCCGCCGCACCTTCGATCTGGCCCGCCGCCAGGTCGCCTCGGGGTGATCGGCCGGGTACGCGCGGCCTGCCCGGCGGGGCTGACGTCCTTAGTGCAGGTCGCGCAGTGCGGCTCACCCCCATCGGCGGCCTTCGGACCGGTCTGCCCCCGGTGCTGCCGAGTTCGGGCTTCGTCGAGTTCGCGAGGACCGCCGCCGCGCCGATCTGCTCGGGCGAGAGGGTGTTTCGGCGAGGTCATGACCTGCCGGGCGAACCGATGCCCGGCAGCCGCTCGCCGCGTGCGACCCAACTCGCCGGCGCGGGTCCGCCCGCGGCGCGCGGAGGGCCCAATGCTCCGGCGTAATGAACCGCACGGCAAGCGGTTTGGTTACGGACGACCCCAGCCGGCCGGGGTGAGGTAATAATGCCAGCTGTCGGTGTCGAGATATTCGGCGCGGGACAGGCCGACGCGTTCGGCGACGCGGTGGGAGGCGGCGTTGCTCGGCTGGATGCGGGCGATCACCGGTAGTCCGGGCAAGTAGGCGCGGGCGTACGCCACCACCGCGGCGGCGGCCTCGGCGGCGAAACCGCGGCCTCGGACCGCCGGGTCGAGGCGGTAGAAGAGGTTGAGGGCCGGACCCGCGGGCATGGTCATGGAACGGATTCCGCAGAAGCCCAGGACGGTGTCGCCGGAGTGGGCGCGCACGGTCCAGTAGCCGTAGCCGTGCTGTTGCCAGTGCCTGTCCCACTCGGCGTAAAGACGTTGTGCCGCAGCGATATCCGGCACCACCGACACCCACGGATCGGCGACGCCGCAGATGCGCAGAATTGCCCCGGCATCGGCCGGAACCGGGCGGAGCAGGGCCAACCGGGAGGTCGGCACCTGCTCGCCCGTCGAGATGTCACTCACGCCTCGGGAGTGTATCGATCCGGTTCAGCGCTCCAGGATCGCGACCACGCCCTGACCGCCGGCGGCGCAGATGGAGATCAGCGTGCGGCCGGACCCCTTCTCCGCCAACTGCTTCGCGGCCTGCGCGATGATCCGGCCGCCGGTCGCGGCGAACGGGTGACCCGCGGCGAGCGAGGATCCGTTGACGTTCAGCTTGGCGCGATCGATCGACCCCAGCGCCCCGTCCAGACCCAGGCGCTCCTTGCAGTACTGGTCGGACTCCCACGACTGCAGCGTCGCCAGCACCACCGACGCGAACGCCTCGTGGATCTCGTAGAAGTCGAAGTCCTGCAAGGTGAGTCCGTTGCGGGCCAGCAGCCGCGGCACGGCGTAGGTCGGCGCCATCAGCAGGCCGTCCGGGCCGTGGATGTAGTCCACCGCGGCGACCTCGCTGTCCACCAGATGGGCCAGCGGCTCGAGGTTGCGCGAGGCGGCCCACTCGTCGCTGGACAGCAGCACCGCGGACGCGCCGTCGGTGAGCGGGGTCGAATTGCCCGCGGTCATCGTGGCATCGCCGAGCTTGACGCCGAACACCGGCTTCAGCGTGGACAACTTCTCGATGGTCGAGCCAGGGCGCAGGTTGTCGTCGCGGGTCAGCCCGAGGAAGGGGGTGACCAGGTCGTCGAAGAAGCCGCGGTCGTAGGCGGCGGCCATATTGCGGTGCGAGAGGTAGGCCAGCTCGTCCTGCGCCTCGCGGGCGATGCCGAACTCCTTGGCGGTGATCGCGGCGTGCTCGCCCATCGACAGGCCGGTGCGCGGTTCGGCGTTGCGCGGGATCTCGATGCCGACCATGCTCGGCCGCAACCGGCCGACCAGCTTGACGTAGTCGGAGTTCTTCTTGGCGCGGTTGGCGTCGAGCATCCATTCGCGCATCGACTCGCTCACTCCGATCGGTGCGTCGGAGGTGGTGTCGGTGCCGACGCAGAAGCAGACCTCGATGCGGCCCAACGCGATTACGTCGCCGACGGGCA
>CBJNFW010000391.1:0-6330 GCA_966435935.1 uncultured Nocardia sp.
TTCCCGAACATGTACCTCATCCACGGTCCGAACATCGGCCTCGGCCACACCTCGGTGATCCACATGTTCGAATCCCAGGCCAACTACATCGCCGGTGCCCTCGGCTACGCCCGCGACCACGACCTCGATGCCATCGAACCCACCGCCGCCGCCCAGCAGGCATTCACCGAGGACGTCGAACGGCTCGGCGAGGGCACGGTGTGGACCGCCGGTGGCTGCACGAGCTGGTACCTCAACGACAACGGCCGCAACACCAACATCTGGCCCGGATCGACGTACGACTTCCGCCGTCGCACCCTGCGCTTCGATCCCTCCCGCCATCTGCTGCATCGCCGCACCCGCGAGGTCGTGGCATGAGCGCCGGAGCATTGGTCACCGGAACGCCCGGCGCACCCACCGTTGTCCTGATCCACGGCCTCGCCAGTTCGTACCGGGTATGGGACCGGGTCGTGCCGATGCTCGCGGACCGAGCGAATATCGTTGCGGTGCACCTGGATTCGACATGCGCCATCGAAGACGACGCCGACGATACCGCGCAACTGCTCGATCGCCCGTCGGTCGTGGTCGGCCATTCCCGCGGCGGGCTGGTCGCCACCGCCCTCGCCGAACGTCGCCCCGATCTCGTCTCGGAGCTGATCCTGCTCTGCCCGCCCTGGTCGCAGGCGAGCCGGAAGTCCGCACGCGGGCCGGTCGAGCGGGCCCTCACGCTGCCCGGTATCGGAGATGTGTTGTGGGCCTTCGCTTCCGAGAAACGGCAACGCGACGCACAGCGCAGCGCCTTCGCCCCGGGCACCCCGATACCGGACCGATTCGTCACCGACGCACGCGCACGCGGCCGGCGCAACTTCGCCACCAGCACCCGTGCCATCGACACCTACCTCGCCGGGGCGGCACTGCCCGATCGGCTGGCCCGCCTGCCACAACCGGCCCGCCTGGCCTTCGGCGAACTCGACGGACGCATTCAAGCGCCTACCGTGGAGTTCGACGGACCGCAGGGCACCACATCGAGAACGCTTCGCGGGGTCGGGCACACCCCGCCCTGGGAAGCACCGGAGACCGTCACGGATCTGATCGCCCGATCGCTGCACACAGCGGCGCCCTAGCTGTCGAAGAACCTTTTCCAACCACAGGAGGTAAGCGGAAATGCCGAAAGTCCTGTTCGTGATATCTGCCGCCGACCGCTGGACCTTGAACGACGGCGAAATACACCCCTCGGGTTACTGGGCCGAGGAGGTGGCGGTGCCGCACCGCATCTTCTCCGAAGCCGGCTGGGACATCACCATCGCGACCCCGGGCGGAAAGGCCCCGACACTCGATCGCCTCAGTCTCGGCATCGCCGGCGGCATGCCGTGGAAACGCAACGAGGTGAAGCGGTATCTCGACAGCATCGACAGCGCCCTCGCCCATCCGGTCGCACTGAACACCGTCGAACCGGACACCTTCGACGTCGTGTTCTACCCCGGCGGCCACGGTCCGATGGAAGATCTCGCCTACGACGCGACGTCCGGGGCGCTGCTGAGCGAGCGACTCGCCTCCGGCAAACCCCTCGCCCTGCTGTGCCATGCGCCGGCCGCCATCCTGGCCACGATCGCACCCGACGGGAAATCTCCCTTCGCCGGCTACCGGATGACCGGACTGTCCAACCGGGAGGAACTGTTGAATCGATTCGCGAAAAAGGCGCCCTGGCTACTCGAAGACAAATTGAAAGAGACCGGCGTCGAATACTCCAAGGCGCTGATTCCGTTGCGCCCGTACATAGTTGTCGACCGCAATCTGTACACCGGCCAGAATCCCCAGTCGTCGGAGAAACTCGCCCAGCGATTGATCGCCGACGTCGGCTCCTCGGCATAGGTCGCCGGAAGGTCGGCATCCCGGCACAGATTCCTACCGTCCGGCGAAACGGCCGAGTGTTGACGTCGCTTACATAGTGGTTCAGCCTAATGTTAACGCTGCAAACATGACCCGAGAGGACCGCCGAACGTCGGTCAGCACGTCGAGCCTTACCGCGCAACCCTGCACGGCCTGCTCGATGCATCCGTCCTCAGCAAACACATGTTCACACCGAACCATTTTTCGGTCCTTCGGGCGCGAACGTACCGGTGTATATGCAATGAGGTTCGAATTCCGTTCCAGTACAGTGAATTCGAGCAAAATGTTGCCGGTGTTTACATTGAGCGTCTAGCCTGGACCGCGCACCACTGCACGGTCGCGTGAGGAGAGCTGAGCCGATGGCAACGATCCAGCGTCTCCCGCAACCCCATCATCGGAAGGACACTGCCCATGACCGAGATCAAGCCGGTGCTCGAGCCCGAGGCCGCCGAATTCGCCAAGGCCACCGATACCCCGCCGTACCTCTATCAGCTGCCCCCGGAGGAAGGCCGTAAAGCGGTCGACGAGGTCCAGTCCGGCGACATCGAGAAACCGGCGATCGACGAGGAGTGGATCACCGTCGAGGGCGGACCTACGGGCACCGTGCCCGTGCGCATCGTCAAACCGGCCGGCGCGACCGGCCCGCTGCCGGTGATCTTCTACATCCACGGAGCCGGATGGGTGTTCGGAAACGCCCACACCCACGACCGGCTGGTACGCGAGCTGGCCGTCGGTTCCGGCGCCGCCGCGGTGTTCCCCGAATACACTTTGTCACCCGAAGCCAAATACCCGACAGCCATCGAACAGAACTACGCCGCCGCGCAATGGGTGTTCGCCCACGGCGCCGAAAAAAGCCTCGACGCAACCCGTTTCGCGGTCGCCGGCGACTCGGTGGGCGGCAATATGAGCATCGCCCTGACACTTATGGCCAAGGACCGCGGCGACGTGCGCATCAACCAGCAGGTACTGCTGTACCCGGTCACCAACGCCGACTTCGACACCGACTCCTACCACCAGTTCGCCGAACACTACTTCCTCGCCCGCGACGGAATGAAATGGTTCTGGGACCAGTACATCGACAACGACGCCCAGCGCGAGGAGATCTACGCCTCCCCGCTGCGCGCGTCGATCGACCAACTGCGGGGGCTGCCGCCCGCACTGGTGATCACCGGCGAGGCCGACGTGCTGCGCGACGAGGGCGAGGCATACGCGACCAAACTGCGCGAGGCCGGTGTCCCGGTCACCCAGGTCCGCTTCGGCGGGATCATCCACGACTTCATGATGATCAACTCCATGCGCTCCACCCACGCCGCCACCACCGCCATCAAGCTGGCACAAGACACGCTCCGCGCGGCGCTGCACCCTTGAGTTCACCGATCCGCGCGGGCCGCAATCCGGCGGCGGCCCGCGCGGACCGATCGTCAGGGCTCACGGACGGTGAGCAGCACTTTGCCGAAGGTCTCGGACGAATCCAGCAACGGGTGCGCCGCGGCGACATCGGTGATGGGCACCTCGGCGGAAACCACGGGGGCCACCTTGCCGGCAGCGATCAGCGGCCACAGCTCGCGGCGCAGTTCGGCCACGATCTCACCTTTGGAGCCGGGGCCGGTCTCCGGACGGCGGCGCAGGTTCGTGACGTGGATCGAGCCGCGCTTGGCGAGCAGCACACCGAGATTCACCTCCGCGACCGCGCCGTCCTGCAATCCGATGATCGTCAGGTCACCGCCCTCGGCCAGCGTCTCGACATTACGCGCGAGGTAGCTTGCGCCCATGATGTCCAGAATCACGTCGGCGCCACCGTATTCCTCGGTCACGATCGACACGAAATCCTGCTCCCGATAGTTGATCAGCGTATTCGCACCGAGTTCGCCGCACCGATCGAGCTTGAATTGCGATCCGGCCGTCGCCGCCACCCGGGCGCCGAGCGCCCGGCCCACCTGAATCGCGTGCGTGCCGATCCCGCTTCCGCCGCCGTGGATCAGCAGCGTCTGCCCCTCGCGCAACCCACCCGTCATGACGACATTCGACCAGACCGTAGCGGCCGCCTCAGGAAGTGCCGCGGCCTCGACGAGGCCTACGCCCTCGGGGACCGGGAGCAGGCGCGTGACCGGAACGTTCACCCGTTCGGCATAACCGCCGCCGGGCAGCAACGCGCAGACCTCGCCACCGCGGTGCCACTCCTGCACGCCGGGGCCGACCTCCGCGATGCGGCCGGAAACCTCGAGACCGAGGATCTCGCCGGCGCCCGAGGGCGGCGGGTAGAGACCCCGTCGCTGCATGATGTCGGCACGGTTCACACCCGCCGCCACCACGTCCACCGCCACTTCCTCGGCGCCGGGCGCCGGCAGATCATCGACCTTCTCCCACTTCATCACTTCCGGTCCCCCGAAGCCGTCGAGCGTCACCGCGAACATGTCTCTTCCTTTCCGATCGCCGGAATGTACACGCCGCTAACATTACTCCGAATCGGCGACGCGAACAGCGGAGAAGCGGAGGACAGGCGGTGACTTCGGTCATCCGCGGACATGCGAGGCTGAGCGGGTCCGGCCCGCCAGAGCAATACGTCGGGCGCGGCGTCTATCGCAACGATGATGCCCGCCGGGGTTCCGGCAGCAATTCGTCAGCGCCAGCCGGCGTCGGATGATCGTGGTGCGGTGGAGGTACACCCCGTCGGGCGATTCTTCGCTCGCCCATTCGACGGGAAGCCCGAGTCAGGACAGGTGGAGGACGGCCGACACCGCGGCGCGGACTCGTTCGTCGACGATCTTCGCCGACGAGGCGTCGAGCTTTCCGTCCAGATGCAGGAAGGCCAGTCCGTGAACCAACGCCCACATCGCCGTCGCTGTGGGCTCCGGGTCGGCGTCCGGAAAAAGCTGTCGCACAAGAGATTCCAGGTACTTGTGGATGGCCTCCACCGCCGCGACCCGCTCCGGGCTCGTCGCATCGCAGGACTCGGTGAACATCACCCGGAACATCCCGGGACGGGTCAGCGCGAACCGAACATAGGCGACCGCGATATCACCGAGACTGCCGGTGTCCACCTGCTCCGGATGCACGGCGGCCAGATGGGCGGCCAGATCGCGGTACCCCACCGCGGCGACGGCGGACAGCAACGCATCACGGTCGGCGAAATGACGGTAGGGCGCCGCAGTGGATACGCCGGCCCGCCGCGCCGCCCCACGCAGCGACAGCTCCGACGCCCCACCTTCCTCGAGCAGCTCGATTGCCGCACGCACCAGCGCATTGGGCAGATCGCCATGGTGATATGGCGTCGCCGACGTTGCCATCACAACCAACCTCAACAGGTATCAGTCACCGATTTCCAGACCTCCCACATTAGCGGCGGACACCGTACGCGCTGCGAGCACCAGCGCCCAGGGGGCGTCGTGTCGGCCGACCGAACGAGCACCCCCTGCGACCCACAGTCGGTACCGGTGTGGTGGAGCGTCGGCGATGCTGTGCGGCGATAAGCCGAGCCACACCGCCGCCACGAACCCCGGGGCGCCGTTCACGCCGACCGTCACCGCGATGTACCGCGGCGACGAGCCCCGGTTCGAACCGCGCCGGTGACGTCGTTACTTTCATCCGTTCCAGCCACGCCGAACATTCAACTTTCCACGTTGATGTCAGCGTATGCACCGACGGAGCAGCCGACCCGAGTAGACCGCTACTCGAATTTCGCGGTGGCCTACCGCACGAGCCGAGCGCGTCACGCGCCGAGCCACGTCACGGCGTGTCCGGCCGGTGAACATTCCGCAGTGCGCGCGATCGAAGACGGTCAACGGGGGTCCGGCCACGAGATTGGCCGCACGGGATTCACCCGCGTGCCATAGCTTCGGTGCCCCGGACCGTGTTGGTCATGTGGGTGAGCTGGGTTCCCGAAAACGATTGCCGCAGTACGACGAATTCTTCCTTATCCTCGTGTTCTGCATTGGGATTCAGCACGATGAACGCCGCGATCGCCCCGATTTGCCGGAAACCATTCCGGCTGACACGTTTTCGACCGGCGGGGTGTCGATATCGGTGACCTCGAGACGTTCTCGGCGGAGTCGTTCCCGACCCCACTCGCCGAGTGGGCGGAGGGCCTCGTTGAGGGAGATACCTGCCTCGGTGAGGGAGTATTCGACCTTCGGTGGCACTTCCGCATAGACCTCGCGGTGGACGAGACCGTCTTCCTGCATCTGGCGCAGATGCTGGGTGAGCATCTTCTCGCTGACCCCCGGCAATGCGCGGCGCAGTTCGGCGAAGCGCCGGGTGCCGTGAGCGTGGAGTTCCCACAGGACCAGGCCCTTCCACTTGCCGCTCACGACGTCCAGTGCGGGATCGATGCCGCAGATGTACGGTCCCCACCTCGGTCCCTTTGCCCCGACTGCCTCCTCACTAACCAAATGGAAAGTACCGCCGTAAAGAGTGGGTACTTTCCCGTGCCGATGTCGCTGTCCAGGATGGACGCCTGACTTC
>CBJNFW010000392.1:0-6327 GCA_966435935.1 uncultured Nocardia sp.
ACGGCATCCGGCGACGGTCAGTGCGACCGGGACGGTCGATGCCGCGGTGGCCGAGGCGGATCTGGCCGCGGTCGAGCGGGACGGCTACATCATCTGGGAAAACCTGCTCACCGCCGCGGACTGTGAGCGCCTGCGAACCGCGCTGACGCCGCTGCTGGGCCGGAGCGGGCGAAATACCTTCGAGGGTGAGCGGACCCGGCGGGCGTACAACCTGGTCGACAAGACCCGGGCCTGCGACGCGCTCGCCGAACATCCCCGGGTACTGGCCCTGCTCGACCGGCTGTTGCTGCCGAATTATCTGCTCTCCCAATTGCAGGCGATCGAAATCCTGCCCGGTGAGCGGGCCCAGTTGCCGCATCACGACGACGGTTTCTACCCGGTGCCCCGGCCACGTCCGGCACTCAGTGTGGCGACGAT
Source organism: uncultured Nocardia sp. (assembly GCA_966435935.1). GTDB lineage: Bacteria > Actinomycetota > Actinomycetes > Mycobacteriales > Mycobacteriaceae > Nocardia. The sequence goes on from CBJNFW010000392.1 coordinate 418, forward strand.
GTGGGCGATCGACGAGTTCACCGAGGACAACGGCGGCACGGTGCTGTTGCCCGGCAGTCACCGCTGGGACGGCGAACGGCAGCCCGCACCGTCCGATATCCGGGTCGTCGCGCGGATGCCGGCCGGATCGTGCGCCTGTTATCTGGGCACGCTGTGGCACGGTGGGGGTGAGAACCGTTCGGGCGCAGCGCGTCTGGGGCTGACCGTGCAGTACTGCGAGCCTTGGCTCCGGCCGCAGGAGGCGTACACGCTGGGCGTCGGCCGGCAGACCGCGCGAGCGGTGTCCGAGGATATGCGCCGGATGCTGGGATACAGCATCCATCCGCCGTTCATGGGCGCGGTCGACGGCATGCACCCCAAAAGGGTCCTGGCCCACGAGGATTCAGCCGAGATGTGACGGTCACTGGGGCACCTTGCGCAGCGCGATGCGGTACAGCACGAGATGCTCGGCGTCGAACTGCTTGGCCGAGGCCTCGAGATATCGTTCGTAGGCCTCGGTGACGGTGGCCCCGGCGATCCGCTCCGCCGCGGCGCGCCGCGCCCGCAGACGCCGCAGCCATTCCGTGCAGGTTCGCGCGTAATCGAGGCGGTGATTGACCAGCGAACGGAATTCGAAGAGTTTCTCCGCGGCGTGGCCGAGTTCGGCCAGGCGCGGGGGCTCGGATTCCGGGAATATCTCGTTCGCCAGGAACTGCGCGTCGGCGAGCGAATCCGGCCCCAGCGGCCGGTTGCCCTTGCCGATCGTCTGGATCACCAGCGCTCCGCCCGGATGCAGGAGGCTGTGGCAGTGCGCGAAGAATGCGCGGTAGGCGTCGGTGCGTTCCCCGCGCGACAATCCGAATCGCACGAAGTGTTCCAGCGCGCCGACACAGAAGATCGCGTCGTACGGCTCGTCCGGCCGGTGGGCATTCCAATGCTCCAGGCGGACCTCGAACCGGCTCGCGGGATGTGTTCGGGCATAGTCGTATTGGTCGTGGCTGAGGGTGAGACCGGTGATGCGGGCGCGTGGATGCCGATCGGCGATCGCGCGGGCCAGGCTGCCCCAGCCGCAGCCGATATCGAGTACCTTCTCGGCGCCGGTGATGCAGGCCTGCTCGATGAGGTAGTCGAGTTTGCGGCGCTGTGCGCGGTCCAGATCGTCCCCTTCGGCCCACAGCGCGCACGAATAGGTCAGGCCGGTGTCGAGCCAGAGCCGATAGAATTCGGTGCCCACGTCGTAGTGCTGCCGGACCGCATCCGGTGAAGCCCCTTGGTACTCTTCGATTTCCGATGTCATGGCGAGTCTCCACGATCTGTGGTCCGGGGGAGTGTTCGGCTCGGTATACGCCCGGTGATTCGGGTCGAGAAGTTCCGGGCGCACGGACTTCGGTGCGATCGCGGGGCGCGCGGCGCAGCCGAATGAGCCGGAACTACTTGTCTCCGTGAATGATTCGAATAATCGAGGCGCGAGAACCGTTTCCCGCCGAAGATGATGGCTGCGGGGAGGCCATCCCGGCAGGTCGTAGTGAGGTCAGCGTGGTACCGCCCACCATTCTACGGCCGGAAGGATGTCCTCGTCCAGATGGAAGCATCCTCGGAAGTTCCGATGGCACAGGGCATTCCGGTCGGCTAGGCGCGCTGCCGGGCGACGATCTGCTTGCGGGCCCACCGCGCCCATTCCTGATTCATCGCCCAGTAGCGCTGGCCCCACTCCAGGGCGAGCCGGCCGTACTCGGAGAAGTCGTTGCCGGACCATTCGGTCGACCTCTCCAGAGCTACCAGGTCCTCGTACTGGTCGCGAGCGCGCTCCTCGATGGCGGTCAGATGATCCAGGGCCTCCTGAGGGGGGAGGCGGCCCAGGAAGAACACGCGCAGGAGCATGTCGTTGCGGGCGGGCGGGCGGGTGGGGGCCGCACGTAGCCACTCCCGGAGTTCGGCATCGCCCGCCGGGGTGAGTTCGTACTCCTTGCGCCGCCGCGGGCCCTCCTGCGAGGCGGAGATCAAACCCTCGCCGGCGAGTTTCGTCAGCTCTGTGTAGACCTGGGTCTGCGATGCGGACCAGACGTTCGCGAGCGATCCGGCGAACCGTTGCAGCAGGTCGTAGCCGCTGGCGGGGCGGTCCGCCAGCAGACCGAGCAGGGCGTGTCTGAGGCTCATGACCGCAGCCTACATTACGGGGTTGACATGTCGGGTCCGGAATATCAGGATGGACTCACATTCCGGTACCGGAATATCCGCAAACAACATGTCCGTTACGAAATATCCGGAGACATCCATGTCCTTCCTGCGCACCTTCGCCCCCTGGATCGTGTACGCGGTCGTGCCCTCGCACTACTGGCAGTGGGCCGCGCTGATCGCGGCGTGCTTGTCGCTGATCGAGATATTCCGCCTGGTCAGAGCCGGTCGCGCAGTGGCCGGGATGGTTATCGACCTCGGCTCGGCCGCATTCTTCATCGCCCTGACGATCCTGGCCTTCGTCGAGCCGAACACCCCGCTGCACCCGTACTCACCGGCGATCTCGAGCGGTGTGCTGATGGTCGTCGCGGGAATCTCCCTGCTGCTCCGCACGCCGTTCACGATGCCGATCGCCAAGCAGTCCACCCCGCCGGAGCTGTGGTCGACCCCGGCTTTCATCCGGGTCAACTACATCATCACCGGAGTCTGGGCGGCGAGCTTCACCGTCGGCTGCGTCCTGTTGGCGATCCTGGCGCACACCGATACGCCGCGCACCGTGGTGCAGGTCGCCGCGTTCGCGATCCCGGCGCTGTTCACCCTGCGCTACACCGCGCGGGCGCAGGCCGCTGCCCGGGCCGCGGCGAACCCGTCGGCCGTCCGGTAACCTACCCCGTCCCGAATTCACCTGTGCAGGAAGTTGTTTCGATGACCACCACGGCTCCACGCCTGCTGGGCGGTTCCGCCGCGGTCACCACCGAACTCAGGCGCGACCGAGCTGCCGGTGTCCGGCGCCATCCCGCCCGAGCTGAGCGGGTGGTATCTGCGCAACGGACCCAAGACCAGTTGTGTGCTGCCGTGCGGGGGCGATCCGTCCGAGGCGTCGTTCGCCCCGGCCGACGACCGGCCCGGTGGTCCGGGCCGGCTACTGTCCTACGTATACGATCCGGCGACCGATCGCAGCGATCCGGTCGTTCTCGACGCCGGGGATCTGGCCGCGGGACCGGTGGCGGAGATTGATCCGCGCAGCGGATGCCCGCGGGATTCCACGGTAACTGGCTGCCGGATGGTCCGGCGCTCGTGTTCGGTGCGGTGCCGCCCGAGGCCGCGTGAGGATCGACACACGCCGGTCGGCCTGCCGCGTTCGCGGGCGGCCGGTCGCCCGGTGCGCGAGGCTACGAATCCCGAGAGCGTGCCGGGCCGTGGTGGACAGCGCCGCGCCGCTCGGTGCCGCTTCGGTTCGCTCGGCCAGGAGGTGCGGAAGTATCTGTCCGAGAAGGGGATTCGCCGATCACCACGGCAGTGCGGAGTGTTGTGATCGAAATTCCGTATCGCAGGCCGACTTTGGGTCGCGCGATTCATGGATGAAAAAGGGGGCTATCCCATTTCTTTCCCGTATTTATTGTATAGCGCACACCGGGGCTTGCGGCAAGGCCCCGTTCATGCTGCACAATCGCTGGCCGAGGCGACTATCCGCAGGTAGTCGGGTCAGGAAAGCGAGGGGCGTGTGGCGGCACAGGGGTACGACGAGGAATTGCGAGCCGAACGGGAATATGTGGACGGGCTGTACGCGCGCCTGGATGCCGAACGTGCGCAGACCAAGCGGCGCTACAGCGCGGTGTTACGTGGAAACGGGTTGTCCCCGATGGACCGGGACGTGGAGGTGCGCACCCTCGTCACCCAGGTGAAACGACTGGACGTGGCGGACAACAAACTGTGTTTCGGCCGATTGGACACCGTATCGGGCGAACGCGCCTACATCGGGCGGATCGGTCTGCTCGACCCGGACAACGACTATGAACCCGTGCTGCTGGATTGGCGCGCGCCCGCGTCGCGGGCGTTCTACGTCGCCACCGCGGCGACTCCGGAGAATATGCGTCGTCGTCGGCAATTCCTCACTCGCGGAAGGCAACTGGTCGAATTCACCGACGAGGTGTTCGGGCGGCCCGGTGCGGGGGAGCGGGGCGATGCGGCGCTGCTCGCGGCCGTCGACGCACCGCGCGGTGCGGGTATGCGCGCTATCGTGGCCACGATCCAAGCCGAACAGGACGAGATCATCCGGCTCGACCACGCGGGTGTGCTGGTGATCGAGGGCGGACCGGGAACCGGCAAGACCGTCGTCGCGCTGCATCGCGTCGCCTATCTGCTCTACACCCAGCGCGAGCAGATCGAACGCCACGGTGTGCTGGTGGTCGGGCCCAATTCGGCGTTCCTGAACCACATCGGCCAGGTGCTGCCGTCGCTGGGCGAATCCGATGTGGTGTTCACCACGACCGGCGATCTGGTGCCCGGTCTGCACGTCACCGCCGAGGACACACCGGCCGCCGCCCAACTCAAGGGTTCGCTGCGGATCCTGGACGTGCTCGCCGCCGCGATCGCCGACCGGCAGCGGCCGCCGCGGGATCCGATCACGATCGAGCTGACCGATGTGACGGTGCGGATCGATGCCGAGACCGCGCAGTGGGCGATCCAGGAGGCCCGCGAGAGCGGATTGCCGCACAACCAGGCGCGCCGGGTGTTCCGGGAGATCGTCGAATGGGTGCTCACCGAACGCGCGATCGCCCGGATCGGCAAGGGCTGGTTGACTCGCGGGGATCGCGAGGCCTGGGAGCAGCTGCGTGGTAATCTGCTCGCCGAACTCGCGGACAATCGCGGATATCTCGCCGCGCTGGACGAACTCTGGCCGATCCTCGCACCGGAGGAACTGCTGGCCTCGCTGTACAGCTCCTGCGAAAAGCTCTGCGCCGCAGGCGCGGACGAGGCGCTGTGGCGCGCGGACGGCGCGGCCTGGACCGTGTCGGACGTACCGTTGCTGGACGAATTGGTCGATCTGCTGGGCCCGCCCGAACCGAAGGACGACTCGGCCGGGCGCGATCATCGCGCGCACGCCGAATATGCCTCGGGCGTATTGGAACTCATGATCGGCCGGGAGGATTCGATGGACGACGAGGACCATCTGTACGCCACCGATCTGCTCTACGCGGAGGACCTGGCCGAGCGCTTCATCGAACGCGATACTCGTGAACTGGCCGAACGCGCTGCGGCAGACCGGGATTGGACCTACCGGCACGTCGTGGTCGACGAGGCGCAGGAACTGTCGGAGATGGATTGGCGGGTGCTGATGCGCCGTTGTCCGGGCAAGTCCTTCACGGTGGTCGGCGATCTGGCGCAACGACGTTCGCCCGCGGGCGCGCGTTCCTGGGATGCGATGCTCGCCCCGTATGTCCCGGGTCGCTGGGCCTATCGGTCGTTGTCGGTGAACTACCGCACTCCGGCGGAGATCATGAGCGTTGCCGCCGCGCTGCTGGCGGACTTCGCGCCCGATGTCCGGCCGCCGGAGTCGGCGCGCGCTTGCGGGGTGCAGCCGTGGGCGCGGCAGGTCGATTCGGACGAATTGGCCTCGGTCATAGCGGAATTCGTCCGCGAGGAAGCCGGGCGCGAGGGAACCAGCATCGTCATCGGACCGCCGGAGGTGCCCGGCGCGGTGACCGCGTCGCAGGCCAAGGGGCTGGAGTTCGACGCCGTGCTCGTGGTCGAGCCGGCACGAATCCTCGCCGACGGCCCGCGCGGCGCGGCCGAACTGTACGTCGCGCTGACCCGCGCCACCCAGCGCCTCGGCGTACTGCACCGGGAGCCGCTGCCGGCCGCACTGGCCGGGCTCACCGGCCCGGCCCAGGTCGCGAGCGGGTCGAGGTAGCGTCGGCCGCCGCACAGGACCTTCTCCGCGCGGTATTCGACGGAGGCGGGGGCCCTGTCCGA
>CBJNFW010000393.1:0-6258 GCA_966435935.1 uncultured Nocardia sp.
GCGAGCCATCCGCCGCCCGACCGGCCGGTGACGCGCGGGCATAGTCGAGCCCCCCGCGCGGTTCGATTCGGACGTACACCGAATACCCCCCGAACGAGAGAGTCACGATGGTCGAAATTCCCGAGAAGGCCCGCGACCTGCTGGAGCGGCCGATCTTCGCGAGTCTGGGCACCACCCGGCCAGACGGAGCGCCGCAGGTCAACCCGATGTGGTTCGTCTGGGACGGCGAGTTCATCTGGTTCACCCACACCAACGCCCGGCAGAAGTTCCGCAATCTCGCCGCCGAACCGCGGGTGTCGGTCTCGATCTTCGATCCGGACAAGCCGTACCGGTACATCGAGGTGCGCGGGGTGGTCGACCATATCGACCCCGATCCGGACGGTTCGCTGTACAGCAGCCTGTCCCAGCGTTACGGCGGCGGGCCGGTCGTGCCGCCGGACGCGAAGGATCGCGTCAAACTGGCGATTCGCCCGACGCACGTGTCGGGGTATGCGGTCACCCGGGATTGAGTGTTCGCCGGTGCCGGGGCCGCCCGTGACGAGGCCCGCCCCGGCATCCGGCCGGTAGACCGAAGGCATTGGGCCGCAACGATTCTCGATCGGCTCCGGCTGCGCGCCGGCACCGCACGGACAAATCGCTGGGCGAGGACGCGCAACGGCAACCCAAGTTGGCGGCCGCTCAGGTCATCCGTGGCGCAGGCGCAGAATCGGGACTCCGTCACCGGTCAGCTCGTCCAGGGCGACGCTGCGGCCCACCATGGCCAGGGCCAGGGCTTCGCCCGGACCGCTGACCTCCGGCCCGACGCCCCGGGACCATTCCACATCGGTCGCGACGAATCGCAGACCGCTGGTGAAGCGGCCGGGGCGGGCGAAGGGATCGGGGTGAGCGAGTACCGCCCGCAGGCGTTCGGGAGGCACGGTGCGGGCGTAGCCGAGGGGCCGGCGAATGTCCTGCTGGTGCACGAACATATCCGCGAGCCCGACCTTCGGGACCAGCCGCGTGATGTGTTCGCGGTTGTGCTCGAGCCGGTCCAGCAACTGCTCGGTGGACAGGGCCCTGGACCGGTCGACCAGAGTGTTGTTCACCCGGTCCGGGGAGAATCCGCAACGCACTCCCGTCATCGCGTACTCCGGCAGCGGAGTCGCGTCGTACAGCAGATGCCCCACCACATCGCGCACCCGCCACCCCGCACACAGCGATGGCGACTCCCACTCCTGCTCACTCAGCGTATGCAGGAGCGCAACCAATTCGGCGCGCTCCTCTCTGAGCATCTGCCGTATATCCACAGTGGAAGGCTAACCGGGACAACGAATGCGGAAAACCCGAGGGGGCGCGAATGCGCCATCGGGCGTAGCCGTGCCAACCGGGCGAGCGCACGTGGCGCCGGAAAAGCTGTCGGCCCCGGGACGAATGCTCGCCGCCACCGGGGCGCGAAAACCGCCTGACACTCGAAAGTTGCTGGGACACAGGGCAATACAACGAGCAGTTCCGTCGTCACGCGCGCCGGAACCCGAGCTTGCGAGCGATCGGCTGCGAGCATCTCGCCAACGTCGGCAGTCGGGCACGGCCAGCGGTCGACTACACCCGATCGCGACTCGGACTACCGCGGCGACCACGTGCCGCTCGCAATGATCCGGCTAGGACTTGGTGTCGCTGTCGATCAGCAGATGACCGTTACTGCCCACGACCACGCGCAGCGACACCGACCGAGAGTGCCCGGCGTTGCTCACGTTACCGACCGACATGTCGACCGATCCGTCCGAGTTGGTGCCCGAACCGCCGGCGCCCTTGACCGAACTCCACTTGGTCACCGGATTCTGGGTCCAGTAGGTCTCGAAGGCCGATTCGCTGCCGTAGACCTGCTGGGCGGCAGGGGTCAACATCTTCCACGCGGCGCTGAGGTTGCCGCTGTCGGCGACCAGGGCGTTGTAGAAGTCGGCGACCACGCTCGCCGCGGATCCCACGTCGGCCTTACCCGCGCTCTTGGTCTCCCCCAGGGCCGCGGTCGAAGGCGCGGTGGTCTGCGCGGCGGCACTGGTCGATGTCGAATTCGCCTCGGTGGACGAGGATTTCGGCGGCGAGCCGCCGAACAGCAGGTAGAGCGCGACTCCGACGATCACCAAGCCCGCCACGAAACCGCCGACGAACAGCAGGGTCCGGCGGTTGCCCGGTTCCTCCGGCGGCGGGGCCGCCACCGCGTGCGAGCGCGTGGGGTGTCCGTTGTTCCGGGCCGGGCGCACGGGCGGCAGGCTCGGCTCCGACGGAGCCTCCTGCGCCATCATCTCCGCGGTGGAGATCTCGGCCTGCTCGGCACGGCGATCCAGGGTGCGGGTGGCCTGGCGGCGCGAGGCGGGGCGATGCGTGGCCAGCATCCGGGTCGGCACGGCGTCGTCGGCCATATCGGCGAATTCGGCGAGCTGATCGCGGACCTCGACCATGCTCGGCCGGTCCTCGGGCTCGAAGCTGAGCAGATCCAGCAGCAGGTCGGTCAACTGTCCGGCGTTACGGGGCTGACTGAGCTGACCGTTGGCCGCCGCGTACAGCAGGGCCAGCGGATTGGGGTTGCTGCCGTAGGGCGGCTCACCCTCGAGGGCGTGGAAAAGCGTTGCGCCCAAGGCGAAGACGTCGGCGGCGGGGGTCGGATCGGTGCCGCGGGCCACCTCGGGGGCGAGGTAGGCGGCGGTACCCGAGATCAGGCCGGTCGCGGTCAGCGCTACGTCACCCTTGGCCTTGGAGATGCCGAAGTCGGTGATCTTCACCGTGCCGTTCTCACCGAGCAGCACGTTGCCCGGCTTGACGTCGCGGTGCACGATCCCGGCCCGATGCGCGGCGACCAGCGCCGAGGCCACCTGCTCACCGATCCGCGCCACCTGCGCCAGCGGCAGCGTGCCCTGCGAGGACAGCACCATCGCCAGGCTCTGCGACTGCAGATATTCCATGACCAGGCAGGGATCGCCCTCATGGTCGGTGATATCGAAGACCACGATCGCGTTCGGGTGCTGGAACCGGGCCGCGTTACGCGCCTCGCGCGAGGCACGCGCCCGCACGATCTCCTTCTCACCCGGAGGCAGACTGGGCTGGGTGAGGATCTGCTTGATCGCCACCGACCGTTCGAGCCGCTCGTCGACGGCGCGCCACACGACGCCTGTGCCGCCGCTACCAATCCGCTCGACCAGGCGGTAATGCCCTGCGATCACTTGGCCGGTTTCGATGGCACTACTCCGAATTCTCCGCGATCCATGACTTACCTTGCGCAGTCACCCGCGCGTGTTCCCGCACGAGTGTAGCGGGCCGCGCGGACGACGCCGACGCCGGAGCGTGATCCGGGAGAAATATGAGCAGCCGCTGTGCAATGCGCAGGAGATCGGCCCGAGACCGGAACGAGATCGTCGGCGCGTCCGCTCACCCGCGCTGGTCGTCGCGCCGCGTGCGGTCGCCGGCACAGCGGCGCGCACAACGCGGTACATATCGCGGATCCCGCGGCACCGCACCCGCTAGTATTCGCCCATGCGTTCGATCGATGCCGCACAGCGGCGCGCACGCGTGGCGGTGCGGCACCGGCTCGCCGCCTCGGCCCGGGTGGACGACGCCGCCGCGATCACCCGCTCGCTGGTTGTGCTGCACGCCACCGATCCCGCGACGGTGTTCCTGTCCGTCGCCGCGCGCAGCCACGACCTCGAACCCGGGCAGATCGAGAAGGCCCTCTACACCGACCGGACCCTGCTGCGGATGCTGGCGATGCGGCGGACCATGTTCGTCGCGCCGATCGATCTGGTACCCGCGCTGCAGGCCGCGTGCGCCCAGGCGCAGGCGATCAAACAGCGCCGCACCTACGCGCGTCATCTCGCCCAGGTCGTCGACGGCGATATCGATGCCTGGCTCGCGGAGGTCGAGGAGCAAACCCACCGCGAACTGCTCACCCGCGGCAGCGCGACCGGCGCACAGCTCGGCGCGGCGGTGCCGCGGCTGCGTACGCAGGTCGACACCGCGCCGGGCAAGCCGTATTCCAAACCCACCGCCATCACCACCTGGATCCTGCTCATCCTGGGGTGCGAGGGCCGGATCGTGCGCGGCCGCCCCAACGGTAGCTGGGCCAGTACGCAATACGTCTGGGAGCCGATCGAATCCTGGCTGCCCGCAGGCGTGCCCGCGATGTCGGCCGAGGCCGCCCGCGCCGAGATCGTGCGCCGGTGGTTGTACGCGTTCGGCCCGGCGCCGGTCGCGGACCTGAAGTGGTGGACCGGCTGGACGCTCGGCGAGGTTCGAAAGACGTTGGCGCAACTCGATATCGCCGAGGTCGATCTCGACGGCGGCGTCGGCGTCGCGCTCGCCGGGGATCTCGACCCGGTGCCCGAACCCGAGCCCGGCCCGGCGCTGCTGCCCGCGCTCGACCCGACGCCGATGGGCTGGCAGGACCGCGACTGGTTCCTCGGCCCGCACCGCGACGCACTGTTCGACGGCAACGGCAATGTCGGTCCGACCGTTTGGTGGGGCGGGCGCGTCGTCGGCGGCTGGGCGCAGCGCGCCGACGGCGAGATCGTCTGGCGCGCACTGGAGGACGTCGGCCGCGAGGCGACCGAGAGTATCGCCGCGGAGGCCGCTCGGATCGAGGCGTGGTACGGCGACGTCCGCGCGATTCCACGCTTCCGCACACCCCTGGAACGCGAACTCACCGGATAGATCAGGGATTTCGGTGCACGATCGGAGCTGCGGACCAACGCGGCGCCGTCCTGGCCGAGCGGAAGCCGACGCGGTCCGCCGACGCGCCGGACACCCGCACCCGCCGCTGGGACCGAACGCCCATGCGGCGTGCCGAGGTCCGGCCGCGCCGGACCGCTACATGTCCAAGCCGAGGTCCAGCACACGCACGGAGTGGGTGAGCGCGCCCACGGCGAGGTAGTCCACGCCGGTGGCCGCGTATTCCGCGGCCACGTCGAGCGAGAGTCCGCCCGAGGATTCGAGTTTCGTGCGTGGGGCGCGTTCGTTGCGGCGCTGCACGGCGGCCTGGGTGGCCCACAGCGGGAAGTTGTCCAGCAGAACGAGTTCCACGTCGTGTTCCAGGACGGCGTCGAGTTGGTCCAGCGTGTCCACCTCGACCTCGCAGGTGATGCCGGGGGCCTGCGCGCGAACCGCCTGCAGCGCCGCCACCACCGATCCGGCTGCGACCACGTGATTGTCCTTGATCAGCGCCGCGTCACCGAGGCCCATCCGGTGGTTGACCCCGCCACCGGCGCGAACCGCGTACTTCTGCAGAGAACGCAGGCCCGGCAATGTCTTGCGGCTGTCGCGGATGCGGCATTCGGTGCCCGAGACCGCGTCCACCCAGGCGGCGGTCGCGGTGGCGATGCCGGACAGGTGGGTCACCAGATTGAGCATGGTGCGCTCGGCGGTGAGCAGTCCGCGGGTCGGGGCGAGCACGCTCAGCACGGCGTCACCGGGAGCGACCCGGGTGCCGTCCGGCACCCGGTCGGTGACCTCGTAGTTCCCCGCGCCGATCACCTCGTCCAGCACCAGCAGCCCGACATCGATACCGGCGACCGTGCCCGGCTGACGCGAGGACATCGCCGCCTTCACCACGGCCTGTTCGGGAACCGTTGCGGCCGTGGTGATATCGGGCCCGTACCGCAGATCCTCGTCCAGCGCGGTGCGGATCAGGGCGAGGATCTCCCCGCGATCGAGTCCGGCGTCCAAGCTCATCGGTGTACTCCTGAATTCGTCTCGTATGGTCGATCGTCCGCACGCCCGCCGAGCCGGGCGGCGATCACCCGGCTCGGCGTCCGCGCGGCCGGTGTCACGACGCTCTCGGTACCGGTGCGCCCCAATCGCTCTCGCGTTCGGCGCCGGCGGCGACCAGTTGCGGACGGCCGTCCGGGCCCAGTCGCACCGGAATACAGCGGCGCAGATCGTCGCGCGTTTCGGGGTGGTCGGAGCGAGTGTGGCAACCGCGGCTCTCGGTGCGCGCGCCCGCGGCCAGCAGCATGGCGCGGGCGGTGAGGGTCAGGGCGGCATCCTCGATATGCGTGACGACCTCGCCCGCCTGGTATGCCTCCGGCGAACCGGCCGGCTCCGGAAGGTCCGCGGGCAGGGCGCGAGTCGCGCTGTCGCGATCGTTGAGCAGATGCAGCAGCCGCAGCACGGCCCCGCGCAGCCCGTCGCCGTCACGGACGACTCCGGCGTTCTCGGTCATCAACTCCTGCAACAACTTCCGGTCGGCACGCGCAAGCTCCCAGTCGCCGACGACACCCGCGGCGAAGTCCT
>CBJNFW010000394.1:0-6253 GCA_966435935.1 uncultured Nocardia sp.
GCGGTGCTCAACGCCGACGATCCGAACGTAGCCGCCATGGCCTCGCGCACCGTGGCGCGGGTGGTGACCGCCGGGCAGTCCGAGACCGCCGGCGTGCGGGCCCTGGACGTACAACTCGACGAGTCCGCACGTGCCCGGTTCACGTTGCGCGCCAAGGGTTCCGAGGCCGCGGTGCATCTGGGGGTGCACGGCGAGCACCAGGTCGCCAACGCGTTGTCCGCGGCGGCGGTGGCGCTCGAGTGCGGTGCGGACGTCGAAATGGTCGCGCGATCGCTGTCGAGTGCGCGGGCCGCGTCCAAACACCGGATGGATGTGCGCACCCGCGCGGACGGCGTCACGATCGTGAACGATTCGTACAACGCCAATCCGGATTCGGTGCGCGCGGCGCTCAAGGCGTTGGTGACCATGGCCCGTGCGGGTGCGCACGGCGCTGCGGGCGGGAAGCGGCGCAGCTGGGCGGTGCTCGGCGAAATGGCCGAGCTGGGTGCGGATTCGGTGGTCGAACACGATCGCATCGGCCGCTTGGCGGTCCGGCTGGACGTGGACCGGCTCATCGTGGTCGGCACCGGACGGCCCTCGCACGCACTGCATCAGGGTGCGGTGATGGAGGGCTCCTGGGGTGAGGAGTCGATCCTGGTTCCCGATATCGCTGCCGCACTCGAGGTGCTCGACGATGAGCTCGCGGCCGACGACGTGGTGCTGGTCAAGGCATCCAATTCCGTCGGATTGTGGGCGGTGGCAGAGCATCTCGCGCCGGGCATCGCAGCGCCCGGCGCCGGTACGGAGGGCTCGGAAGTGCCTCCTGTGGACACGGAAGCGGGCCGATGAGGCAGATTCTTTTCGCGGCGGCGATCGCGTTGGCGGTATCGATCCTGTTGACGCCGTTGCTGATCCGGATGTTCGCCAAACGCGGTTTCGGCCAGGAGATCCGGATCGACGGGCCGGCCAGTCATCAGGCCAAGCGCGGAACCCCGACGATGGGCGGCGTGGCGATCCTGGCCGGACTGTGGGCCGGCTACTGGGGCTCACATCTGATCGGTATCGGCTATCGCGCTGAGGGACCGACGGTTTCGGGACTGTTGGTGCTCGCGCTGACCACCGCACTCGGCGCGGTCGGTTTCATCGATGACTTCATCAAATTGCGCAAGGGCCGCAACCTCGGCCTCACCGCGGCGGGCAAGTACATCGGACAGCTTTCCGCCGCGGTGGTATTCGGCGTGCTCGCGCTGCAGTTCCCGGGCGCGAACAAGCAGACACCGGCCAGTCGTCATCTGTCCTACGTCCGCGACATCACCACCGTTTCGATGGGGGTGATCATCTTCCTGGCCTTCGTCTGCCTGGTGGTGGTCGCATGGTCCAACGCGGTGAACCTCACCGACGGTCTGGACGGCCTGGCCGCCGGCTCCATGAGCCTGGTCCTGGGCGCGTACGTGATCATCACCTTCTGGCAGTACCGCAACGCCTGTTCGGTGCACGCCGAGGCGGGCTGTTACAACGTGCGCGACCCACTGGATCTGGCCCTGATCTGCGCCGCGGGTGCGGCCGCCTGCATCGGATTCCTGTGGTGGAACGCGGCTCCGGCGAAGATCTTCATGGGCGACACCGGCTCGCTGGCGCTCGGCGGGCTGATCGCGGGGCTGTCCCTGCTCTCGCGCACCGAACTGCTGATGATCGTGATCGGCGCGCTGTTCGTCGCCGAGACCACCTCGGTGGTCCTGCAGGTCGCGGTCTACCGCACCACCCGCAACCGGCTGTTCAAGATGGCGCCGTTCCACCACCACTTCGAACTCAGCAAATGGGCCGAGACTACGGTGATCATTCGGTTCTGGTTGCTCGCGGGCATCGCGTCGGCGATCGGACTGGGCTTGTTCTACAGCGAATACCTCTCTCAGGTCGGGTAAAGCAGCAATGGTCGAACACACTCCGCGGGCCCTGCGATCGCCGGGCCCCATGCTCGAATTCCTGCGTGGCCGTGACGTTCTGGTGGCCGGCTGGGGCATATCGGGTCGCTCCCTGATCGATCCGCTGCGCGATATCGGCGCCACCCCGGTGGTCACCGACGCCGGCGCGAAGGCGATGGCCGAGGCCGCCGAACTGGGCCTGGACACGGCCACCGGTGAGAGCCTGCTCGAACCCGGCGGGCTCGATCGTTTCGCGCTGGTGATCACGAGTCCGGGCTGGCGGCCGGACTCTCCGGTGCTGGCCACCGCGGTCGCCGAGGGCGTACCGGTCTGGGGCGACGTCGAATTCGCCTGGTGGGTCGATCAGGCGCGGCTGTACGGGCCGGTGCGTAAATGGCTGGTGATCACCGGAACCAACGGCAAGACCACCACCACCCAGATGACGCACGCGATCCTGCGGGCGGCAGGCATCGCCAGCGTCGCCTGCGGCAATATCGGGCTGCCGATCCTGGACGCGCTGCGGCGCACGCCGGGACCGCAGGTGCTCGCGGTGGAACTGTCCTCGTTCCAGTTGCACTGGGCCCCCTCGGTGCGTCCGGAGGCCGGCGTGGTGCTGAATGTGGCCGAGGATCACCTGGATTGGCACGGCGGCCTGGACGCGTACGCGGCGGCGAAGGCGCGGGCGCTGGTCGGCCGGGTCGGCGTCGTCGGCCTGGACGATCCGGTGGCCGCGGCGCTCGCGCGCAAATCCCGAGCCCGGCGCACGGTCGGCTTCCGCGTCGGCGTCCCCGCCGACGGCGAACTCGGCGTCGTGGACGGCAAACTGCTCGATCGCGCGTTCACCAAGGCCGCAATCCTCGCCGAGGTACGCGATATCAGCCCGCCGGGTCCGGCGGGTGTGGCCGATGCGCTGGCCGCGGCCGCGCTGACCCGATCCATCGATGTCGCACCGCAATTCGTGAAAGAGGGTTTGCAGGAGCACAAGGTGGGCCCGCATCGCGCGGCCTCGGTGCGCGAGCTGTCGGGCGTGGAGTTCGTCGACGATTCCAAGGCCACCAATCCGCATGCGGCCCGGTCCTCGATCCAGGCGCACGCCCAGGTCGTCTGGATCGCCGGCGGACTGCTCAAGGGCGCGCACGTGGACGATCTGGTCGAAGAGGTGGCCGAACGTCTGGTCGCGGTGGTGCTGCTGGGCAAGGACGCCCCGGTCATCGCCGCCGCAATGGCGCGACACGCCCCCGATGTCCCGGTCGTCGAGCTCGGTTCGGGTGACGATGCTGGGATGGGTGCGGAACTCACGTCCGAGATCGATGGGGCGGACGCGGTCATGGCGCGGGCCGTGCGGATCGCTGCCGGATACGCCACCAACGGCGACACGGTACTGCTCGCCCCGGCGGCGGCGTCACTGGACATGTTCGCCGACTACACCCACCGGGGACGCAGTTTCGTCGCGGCGGTGCAGGCGCTGGACGAAGGAGATATCGGGAGCCCTCGGTGACCGGGGGTGACGAGGCGACGACGCGCGCGGCGGGCCCGGGGCTCGCCGCGCCGCGGGAGGCTCGATGACCAAGGCGCGCAAGGGTTCGGGTACGTGGTTCGGTGCCTGGCTGGCGCGTCCGCTCGCCTCGTTCCACCTGGTCGTCACGATCGCCACCCTGCTCACCGTGCTGGGGCTGGTGATGGTGCTCTCGGCGTCGAGCGTGGAGTCGTACGCCGACGACGGGTCGGCCTACTCGCTGTTCATCCAGCAGCTGATGTTCGCCGTGCTGGGCGCGGTGCTGTTCTACCTCGCGTTGCGAATTCCGTTCCGTACCCTGCGCCGACTGTCCTTTCCGGTGTTCGCGGTGTCGGTCCTGGCACTGGTTCTGGTGCTGATTCCGGGCATCGGCACGCAGGCGCAGGGTTCGCGGCGCTGGTTCGATATCGGTTTCATCCACGTACAGCCCTCCGAGATCGTCAAGGTCACCCTGATCATCTGGGGCGCGCATCTGCTGGCCACGCGCCGCGCGGAGAACGCCGGGTACAAAGAGATCCTGATGCCGCTGGTTCCGGCGGGGCTGCTGTGCTGTCTGCTGATCGTGCTGGAACCGAACCTGTCCACCACGATCGCGGTGGGCATCATCCTGGTGGCGTTGCTGTGGTTCGGCGGGCTGCCGGTGCGGTTGTTCGTCGCGATCGGCGCCTCGGGTGTGGTGGCCGCGCTGGTGCTGGCGATGACGGCCGGGTACCGCTCGGACCGCATGCGCGCGTTCTTCAACCCCGGTGACGACCCGCAGGGGATCGGCTATCAGGCGCGCCAGGCGATGTTCTCCCTGGCCGACGGCGGGATCTGGGGTCGCGGCCTCGGGCAGAGCCGGGCCAAGTGGAGTTATCTGCCCAACGCGCACAACGACTTCATCTTCGCCATCATCGGCGAAGAACTCGGCTTTCTCGGTTGCGCCCTTGTGCTCGGCCTGTTCGCGCTGTTCGTCTACACCGGCCTGCGGATCGCGAGCCGTTCGGCGGATCCGTTCCTGCGGCTGTTGGTCGCCACCGCGACGACCTGGATCACCGGCCAGGCGCTGATCAACATCGGCTATGTGGTGGGTCTGCTGCCGGTGACCGGCCTGCAGCTGCCGCTGGTCTCGGCGGGCGGTTCCTCGCTGGCGATCACGCTGCTGATGTTCGGCATCATCGCCAGTGCCGCACGGCACGAACCCGAGGCCGTCGCGGCCCTGCACGCCGGACAGGACGGCCGGTTCAGCCGTCTGCTGCGGCTGCCCAAGCCCGAGATGTATCCGCCGTCGCGCAGCGCGGCGGCGCGCACTCGCGGCAGGCCCCGGCCGTCGGCGTCGCGGCGCGAATTGCCACCGGCCCGTCGACGGGTAGATTCGGATTCCGCACGGCGCGAACGCCGCGGCACCGCCTCGTTGCGGACCACGCGGGCCTGGGAGCCCAGCTATCGGACGACACATGCGAGAGAACGGGGTAAATCCAGGTGACCAGTAGCGGCGGCGTCGGGCCCGGCACCGGGGGACGGGCGCTTTCGGTGATCGTCGCGGGCGGTGGCACCGCCGGTCATATCGAACCGGCCATGGCGGTCGCGGATGCGCTGCGCCGCCTCGATCCGGGCATCCGCATCACGGCGCTGGGCACCGAGCGCGGACTCGAGACGACTCTGGTGCCCGAGCGCGGCTATCCGCTCGAGCTGATTCCACCGGTCCCGCTGCCGCGTAAGCCGACCGCTGATCTGCTGCGGCTGCCCAGCCGGGTGCGGGCAGCGGTCGCGCGCGCCCGGGCGGTGATCGATGCGGTCGAGGCCGATGTGATCGTCGGTTTCGGCGGTTATGTGGCTCTGCCCGCCTATCTCGCTGCCGGGCGCGGGCTGCGCGGACGCCGATCGGTGCCGGTTGTGGTGCACGAGGCGAATGTGAAGGCGGGTATCGCGAACAAGGTCGGCGCGCGCCGGGCCGCACGCGTGCTGGCCGCGGTGGCGAATTCGGGGGTGCGGGCGTCCGGCCACGGCGATGCGGAGATCGTCGGGATTCCGGTGCGCGAGTCGATCGCGACGATGGATCGGGCGGGTCTGCGCGCGCAGGCGCGGGAACATTTCGGGCTGCCCGCCGACGGGCCGGTACTGCTGGTGTTCGGTGGTTCGCAGGGTGCGCGCACGCTCAACGAGGCGGTCTCGGCCGCGGCGCCGCAGCTGCTGGCCGCGGGAATTTCGGTCCTGCACGCGCACGGGCCGAAGAACACCGTGCAGGTCGCCGAGCCCGCTGCCGGTGACATCGCGAAATATGTTGCGCTGCCGTATGTATCGCGCATGGATCTGGCCTACGCGGCCGCCGACGCGGCGGTGTGCCGTTCGGGTGCGATGACGGTGGCCGAGGTGTCGGCGGTCGGGCTGCCCGCGTTCTACGTGCCGCTGCCGCACGGTAACGGTGAGCAGGAGCTCAATGCGCGCCCGATCGTGGCGAAGGGCGGCGGCCGGATCGTCGCCGACGCGGAGTTGACCGCGAAATATGTGATGGATGAGGTGATTCCGCTGCTCACCGACCCGGCGCGGCTGTCACAGATGTCCGTGGCCGCCGCCGGGGCCGGGCATCGGGACGCCGCCGACGCGGTGGCGCGGATCGTGGTGGAGGTAGCCGGGCGATGACCGAGGACAAGGACGCGACCGTCGAGGTCGGTGAGCTACCGCCACTGCTGCAGCGGGTGCACATGGTCGGCATCGGCGGGGCCGGGATGTCCGGGATCGCCCGGATTCTGCTCGCCCGCGGCGGCTCGGTCTCCGGCTCCGACGCCAAGGAGAGTCGCGGCGTGCTCGCCCTGCGAGCCCGTGGGGCGCAGGTCCGGAGCTGGCACACTGCCAG
>CBJNFW010000395.1:0-6216 GCA_966435935.1 uncultured Nocardia sp.
CAGGTGGCGACACCTGGGGTGTTCACTGTTCGGCGGGGGTATCAACCGTTGGGACCCAACCGCGAACCGCTCGTCGCGGGCCGCGTCTCGGGTAGCGACGGGACCGCGCTGGACGGTGTGGCCGTGGAGCTGATCAACGCCGGGGCACAGCCGCCGTGGCGCAGCGGCAAGATTCCCGTCTCCGACACCGGCGTGTTCACCACGACGCTGTGGGCGGAAACCGGGCGCACCAACACCTTCGAGCTCGAGCTCACCGATGCGGCCGGGCGGCGCCGGGAGATCACCCCCCGCACGCTGACCTACACCGTCGGCGCGGTCGAGACGCAGCCGCCGCTGATCCATACGATCAGCGTCGGCCTGTCGGACAACACGACGATCAAGCTGATCGAGCGCAACACCCCGCTCCCGGCCCGCGCCCGCAAGCGGCTGCGCACCTCGGTCACGGTTCACCACGGCGCCGCGCGAACCGGGTTGATCCGGATTCCCGTGCTGGAGGGCGAATACGCCCGCGGCGACCGCAACCGCACGATCGGTCATCTGGATATCACCGCCGATCAGATCGAGCGCAGCATCCCCGAGGGCAGCGATGTGGAATTGACCCTGGAGATCGATGCCTCGCGCATTCTGCTCGCCCGCGCCTATCTGCCGTACTTGGACGCCGAGTTCGAGAACGTCATCGATCTGCACACCGAATCGCGCCCGGACGCGGCGACTTTGCGGCGCAGCACCGAGGCCGAACTGCACCGGCTCGAACAGGTCCGCCGGCAGCACGGTGAGTTCGGCAACCCGACCTCGGAGCTGTTGCTGAGCCAGCTGGAGCAGGAGCGGACGGTCACCGACACCCAGCATCTGGTGGCCGCGGCGGCCACCGACCCGGATGCGGCCATCGCCGCCGAGCAGCGGTTGCGTGATCTGCGCGCGGCGATCGATCAGGCCGAGGACGAGCTGCTGTGGCCGAGTCTGGTGGCGCGGGCGAAGGAGACGCTGGAGTACACCCGCGTGCGTGTGGACGAACTCGGCGACGACATGTTCCGCCGCGAATTCGACCAGCACGAGGTCGCGATCCGCGAGGCGATCGACTCGCACGAGCCGGATCTGTTGCGGCAGCGTGCTTCCGAGCTGGCCGCGATGGTGCGGCGGATCCTCGACCGCACCGGCGAACTGCAGATCCTCATCTTCGAGGAGCTGATCGAACACCGCGCCGAGATGGTCGACATCGTGCTGGCCGATCGGCTGATCGCCGACGGGCACACGGCGCTGGATGCACACGAGTTCACCCGGCTGCGCAATATCAACGCCCGCCTGCGCACGCTGATGGCCGACCCGCCGCCGGAGCCGGATCCGTTCAGCACGATCCGATCACTGTGATGCGTCGACCGGTGCCGGAACGAGCCGCTCGCGCCGACTCACGCCCCGCTCACGCCGATACCGTCGGCACGCCGGCGCAATCGGAACCGTTCGTGGACCACCTCGTGGCGAGTGTTCGATGGAAATACATTCGGTGGTAACCCCCGCGCTCCGAGCCCACCCTGCCGGGTGGGCCACGTCATCCTGATGGCACCAGAGATTACCGGCCTATCGGCGACAGCAGCCACCCAATTCCGGGCTAATCCGCGCAGGAGGTGCGCAGTATGCCGTCCGCGTCGGCGTATTCGCTGAAGTCCTCCCAGTCCATGTTCGCGATCGAGAGCTGGATCACGACATCCAGCAGGGCGTGCGGCGTGGCGCGGAAGAACCGCGGCTCTCGGCTTTCCGGGTCGATCTCGGTGACCAGGACCGGATGTTCGGGAGAGGTCAGGGTGACCGCGTCGACGGTCAGTACGACCGCGTGGCTGTCCGCCGTGGCCAGCAGTGCGGCCAGTTCGGGGCCGGTCCAGCCGTCGAATTCGGGGAGGTCGACCAGCGTGCTGTCGAGAACGACCGCATCGTCCCAGTACTGGCGGCGCAGGGTGATATCGCGCCACGCCTCCGCCCAGGCGTCGTCGTCGGTGAAGTCGGTGCGCACGATCGGGGTCGAGCGGGTGTTGAGCACCGCTTCGAGCGCGGCACGGCCGAGTGGACGCGCGGGATCGACCGGCACCGCGCCGGGGCCGTCGAAGACGTATCGGCCCGCGCGCCACAGCACGGCGCCGTCATCGGTGCGAAGCCGGAGCTCGCCGCCCGGCACGACGACGAGTTGGTCGGCCGGACCGGCGAGCTCTTCGAGCACCTGGCCGTCCTGCCCGCGAACCCGCAGATACCCATCGTCATCGAGCGCGAGTTCGGCCGCTGCGCGAATCGAATCCGCGACCCACGCCTGATATCCGTCCGCTTCGTACAGCCGAATTCCGTTACCGGGCTGATGGCACAACACCGCCCCACCGTCCACAGCGGTCAGCGATTGCCCGCGCAGAGTCTGCCCCCGCCGCAGCAGCTCGCCGCGCGGCGGAGTGTGTCCGGTCTCGGTGCAGGGGGCATGGTCCAGGACCTCCCAGACGGGCGCTCCGGCGGCGTCCAGCAGGGCCAGGGCGCCGTCGTCGGCGACGGTCAGTCGTCGCACACCACGGCCTGCGGTGTCCGAGTGCCAGACCGGCGCACCGCACGAGGTCCGCAGCACCAGATCGCCATCGAGGGTCAGGTCGAGCCAGCCGCCATCGATCCAGTCCGTGCCGGTCGCCCACGCCGGGGTGTGCGTGCCGTTGCAATAGAGCACCAGATTGCCGTCGTCGTGGTGCAGCAGTGTGTGCGAGCCGGAGGGGGAGGTCAGGGATTGACAGCGAAGCCGCGCTCCGAGGCCCATGGCCGCGCCGTTGTGATCGTGTGGGCGCGCGGGTGGGGGTGCCTCGGTCCACGCCTGGGACCTGCGGCGCCACAACATATTTCCCGATGAGTCCAGCAGGCACTCCGTGAGGTCGCCGTCCTGCGGCTGTGGCAGCCAGGTCAGGACCGCGCCGTCCTGCTCCATCCACCGCGCCAGCGGCGCGGCGGCGACCGGATAGGACATATACGTCTGCACGCCCAGCAGCGAGCCGTCCGGGCAGCGCTCGATCCGGTGCGTCACCGCGCCGCTGTCGTCCTTGCGGCGCAGGGGACGTTCGGGGGTGATCAGGCCGACCGGCGCGGAGTTCTCGAATGCTGGTTGCGGAGCCCTGGAAACGTCCTCGACGTCGTGCGAATTCACGCAACGATTATCGATGCGGCCGACATTCGTTGCCAGTCGGCGCGATCGCCTCATCTCCTGGTGCGCCCCGGCGCCCCGGCCGGAGTTCGCGGCGGGTCACCGATCGAAGAGCCGCCCGAATCAGCTTGCCGTGCAACGACTTCCGCCAAGTGCCGCGGTCAGCCCCGAATCCGTTGGCGCAGAAAGAGAGCGGCCCGGTCGAGCGCTTCGCCGGCCTCGTCCAGCGCATCGGTGAAGGACTGGAAGACGTGCGGCACCTTCGCGGTGATGTCGAGGATGACGTCCACCTCGGCCTCGGAGGCTCGCAGGGCGAGGCGACGGGCGTCGTCGAGAAGTAGTTCGTTCGTGCCGACCTGCACCAGGATCGGCGGCAGACCGGTGAGATCGGCGGTTACCGCTGGGCTGAGCAAGGGGTCGCGGCGGTCCCGGTCGCCGACGTAGAGGCCGCTCAGGTGATCGATACCGGCTCTGGTGAGCAAGGGGTCCGCGTCCGCCTTGGTAGTCATGCTCTCGCCGCTGCGGGTCGCGTCCACGCCCGGGGAGAAGGCGAGAAGAGCCGCGGGCATGGGCAGCCCCGCGTCGCGGGCGGCGAGCGCGCCCGCGATGGTCAGACCACCTCCGGCGGAATCGCCTGCGAAAGCGATGGATTCGGGCGCGTGCCCCTGGTCGAGGAGTTCCCGGTAGGCGGCGACGACATCCTCGACGTCCGCGGGAAACGGATGTTCCGGGGCCAGCCGGTAATCCAGAGAGACAGCGGCGATCCCGGATCTGACCACCAGACCGGCGGTCAGGCCGAGGGCCGTGCGAGGAGAGCCGACCACATGCGATCCGCCGTGCAGGTACAGCACGGTGCCGCGGCGGGCGGCGGCCGGGGTGACGCGCAACGCCGATCGTCCGGCCAATGAAACACCTTGAACGCGACAGCCTTCCGGCACGGGCATCGCGCTCATGAGCCGCACGAAGTTCGCACGAGCCGTCTCGACCGACCCCTCCCACCCCACATCGGTACCGCGCAACTGCGCATCGAGACGTTCGCGCTGAATTGTGGACATCATCGTTCCCTTCCGGAGTTGATTCCACTACAGTACATGCCATGGCAGATACTGCAAGAGAAGGTCTCGTTGCCTTGGACGCGCTGTTCGACGATCTGGTGCGCGCGCAGACCCGGCTCTACAACGCGGTCGCCGAGCGCCTGAAGGCGCGGGCCGGTGTCGCGGCCGGACATTTCGAACTGCTGCGCTACGTCCGCGACCACCCCGACACGCGCGTCGCCGATATCGCCTCGACATTCGCGATCGGAGTCGGGACGACCAGCAAGATCGTCGACCGCCTGGAGAAACAGCACTGGATCGAGCGGCGCCCGAATCCCGCGAACCGGCGCTCATCCCTGCTCGCACTGACCCCCGAGGGCGAGTCGGTCGTGGCCCGGACCGAACCGGTCTGGCAGGCAGCCATCCAGGAGATCCTCGGCACGGCGGTCTCCCACGATCAGCTGACACCGCTTTCCGAAGTCCTCGCCGGCCTGCGCTCCGACTTCGAGCGACGCAACCTCGGACTCCCGGCCGGATGAGGAACCACGCCCGCTCCCCCGCGCCTGGTGCTCGGCAGCGATGCGTATCGGGCGATCTCGGCACAATTGCGGGCTCGGTCGGAGCAGATCCGGCCGCAACGAACCCACGCCGCCGCAACGGATTTCAGCGATGTGATCCCGCTGACGGCGGCGGCCCGCCGGCCGAATCCCCCGGTACTCAATCCCCTTGCAGCGCGGCGATTCCGGACCGCAGCAGCGGCTCGACCGTCGCGCCGATGGTTTCGAAACCCTCGCCGACGGTCTGACCGTTCAGGTGCCGGAAGTGGATACCCTCGGAGATCACCGCGAGTTTGAACGAGGCCAGCGCGACGTAGAAGCCGATGTGCGCGAGGTCGCGGCCGCTGCGTTCGGAATAACGTTCCAGCATTTCGGATTCGGACAACTGGCCGGGCGCGGCGGCCGCGTCGTTGACTCCGGGCAGATCGAACGCGCTCATCCGCTTGTAGACCATCAGCAGACCCACATCGGTGAGCGGATCGCCGAGAGTTGCCATCTCCCAGTCGATTACGGCGGCAATGCGGTCCCGGTCGTCGATCAGGACGTTGTCCAGCCGGTAGTCACCGTGCACGATGCCGGTATTCGACTGCGCGGGAAGGTTTTTCGCGAGCAGATCGTGCAATTGCGCGGCAGCGGGCAGGTCCCGGGTGTACGAGGCGTCGAGTTGTTTCTTCCACCGCCGCACCTGACGCTCCAGGAAGCCGTCCGGCCGCCCGAACTCCGCCAGGCCGATCGCGGCCGGGTCGAGCCGGTGCAGAGCGGCCAGGGTATCGATCAGTCCGGCCGAGATGGCACGGGTCCGTTCGGCGCCCAGTGATTCGAGTTCGGCCGCGGTCCGGTACGGGGTGCCGAGGATCCGTTCCATGACGTAGAAGGGCGCACCGATGACATCGGCGTCCTCACACAGCGCATACGTCGCGGGCACCGGGACATCGGTATCGGCCAACGCGTTGATCACCCGGTACTCCCGGGTCATATCGTGCGCGGTGGCCAGAACATGGCCCAGCGGCGGCCGCCGCAGAATCCAGGCCGAGGCGCCGTCGGTGATCTCGTACGTCAGATTCGACCGTCCGCCGGCGATCAACCGCCCTCGCAACGGGCCGGACACCAGCCCTGGCCGCACATCGTTCAGCCAAGCCGTGAGCCGATCCGGATCCAGCCCGGGTAGCGCCGCGTCACCCTGTTCACTCATCGGGGCAGTGTAGAGGAGCCGCCCGCTCCGACCGCCCCTGCCGGCGGCTCAGCAAACCGCCTGGGCCGCGGCGAGGTCGCGCTGATGCGCCTGCACGATCGGGACGGCCTGCTGGGCGACGTTCTTGACGGGCTGTGAACCGCCCGTGGCGATTTCGGCCTTCCCGGCATTCGCCGCGTCCTGGTGGGCGGCAACCAAGGCCCGCAGCCACGAGGGGTCGACGTCCCATCCCACCTTGGTCGCGAGAACAACATCCGAACGTTTCCCGCTTCGCGC
>CBJNFW010000396.1:0-6207 GCA_966435935.1 uncultured Nocardia sp.
CGGCGCGATCACGGGGCCGACCAGGCCGAGCAACACCACAATGCGCGCCGCATCCGCAACTGGATGATGCCGCTCCAGCCCATTGCTCCGTTGTGGAGACTGTGCGCGGCAACGGATCCCAGGTTCGCGAAAACGAAAAGTACAGCGACACAGGCCAATACGGGTCCCAATCCGGTGAGCAGTCCGAGAAAGGAGCCGCCGTCCGACGCCGCACCGACATAACCGAACAGCAGCAGGTTGCCCAGCACGATCGCGGACAGCCCGCGGATCATGCCCCGGCTGTACACGATCAGGCCGCCGAAGGCGGTGTTGCCCAGGCACATCGAAAATCCGGCCCAGACCGCGGCGACGGACAGCAGGCTGCGCCGCGCCGCAGCGGGCGCCGGAACGTGCTCGTATTCCGCTGCCGCATCGGGCTTCTCGATGACCTGCTCGCTCATGATCGCACCGCCCCGGCCACGGCGGCCGGGGACGGCGCCGCTGCCGGGCGCGGGAAGGCAAGTCTGCGTGAGAGATACGCGAAGACCGGGCCGAGAGCGTTCATCGCGACCACCGACACCCAGACCGCGAGCGCATTCCCGGCATGGAAGCCGAATCCGCCGAAGTAGGTGGCGAAATAGGAGGCGAAGCCGAAGAACATACCGGGGATCAGCGAGAAGTAGCCGATCCGTCCGGTGTACATCAGCGCGGTGTTGACCACCAGGATGATCAGGGCCAGCACGGCGTCCTGCGCCACCCGCGACTGCCCGAAGGCGGTGCCGATGTGCTGATCGAGCAGCACGATCAGCATGGCGAAGGTAGATCCGGCGGGCATCGCGGCCCAGAGCTTGCGAGCCACGGCCATGGACGGCCCGCCGGCCAGGAAGGTTCCGGCCCAGCCGATGAAGATCGCCCAGGGCGGCAGATTCAATGCGGTGCCGCCGATGAAGGCGGTCAGCCCGGCCAGGACCGAGGCGACTATCTCGTGGGGGACGATCTCACGCATGGGACAGGACTCCGATATCGGCAGGAGGCTGGGACATACTGGGGTACAACAGTTCTCGGGTTCGAGTGGTGCGGGCCACGATCCGGCCGTGCTTGAGGACGAAGCAGCGATCCGGCCGGTCCAGCAGCACGTCGGCGACGCGGCGAGTGGACAGCACCACCAGATCGGCCGCCGCGCCGGGGCGCAGCCCGTACCGGTCGGCGATGCCGAGAATTCGCGCCGGAGCCTCGGTGAGCATGTCCAGCACCCGCGCGAGATCGCGCTCACCCGACAGGTGACCGGTTTGCGCGAGGAACAGGCCGACATCGAGCAGATCGGCATTTCCGAAGGGAGTGAAGGCATTTCGCACGTTGTTGGAGGACACCGCGGCCAGCACCCCGGCCTCCCAGAGTTCTCGGACCGGCGCGACGCCGCGCCGGACGGCCACCGTATCGGCCCGCCCGCCCAGATGCATATCCGTCGCGGGCAGCGGCACCACGGCAACGCCCGCCGCGGCGAGCCGGCGCATGGTTGCCCGACGTTCCGCGGCGGGCCGCCCCGCCAGGGAGGTCATGTGCCCGAGGGTGACCCGCCCGCCCATCCCGCTGCGTGCGGTGACCTCGGCGATCCGATCGGCGAGGGCGAAGCGCGGATCGCCGGCGTCGTCGGCGAAATCGGCGTGTATGTCGACCGGGACGCCGAATTCGGCCGCTAGGTCGAAGACCAGTTCGATATGCCGGTGACAGTCCGGCAGGTCGGCCTCGTTGTAGGAGCATCCGCCGACGACGTCCGCCCCCAGGCGCAGCGCCTCGCGCAGCAGTTCCAGGGTGCCGGGGGCCTTCAGGATGCCTTCCTGCGGAAAGGCGACGATCTGCAGATCGAGCCGATCGCGGTATTCCTCGCGCAATTCCAGCAGGACCCGCACGCCGAGCAGTCCGACGATCGGATCGACATCGGGGTGCGCTCGAATCACCGTGGTGCCGTTGAGGATTGCCATATCCAGCACCTGCCGGGCGCGCGCTCGGACCGAGTCCGCGGTGAAGCCGCGTTTGAGTTCGCCGGTGATCGCGATCGCACCGGCCAGGGTGCCGTCCGGATCGGTGCGCTCGCGATCCAGCATCGCCTTGTCCACGTGCAGGTGCGCCTCGACGAGGCCGGGGATGACGACGCGGCCGTCGCAATCGATCTCTTCGATTGCCGAAACCGGCAGTGCCGCAGCAATTTCAGTGATATATCCGGCTGTGACGGCGATATCGATCAGATCGGTGTCGTCCGAGATCCGGGCGTTGCGGAGAACCAGGTCCGCCATGAGTACCTCCAGGAAGAGCAGGGGCACGATCTGTATAGGAATGCCGTGTTGCGCCTGCCCGCAGGAAATTTGTCCGGGGCGTTACCAAATCCTCGCAAGACACGCCGAGCATTTGCCGAGATCGCAGACGGCCCGCATCGAGCTGGGAACTCTCCTGATCAATCCGCGAAACCCGCCACATGGCAATCCGATAGCTAACGACCAATTTCCGCCATTCCGGGGTTGCGTGGCATTTCCCACAGCTTCGCGTTCCGCTCTGGCGGCGTGCGGCACGCGGTGGTTGTATACGGAACCATTCCCGTCGCACTCGAAGGATGGTCGATGAATCTGCTCCAGCCCCATTCCGGCCCGCTCTCGGGCGAGG
Organism: uncultured Nocardia sp.; assembly: GCA_966435935.1. Lineage (GTDB taxonomy): Bacteria > Actinomycetota > Actinomycetes > Mycobacteriales > Mycobacteriaceae > Nocardia. The sequence continues at coordinate 2,638 of CBJNFW010000396.1, forward strand.
TGTACCTCCCCGCGGACCCGGCCCGAATCTCCTGGGGCCTGTTGCCCAATGCGGCGAGCGAGCCGGTGACGACCGTCGGCTCGGGCGCCGTCGTCTGCCTGGACACCATCAGCCACGAGGGCATCCTCGAGGATCAGGGCCGTGATCCGGCGGCCTTCTTCGCCGCGGCCGGGATCGACGAAATCCTTTCCGACACAGCGCTTGTCGCCGCCACAGGTAGTCACGATCCGGCCACGCAGGGCCCGCATGTGCTCACCGGCCCGATCGCGGTCACCGGCGCCCGCCCCGGTGACGTGCTCGAGGTCGAGGTGCTGGAACTGCGTCGCCGCACCGGGTACGGAGTGATCAGCAACCGGCACGGACGCGGTGCGCTACCCGGCGAGTACCCGGCTCCGCCGCCGGGCCATCCACCGGATGAACCGGTGCCGCCGGTCTGCACGATCGCCACCGTCGACGATGCCGGACGCGGCGTCATCGCGGTCGGCGACGGGCGCTCACTTCGCTTCCCGCTCAACCCGTTCCTGGGCATCATGGGCGTGGCCGCCGCTACCGAGGACCCGGTGCATTCGGTGCCGCCGGGTCCGCACGGCGGAAATCTCGACATACGCATGCTCGGCGTGGGGGCGCGGCTGTACCTGCCGGTCCAGGTCCCGGGAGCGCTGTTCTACGCCGGGGATCCGCATTTCGCGATGGGCGACGGGGAGGTGGCGCTGACCGCGTTCGAGGCCCCGCTTCGCGCCACGCTCCGGCTGCGCCTGCACACCGATCCACAGATGCGCCGCCTCGCCGAGGTGCTCGCGACGCCGTTCGCCGAGACCCCGCGGGACCACCTGCTGATCGGGCTCGATCGCGACCTGGACGTCGCGGTGGCGCGGGCGACTCGCAATGCGATCGCGTATCTCGCTGTGCGACACCGGATTCCGGAACCGATCGCGTTGGCCTATCTGTCCGCGACCGCGGACTTCCGGATCTCCCAGGTCGTCGACATCGTCAAGGGTGTGCACTGCTGCATCCGCAAGAGCGATCTGGAGGGCCTGTGAACGGCTTCGTATCCTGGCTCCCCGTCCTGGACGCGCCGGCGGGTCTGCGACTGGCCGTGAAGGACGTCATCGACGTCGCGGGCCTGCCCACCGGCGCGGGAAATCCGCGGTGGCTGGCCACGCATTCGATCCCCCAGCAGGACGCGGCGGTCGTGCGCGCGCTGCGTGCCGAGTTCACCGTCGTCGGCAAGACTCATACCGACGAGCTGGCCTACAGCCTGACCGGCACCAACGCCCATTACGGAACGCCGGTGAATCCCGTTGCCCCGGAACGCATGCCGGGCGGGTCCTCCAGTGGGACCGCCGCGGTGATCGCCGCTGGGCTCGCCGATCTCGGGCTGGGCACCGATACCGCCGGCTCGATTCGCGTCCCGGCGTCCTACACCGGCATCTACGGATTGCGCCCCACGCATTCGCGCGCCCCGCACGACGGAATCGTGCCGCTGGCACCGTCTTTCGACGTTCCCGCGCTGCTTGCCCGCGATCTGGCGACCTTGCGCGCCGGGGCGCGGCTGATGCTCGACCACACCGGAACCGACGCACGTCCCCGCACGATCTGGTGGCCCGCGGACATCCCGGTCGCCGAACCGGTGCGCCAGGTGCTGCGCAGCACACTGACTCGCCTGGTCGGAGCGGGTTTCGAGCTCACCACCGCGCCGCTGTTCGAGGCCGGGGGCTGGGACCGGGTGCGCGCGGCATTCAGCACCGCCCAGGCCGCGCAGGTGTGGGAGCAGCACGGCGAGTGGGTGCGCCGGGAACGGCCGATCTTCGGCCGCAACGTTTCCGCACGCCTGAAACTGGCCGCCGAGGTGACGCCGCGGATGGCCGAAGAGGCCCGGTCGGTGCTGCGCACGGTCTCGGATCGGATTCTGCGCGTACTCGGCGACGATCGCGTGCTCGCCCTGCCCGCCACCCCGTATCCCGCACCGCTGCTGGAGGATTCGGCCGCCGGGCGCGCCGCGGTCGTCCGGCTCACCTGTCTGGCGCCAATTCTGGGCGCGCCGGCGCTGAGCCTGCCGGTCGCCCGCATCGACGGCCTGCCCCTGGGACTTTCCCTCATCGCCGCACCCGGATGTGACGAATCCCTATTGGCAACAGCCGAACTGCTGCGCTGACGATTCGCCTGCACCGAGCACGGCCGAAGCAGGCGGCACCCGCGCTGCGAACGGCCCATCGGACGAGGGGGATTCGGTCGATGGGCCGCTCGCGGCATCAGGCGTTGGCGATTTCGCTCGCGTCCGGCCGAGACCCGGTTGCCAGCAGCGAATGCCTTCTGCTGTAGCCGAAGTAGATGACCATGCCGATCGCGAACCAGATCGCGAACCGCAACCAGGTGATCGGTTGCAGGAATGTGATCAGCCAGATCGAGAAGCCGATGCCGACCAGCGGAACCACCGGCATCAGCGGAGTCCGGAACGAGCGGGGCAGATCGGGTGAGCGGTAACGCAATACGATCACCGCCGCGCACACCACCACGAAGGCCAGCAGAATGCCGATATTGGTCAGCTCGGCCGCCGAGCCGATCGGCATGAATCCGGCGATGGCCGCGGACACCGCGCCCGCGATCCAAGTGATCCGGGTCGGCACGTGCCGGGTCGGATGAGTTTTGGCGAACCACTGGGGCAACAGCCCGTCCCGGCTCATCGAGAACCAGATCCGGGTGACGCCCAGCATGAAGGTGAACAGCACCGTCGTGATGCCGATGATCGCACCGGCCGCGATCAGGCTACCCAAACCCGGCAGCCCCACGGATTTGAACGCCGTGGACAAACCGCTCTTGGGATTGATCTCGCTGTAGTGCTGCATACCCGTGAGCACCAGGCACACCAGCACGTACAGCACCATCGCGATGGCCAGCGAATACAGGATCGCCTTGGGCAGATGACGTTTGGCGTCGACGGACTCCTCGGCGGCGGTGGACATCGCGTCGTAGCCGAACACCGCGAAGAACACCGTCGAGGCCCCGGTCACCGCACCGCCGAAGCCGAACGGAAAGTACGGGTGATAGTTGCCGGACTTGATGTAGAAGAAGCCGACCACGATCACGATCAGCACCACCACGATCTTGATGGCGACCACGGCCGCCTCGAAGCGCGCCGCCGCCTTCATGCCCAGATTCAGCAGCAGGGCGATGAGCAGGCACAGCAGCGCGGCGAACAGATCCACCCTGTGTCCCGAACCGGTGCCCGGCGCACCGAGCATCCACACCGGCAGATGCAGATTCAGCTGCTCGAGCAGATATTCGATATAGCCGGAGATGCCGATGGCGACCACCGCGACGATCGCGGTGTACTCGAGCAGCAGATCCCAGCCGATGAACCAGCCGACCGGCTCCCCCAATACCGCGTACCCGTAGGTGTACGCCGAACCGGCCTTCGGGATCAGGCCCGCGAACTCGGCATAGGACAGCGCCGCCGCCGCACTCGCGACACCGGCGATGAGGAAGGAGACCAGCAACGCCGGTCCGGCGTTCTTGTTCGCCACCTCACCCGCGAGACTGAAGATTCCCGCGCCGATGATGCCGCCGATG
>CBJNFW010000397.1:0-6193 GCA_966435935.1 uncultured Nocardia sp.
AATCGTGCGGCGGCGCCCACGTCGCCGCACTCCTGGCGGGCGGCCTGGATCCGTGCGAGGCCCTGGTCGCCTTCGCGGCCGACGGCAAGGTCACCGCCGAACGCGTCCGCAGCTCACGCAGCTGGACCGAACCGGAATGGAATTCGGCGACGGACCGTCTCCGCGAACGCGGCCTCCTCGACGACTCCGGCGCCCTGACCCCGGACGGCCACGCGCTGCGCGCCTGGGTCGAGAAGCGCACCGACGAAGCCTCCCAGCAGCCCTGGAAGAGTCTGGGCCACAAGGGGACCGAACGTCTGGCGGAATTGGCCCGGCCGATCGCCCGCACCATCGCCGCCAGCGACGCCTTCACCGAAGACAACCCGATGGGCCTGCCGAAACCCGCGTGAACCAGCCCCCGCACAACCACCGCCGATACGGAACAGCCTGCGCCACACCAGCCCGTTCGGGCAGGCCCGTTTCCGTCGCGACCAGCCGGGTTCGGAAGGTGCGCGCGGGCTCGACCGCGCCGGACGGGGTGTAATCGGCTGCACGGCAGGCGATCCGCGACCGGCTTGCCGCTGTCCTGTTGTCGCCACTGCACCGCCAGTGGCTTATTGCGCTGTGGCACAATCGAAGCCGGGCTTCCTAGGCTTGGGGAAGAGTTCGAGGGAGTCGGCGGTGCGGCAGCGGTTTCTTTTTCTCGTGATAGCGATCATCGTCGCCGCGTCGACCTACGACTACAGCAGAAGCGTCGGGCATTACGGCCTGGTGATCGTGGGCGGGGTGTTCGCGCTGTTCTTGTTGGTGGACAAGGTCCTCGGCTGACCGGCATCGCTCGGCGCGGTGAGCCGGCGACAGCGCACGGCCGCCCCGGTGTGGGCCGGGTCGGTGCGGCTCGGCGAACATGGAGTCATGGCAACTGTGTTACCGACCTTCGAACAGGTCCTCGCGATACCCGATCCGACCGAGGCGACCGTCACCGCGGATCTCATCGATCTGAACGGCCACATGAATATCGTGCACTACCTGTACCAGGGGTCGGTCGGCGCGGACGCGATCATGCAGCGCTCCGGACTCGACCAGTCCTATCGCTCCGAGCGGGGCATGGCCCTGTTCACCGCCGAACACCACCTGGCCTACCTCAGCGAATTGCGCGAGGGTGACAAGTTCTCGGTGCACGCCCGCATCCTCGGACGCACGGACAAGGCGGTGCATCTGATGACGTTCCTGCTCGATCGCAGCCGCCAGCGGCTGTCGAACACCCTCGAGATCATGCTGGTGCACGTCGACCTGACCACGCGCCGCGCGGTCGCCATCCCGGACGACATCGCAGCCGGGCTGGACAAGTACATCGCCCAATCGGACGCCCTGGACTGGGCCGCGCCGACCTCCGGGGCGATCGCGTTGCGCCGGTGAATCACGCTGTGGGCGCGGCGATTCGAGCGTTCGGCTCCGCGTCGGTGCTCGTCGCGGCCGACCGCGGCCAGGCGCCGGGAATCAGGGCCGCGTTGATGCCGAGGACGGTCAGTGCGGCGACGCCGAGGGCGGCCAGCACGCCCGAGCCGCAGCAGACTGCCACGGCGCGCGCTTGGTAGACACCGGCTTCGGCGAACAATTCTTCGAGTTCGGTGACGGGACGCAGGAATCCGTGCGCGTCCAGCAGTGCCCGGGCCGGGATGTGCCGCGCCCCCGGGACCGGGTGGTCGATCCGTTCGGTGCGCCGGCCGTATCCGCCTCGGACATCGATCACGACACCGGCGTCGGGATGGTCGTAAAGGTCGGTGCGGGTGGGTAGTTCACCGTGGCGAAGCTCGTCGTGGGTCAGGTCGATATCACCCGGGTCCGGGTGTGCGGCACCTGTGACGATCCGGTTTCCCGCGGAGGCCCAGGCCGTCAGGCCGCCGTCCAGGATGCGCACCTCGGATGCACCGGCCGCGCGCAGCAGCCACCATGCCCGTGCCGATCCGGCACGATTCCAGTTGTCGTACACGACGATCGGCACACCGTTGCGCGCGCCCCACCGGCGCGCGGCCGATTGCACGATACTCCCGGACGGAAGCGGATACCGGCCCCGCCCGCGCGGCGAATCAACTGCCAGTTCGGTTTCCAGATCGACGTATACCGCGCCCTCGATGTGACCGAGTTCGTACTCCGCGCGACCGTGTGGCCGATCCGGCCGCCAGCGAACGTCCAGGATCGTCAACGGCTGGCCGAGATCCATCCGGTTGCGGAGTTCCTCGGCCGAGATCACGGTGTCCGATCGGAAAATATCTGCCCGGTAAGTCATTTCAGCCTCCTGGCGATCCTCGTGCGTCGGGGTCCGGCCATTCGGCCGTCATCTGCTCAGCCGCGGCGGTGGACTCGCGGGCAGCACCGGGCCGACCGCGGACAGGCTGCCGGGCCGACGGCCGCGGCCCCAGCCGATCTCGCGCCGATACCGTCCGACATGCTCGACCGGGACCGCTCGACCGGACGGCAGCGGAGTCGATTCCGGGTCCACGTACAACGCGTCGGCCGGGCAGTACGCCTCGCACATGAAACAGGTCTGGCAGTCGGATTGCCGTGCGATGACCGGTATTCCGCCGGGCCCCGGATCGAATACATCGGTCGGGCAGACCTGGATGCAGACGTCGCAGGAGACGCAGCTGTCCGCTCGGACGAGTTCGATCATCACGCCACCGCCGCGACGGCCCGGTGCGGCCGGTCTATCCCGGTCCACACCGTGTCGAGTCCGCCGCTGACGATGTGGTGGTGCTGCGCCGGGTCCTGATCGGGAAAGTCGGCGCGTTTACTCATACCGCGAGATTCGGTGCGCGCCAATGCGGACCGGTACATCAGCCGCCCCACCGCGGTGATCGCCGCCGCACGCCGGGCGCGAACCCGTTCGGGCCCGGCGGCGCCTCCCAGCCCGTCGGCGGCACTGCGCCACACCTCGTCCAAAGCATCCGCCGCACGCTCGATCCGTGCGCCCGTGCGCAGATAGTTCTTCTCCAAGGGCAGCAGCTCCGCTCGGGCCGCGGCGAGGATGTCCGCCGCATCCACGGTATGAGATCCGCTGGGCCGCAATCCCGCTCGTCCGGCACCACGCAGCTTCCCCACCGCGAGCGAGCGGCTGCGCAGCGCATGTCCGGCCGCGCCCCGGCCCGCCCAGGTGCCCGAGGACATCGCCCAGGCGGCATTGTGGCTGCCGCCGCCGGTGAAACCACCGCAGATTCGTTCCCGGGTCGCCGCGTCACCGGCGGCATACAGACCGGGAACCGTTGTCGCGCAGTCATCGTCGACGATGTCGATACCTCCGGTGCCGCGCACGGTTCCCTCCGCGAGCAGGTCCACCTCGAACCGATCGGTGAACGGGTCGATACCGCGGCGATCGAACTGCAGGAAGAAGTTGGGCTGTCCCAGGCGCATCCGGGCCCGCACGGCCTCGTCGGCACGATCGATGGTCGCGAAAACCCGTTCGCGCAACAGGGTTCGCGCGATCACCGAACGCCCGCGCGCCGATCCCGCACCCTCGAGCACCCGCCCGTCCTCGTGGAAGAACGTGGCATATCCGTAGTACGCGGTCTTGGTGATCGTGGACCCCTTCGCCGCGATGCCGTACGCGTTCGAGAACTCCATCCCGGAGAAGCGCGCCCCGGCCTCGGCCGCCATCAGCGCACCGTCACCGGTGTCGACGTTGGTGCCCAGCGCGCGGGACAGGAAGGCGCATCCGCCGGTCGCGAGGACGACCGCGCCGGCGTGGATCCGGTAGTCCCGGTCCGCCCGCAGCAGATGTCCGGCGGCACCGCGCACCGTGCCGGCCTCGTCGACCAGCAACTCCAGTGCGGGTGCGTGATCGATGATGCGGATTCCCTTCCGCCGCACCCAAATACGCATGCGCCGCATATATTCCGGGCCTTGCAGTCCGGTGCGGATCTGGTGTCCGCTGTCCGGGTCCACCGGAAACGGATAGCGCCCCTCACGCGCCAGCCGCTCCATGTTTCCGTAGGTCTGGTCGAGCACCCGGTCCATCCAGTGCTGCTCGGCCAGATATCCGCCCAGTTCCTCCCGGCTCGCCTTCGCCGCCGCGCGAGCGGCCGGATCGGGTGCCACGTACCACACCCCGGTCCCCGCCGGCGCGGTCGCGCCGCTGGTGCCGCAGTAGCCCTTGTCCACCAGCACGACCTCCGCGCCGGTCTCCCGTGCCGACAGCGCGGCCCAGCACGCGGCCGGCCCGCCGCCGATCACCAGGACATCGGTGCGGATCTGTTCCGGATCGCTCATCTCACTCACTCCTTCGATGCGAATCGGATCGCCGCGCTTCAGAAATGTCCGGCGCCGGGCAGGACCGCACGGTCGGCCACCTCGGCGCGCCGCCGCATGTTCGGCCACGGCACACCCCGGGTCACCCCGTGGTGTGCCACTCGGCTCTCAGTTCGGTTGCGGGACAACCGGTGTCCATCTTCGGCGGCGAGAGGGCCGCGGGAAATCCTTACGATCACGACGATTCTTCGTCGCGTGCCGGCCTACCCGGACCTCCGCGGCCGCGCCCGACTCCGATTCATCCTTCGCCCCACGACTCACCGCGGCTCGCGGCGATGATGCTGCTGAGCACCCCCGGGTACCGGCTCTCCAGCTCCGCACCGCGCAGTTCGTGGCGGCGGCGACTGCCCTCCGGACTGACCCGCACGACCCCCGCCTCGCGCAGCACCTTCAGATGGTGCGACAGCGTGGACATGCTCACCGGCACGTCGAATCCGCCGCAGATCACCCCGCCCGCCTCGGCGAGCTGGCGCACCACCCGCAGCCGGATCGGATCGGCCAGCGCGTCGAGCACGGTCGGCAGATCGGTCGACTCGATCGTCGGATGGTTCAGAGCACGCACCCGGCCAGCCTAGCGATATTTCGATCTTTTGACACTCATCGAAATCTGGTCCATGATTTCGATACACATCGAAATGAATGACCCGACTGGAGTTCGAAGATGGCACGGTTGCACGTACAGGAGTGGGGCGACGGAGATCGGGTCGCGCTGCTGATCCACGGCCTGTCGGGAAGTTCCCGGTCGTGGTGGCAGGTCGGCCCCGCGCTGGCCGAGCGCGGATACCGCGTCCTCGCACCTGATCTCGCCGGGCACGGACTCAGCCCGCGGGGTACGTACAGCCGCGAGCGGTGGGCCGACGACCTGCTCGAGGCCGCACCGGACAACGTCGAACTGGCGATCGGACACTCGCTGGGCGGCGTCCTGCTGGCCATGATCGTCGAACATCTGCGGCCCCGGCGCGCGGTCTACGAGGACCCGGCCTGGCACCCGGGCGATACCTCGTTCAGCGCCGCTCAGCCGGCGATCCGGGCGATGAAGCACCGGGACGCCGCGTACCTGCGTTCACTGTCCCCACGGTGGAGCGAGGCGAGCATACGGGCCAAACTCGACGCCCTCGCCGCCTGGGACCCCGAGACCACACGCATGCGCTACCTCGAAACCGCTTACGCGCCAACATCTCCCGTGGTGCCTTCGCTCATCGTGCCGGCCGACCCGAGCGCGTTGCTTCCGCCGCCGCTGGTACGGGAGTATCGGGCGGCCGGCTTCGAGACCCGCACCGTGCCCGGCACCGGCCACAGCGTCCACTCCGACGACTTCGAGGGGTTCCTGACCGCACTCGACGGATGGGCCTGATTCGCCGCCCTCGATCGTCGAGGCGGCCGGGATGCTCGTGGTCAGCGGGTGGTTCGGACCGCCCGCGCCCACGCCGCGCCCCGCAGCAGCCGCAGACCGTTCAGGCCGACGATGACGGTGGAGCCTTCGTGGCCGGCCACGCCGAGCGGCAGCGGCAGTGTGCCGAACAGATCCCACAGCACCAGGATCCCGATGAAGGTGGCCGCGATGATCAGATTGGCGACCACGACGCGACGGGCTCGCCGGGACAGCGCGATCACGGCGGGGACGGTGGTGAGATCGTCCCGGACCACGACGGCGTCCGCGGTCTGCAGGGTGAGATCCGAGCCGGCGCCGCCCATGGCGATGCCGGAGTGCGCCGTGGCCAGCGCAGGGGCGTCGTTGATCCCGTCACCGATCATCGCGATCCGCGTCCCGTCGGCCTGCAGGGCGCGCACCGCCTCCACCTTGTCCTCGGGTAGCAGATCGGCCCGAACGTCGCCGATGCCGACCTGTTCGGCCAGGCGGGCGGCGGTGACCGCGTTGTCCCCGGTCAGCAGTACCGGGGAGCCACCG
>CBJNFW010000398.1:0-6185 GCA_966435935.1 uncultured Nocardia sp.
GTCGCCATGGAGGCAGACCTCGACCTGGTCGAGGTCGCGCCGGACGCGCGTCCGCCGGTGTGCAAGATCATGGACTACGGCAAGTTCCAGTACGAGACCGCGCAGAAAGCGCGCGAGTCCCGGAAGAACCAGGTCCAGACAGTGATCAAGGAGCAGAAGCTCCGACCGAAGATCGACGACCACGATTACGCGACCAAGCGCGGCCACGTGATGCGCTTCCTCGAAGCCGGGTCGAAGGTCAAGGTCACCATCATGTTCCGTGGTCGCGAGCAGTCGCGGCCCGAGCTCGGGTTCCGGCTGTTGCAGCGCCTGGCTGCCGACGTCGCCGACCTGGGCTTCGTGGAGACGTCGGCCAAGCAGGACGGCCGGAATATGACGATGGTCCTCGCACCGCACAAGGGTGCGAAGACGCGCGCCAAGGCGCAGCAGACGGTCTCCCAGCAGTCGAACGCTCAGCAGCAGCGGGCGGCAGCGCCGGAGGCCGCGGCGAACGCGCCCGAGGCGCAAGCGGCGAACCCGCAGTAGAACCGATTCAGCTCCGGTGGCAGCGCCAGTGCAGGCTGCCACCGGCACGAGACAGAACTGAGGAATCCATGCCGAAGATGAAGAGCCACAGCGGCGCCTCGAAGCGATTCAAGGTGTCCGGTCGCGGCAAGCTGCTGCGCCAGCAGGCCAACCGGCGCCACCTGCTCGAGCACAAGTCCAGCCGCCGGACTCGTCGTCTGGATGGCACGGAGGCCGTCGCGCCCGCCGACGTCCGTCGCGTCAAGAAGCTGCTCGGTATCTGAGCCGGCCTCGCGATCCGTTTCTCGGACGCCAACAACCGACCACCTCCGGGCGCCGCGAGCGCCCCACGATCTAACAAGGACTGACCAGTGGCACGCGTCAAAAGGGCCGTCAACGCTCAGAAGAAGCGCCGTTCCGTTCTCGAGGCCTCCAAGGGTTACCGCGGGCAGCGTTCGCGGCTGTACCGCAAGGCCAAGGAACAGCAGTTGCACTCGCTCACCTACGCCTACCGCGACCGCCGCGCGCGCAAGGGTGACTTCCGCAAGCTGTGGATCGCGCGCATCAACGCCGCGGCACGGCTGAACGACATCACCTACAACCGCTTCATCCAGGGCCTCAAGGCCGCGGGTGTCGAGGTCGACCGCAAGATCCTGGCCGAGCTGGCCGTCTCCGACGCCGAGGCCTTCGCGGGCCTGGTCGCGGTGGCCAGGGCCGCGCTGCCCGAGGATGTCAACGCTCCGGCCGCCTGATCCGGCATCCGGCACTTGACCACTCAGCATCGAGAACGACCCGTGGACGCGCTCTCCGAGCGCAATCCGCGGGTCGTTTCCGCTGTCAAGCTGCATCGTGGCGCGTCGCGCCGCAAGACCGGGCTGTTCCTCGCCGAGGGTGCGAATTCCGTTGCGGCAGCACTGGACACCGGCCGGATCGAGGAATTGTTCTTCTCTGCCCGGGCCGCGGCCCGGGAGCACGAGCTGGTGGCCGGCGCCGCTGCCACGGGTGTGCGCACCACACTGGTGAGTGAGCGCGCCGCCGAACTGCTCGGCGAGACGGTCACCCCGCCCGGCCTGGTCGCGGTCTGCCGGCAGGTGGATGTACCTCTGGCGCAGGTGCTTTCGCTGCCGGTTCCGCAAGCGCCGGACCGAGCTTCCAGCGGGGGCACGAAGAGAGCCGAGGCCGTACCGCGTGCGGCGGGCGCCGCCGAGCGGGCGGTAGGCGGCCCGGAGGAAGCGGCCGGCGGACGATCCGGCACGAAGCGTCCGCTGATGCTCGCGATCCCGGTGGGCATCTCCGACCCCGGAAATGCCGGTACGCTGATCCGGGTTGCCGATGCGGTCGGCGCGAACGGTGTTGTCCTGGCCGGAGATTCGGTCGATCCGCACAACGGCAAATGCGTGCGTGCCTGCGCGGGAAGCCTTTTCCACGTGCCGGTCGCCCGCGAGCGCGATATCGATGCGGTCCTGGCCGCACTGGCCGCCTCCGGAATCAGGGTGCTGGCGACGACGGCCCGCGGCGAGGTGGATCTGGACGACGCGGATGAGATTCTGTCCGGCCCGGTCGCCTGGCTCTTCGGCAACGAGGCGCACGGTTTGGACCCCGCCGTAGCCGCCCGCGCCGATCACCGCATCCGCATCCCCATCCACGGCCGCGCCGAGAGTCTCAATCTCGCTGCGGCAGCGGCCATCTGCCTCTACGCGGGCGCGCGAGTCCAACACCGGTGATCGATCGTCGGCCGATCGTCAGGTCGATGGGTGTGTGCTCAACGTTCGACCGGGGGAGTGAGCGCCCAGGCGAGTGTGCGGGGATGGATGCGAAACTTGTTGTGGCCGAAGAGGATATGACTGTGCTGTCGGTGGCGGGACAGCAGGTTTCGCTGCCGGTCCGGCAGACCGGTCGACGTCCGGGGGGACCCGTGCGGCAGATTACCGAGGGCAAGGTGGTGGTTGGGGCGTCCGGCGGGGTGGATCGTTCTCGTGCGCGACAACCGTACGGCCCGAACACGATCGCGCACGGGCCGAACGGTTCGAGTCAGGTGCGGATCAGTTCTCGAAGTAGTAGGACTGGGCCAGATCCTCGAGCAGGGTGGGCTGGGTCGGCTCCCAGCCGAGCAGCTCGCGGGTGGGGCCGCTGTCGCCGGTGATGCTGGTGCCCCACATGGCGGCCAGCCAGCCGAAGTGGTCGGCGGCGTTCTCGCGGGGGATCGAGACCGCCGGGACGTCGAGTTTGCGGGCGATGGCCTCGGCGATGTCGCGGGTCGCGATGCCCGGTTCGGCGAGTGCGTGTACGACCATTCCGGCCGGAGCCTTCTCCACGGCGAGGCGGGCCAGATGTGCGGCGTCGAGACGATGGGTCGCGGGCCAGGTGTGCGCACCGCCGTCGATGTAGCCGGAAACGCCCTTCTCCCTGGCGGTTTCGACGAGACGGCGGACGAAGCCGTGGTCGCCCTCCCCGTGCACGGTCGTGGGCAGGCCGAGTACCACCGAGCGCACGCCGCGGTCGGCCAGTTGGATCGCCGCGGCGGCGGTGGCCTGGCGGATCATCGGACCGTCGCTGGAGCCGGGTTTGCCGGTGTCCAGCGGAACCAGCCCCGATGCGATGACCAGCGGCCGGTCCGAGCCCTCGAGGACCTCGCCGAACAGATCCACCACGCCGCGGTCGATGCGCTGGTTCTCCTCGAATCGCGAGAAATCGTGGATGAATGCCAGATGGATGACGCCGTCGGCGTCGGCCGCGCCCGCGCGCAGGCTGTCCTGGTCGTGCAGGTCGCCGCGCCGCACCTGGACGCCCGCGGCGGTGAGGGCGGCGGCCGAGGCATCCGAACGTGCCAGTCCGATGACCTCGTGACCTGCGCTGATGAGTTCGGGAACCACGGCGGATCCGACAAATCCCGAGCCGCCGGTGACGAAGAGACGCATGAGATGACCACCTCTGTTGCGACCGTCCGGGCATCCGTAGCGCCCTTCGGGTACTGATGTCAGTTGATGACATCAGGCTAGCAGCAATGTCAGTAGCTGTCATCGTATGATGTCAGTAAGTGGCATCACTTATCATGGGCGCATGGCTCGATGGGAACCGGACGCACGCGGCCGCCTGGCGCAGGCGGCGCTGGAGCTGTATCTGGAGCGTGGCTTCGATCAGGTGACGGTGGCGGAGATCGCCGAACGTGCCGGACTCACCGAGCGCACCTTCTTCCGGCACTACGGCGACAAACGCGAGGTACTGTTCGGCGGGCAGGAGGTGCTGCACGAAATGATTTCGAAAGTCATTGCCACACAGCCGGATTCGGCTGCGCCGATGGCTGCGATGGCCGCCGCGTTGGCGGCGTTCGCCGAACTGCTCGCGCAGCGCCGGGACTTCGCCCGGCAGCGTCAGATCGTGATCGACGCCAATGCCTCACTTCAGGAGCGTGAGCTGATCAAACTCACCTCACTCGCCGCGACCGCTGCGCGGGCGCTGCGCGAACGCGGCGTCACCGAGCCCGCCGCCAGCCTGGCGGCCGAGGCCGGGGTCGCGGCATTCCGGATCGCATTCGCCCGCTGGATCCAGGCCGATGACCGAGAGCTGACCGAATGCGTCACCGAGGCCTTGCGCGTACTCGAAACGGTAACGGCCGGAAGATGATCGAGCCGCCGTGCCGCGGCGAGGCGCCAGGCGGTCCGAGTGCGACTCCATCGATGCGATACCGAGTGATTCCGGGCGCGGTGAATTCGCCCGTGCTGATCCATGTTCCGCACGGTTCGCGGGTGATTCCGGCGCGGGTGCGCACGCATATCACGCTGGACGATATCGAACTGGCGGCCGAACTGTCCCGGATGACCGACGCGCACACCGCGATGCTCGCGGAACGATCGGCCGCCCGAGCCGGGACGCGGCCGTGGCTGTTGGTCAACGAACTGTCGCGCCTGGTGGTGGACCCCGAACGGTTCCCGGATGAACGGGAGGAGATGCGCGCGGTCGGCATGGGGGCGGTGTATATCCGGACGGCCCACGGAACTCGGCTCCGCCGGGATGACGCGGGACACGAAAAGGAGTTACTGGCAAGGTATTACGAGCCCTACGCGCAGACGATGACCCGGACCGTCGAGAGCCGGGTGTCGGCCACCGGCCGGGCGATCATCCTGGACCTGCATTCCTATCCGAGCGTGGCGCTGCCGTACGAGCTGCACGGTGCGGGGCCGCGCCCGCAGATCTGCCTGGGTACGGACCCCTTCCACACTCCGGCCCGGCTGCTCGCGGCCGCGCGGAACGCGTTCGCCGACTTCGAGATCGGAGAGAACTCGCCGTTCTCGGGAACCTATGTTCCGCTGCGGCATTACCGCCGGAGTCCGGAGGTGACCGCGCTGATGGTGGAGATCAGACGTGACGTCTACCTGATCGAACCGGGCGGCGAACCGCATTCGGGCGTAACCGCCCTGGTGTCCGCGTTGACCGCATTGATCGATGAGATCGGCTGTGTAGCAGCGTAGTTCGAGACCTCGAGGATGGGGCGCGACGGTGCGATCGAGCCGTGTGCGGTTCAGGCGCGGCCCGCATTGCGTGCGGTGCCGCGATGCGCGGTGACGGTACCGGGATCCTCGGGCCAGGAATGCTTGGGGTAGCGCCCGCGCAGGTCGGCGCGGACCTGGGGCCAGCCGGTCCGCCAGAACGAGGCCAGATCGGCGGTGACCGCGACCGGGCGTTGGGCCGGTGAGAGCAGGTGCAGCAGGACCGGTACCCGGCCGTCGGCGCGGCGGGGCGTGTCGGTCCAGCCGAAGACCTCCTGCACCTTCACCGCCAGGACCGGCGGATCTGCCGTGTAGTCCAGGCGCGGTGTGCTGCCGGAGGGCACCATGATGCGGTCGGGTGCGAGTTCGTCCAGCCGGGTCGCTTCGGGCCAGGGCAACAGGCGGCGCAGGGCCTGTCCGGCGTCGATGCGTTCGAGATCGGCGCGCCGGCGGGCGGTGGCCAGTTCGGGACCCAGCCACGCGTCGAGGTCGGCGAGCAGCGCATCGTCGTCGACCTCGGGCCACGGAGCGCCCAGGGTCCGGTGCAGGAAGCCCAGCCGGTTCCGCAGGCCGACCGCCTCCGAATTCCAGTGCAGCAGAGCGAGTCCGGTCGATCGGAGCCCGGAACGTACTGCCGCGGACCGCATCCTTGTGCCGGGGTCGCGAAGTGGTCTCTCGGACAGCGTGATCGCGCCGAGTCGCTCGACCCGGCGGGCGACGACATCGCCGTCGAGCCAGTCCACCTCGTCCTCGATGGTGCACAGATTCGGTGCGGCCTCGCGGGCGAGTTGCTCGTCGGCGACGGCGGCCGCGCGGATCCGTCCCTCGGCTCGGCCCGGATCCCGGGTCGCCGCCGCGACCGCGAGCCATTCCGCGTCGCCGAGCCCGGAACCGGGCGGCAACGTCACCGCGGTGCCGCCGGCCATCAGGTAGCTGGACGACCCCGCGCCGCGTCGCCGGGCGAGACGTTCCGGGAAGGCGAGCGCAACGACGAGTGCCGCGGCGTCGGTCCCGCCCGGGCCGGTCGCATCCCGCTGCGACCTGTCTTCGGTCCGGTTCGGCTGCTCGGTCTCGCCGGAGCGGCGGGCGCCGGTGCCGCCGACTCCGGCGGCCCGGCCCGCGCCCTTATTTCGCCGCTTCCCGCTGCGCGCCTCCCGCACAGCGCCCGCCCGCCGGCCCCGCGGGTTCTGAAAC
>CBJNFW010000399.1:0-6109 GCA_966435935.1 uncultured Nocardia sp.
ACGTCCACGATCATCGTACCGCGGACCATGCTTCATCTGGACGACACGCTGGCGGCCGCGGACATACAGCTCACCCCTGACGTTCTCGACGCCATCGACCAGGTGGTGCCACCTGGGACGGATATGCCCGGAATCGACCACTACCTGCGGTTCCCCTCCCTGCAACCGCAGCAGCGTCGCCGTTCCGCCGATCAGCGGACCGGCCTGTCCCGGCAGACTTGAGATCCGGAGTCGCGAAATCGGGCCGCCCGGCCATCCCCTCCGGGCGGCCCGTTATTTCGACCATCCGTTCTAGTCTGCGTATACTCGCACCCGAGTATCGGCACGCCCGACCAGAGGGGATGATGTGGCCCGGCCACCAGGACACGGCCCGCAGTACCAGATCAAGCGAGACGAGATCATCGACACCGCCGCGGCGCTGTTCGCGAAGAACGGGTACGCCGCGACCGGCATCGTCGAGATCGGCGAGACGGTGGGCCTGGCCAAGGGAGCCCTCTACTACTACATCGGCTCCAAGGAGAATCTCCTGATCGAAATCCAGGAGCGAGTCCTAACTCCGCTGCTGGAGATCTCGGCCCGGATCCAGGCCCTGGACGCCGCGCCGACGATCAAACTGCGGCTGCTGTCCGAAGAACTGCTGACCGTGATCTTCGAACGCCTGGACCACATCTGGGTGTACGAGCACGACTACCGGCAGCTGTCCGAGCCCAATCTGGAGAAAATGCTGAAGCGCCGCAGGCAGTTCGAGGAAGTCGTGCGCTCGCTGCTGGTGGCCGCCATGGACGAGGGGGTCTTTCGGGAGGCCGATCCGAGCCTGGCGACGTTGCAGTTCCTCAATATGCACAACCATACGTATCAGTGGGTCAAACCCGGTCAGCAGTGGACCGCGAGCTACCTGTCCCAAACGTATTGCCGCACACTGTTCATCGGCTTCTCCGGTGGCGAGTACGACATCGAGGCGCTCGAGGCCGCGGTCAGGGAACATTCGGCCGCCACGTCGGCCTGATGCCCCGCGGCGCGCTCGGCGCGTCACCACGGGGCGCCGGCCGCTACTGAGAACCGAGCAGATCCGAAGCGGCACTACGCAATGCGCGCAACCGGGATTCGAGCAGCTCCCGCTCGGCCTTGTCGCCGTCCCCCAGATCGCCGAGCTGGGTCTGCACCAGATCGATCTCCTGGACCAGCCGGCCGTGCGCCTCCTCACGGGTCAGCAGGTCCTGTTCGGTCCAGTCCGACCGCTCGGACTCCGGCAGGCGCCCCACAGGACGCCTGCTCGGCACCGGCGCGCTCATGCCGGAATGTTGTACAGCCGACGAGTGTTCAGCTCGACGATCTTGTGCACCTCGTCATCGGGTACGTCGGCGAGCACCTCGGCCGCGTAGGCCCGGCTCTTGGGCCAGTACGAGTCCGAGTGCGGGTAGTCGCACTCCCAGGTGATGCGGTCGACACCGATGTGGTGGCGCACCTCCACGCCGAACCGGTCGTCGATGAAGCAGCCGTGGAAGTGCTTCTTGAACAGCTCCGACGGGCGCACGTCCTGGTTCAGGTTCTGGTAGAAGCGGTGCCGCTCCCAGGTGTTGTCCATCCGCTCGATCAGGTACGGCATCCAGCCGATACCGCCCTCGGACAAACCGACCTTCAGCTTGGGGAACTTGTGGAACACCTCGGAGAAGATCAGATCCGCGGCCGCGAACATGGAGTTGCAGGCGAACAGCGAGATGGTCACCGCGAACGGCGCTTCCGGCGAGGTCTTGGGCGGGTTGCCCGAGGTGCCGAAGTGCAGGCACAGCGGAATATCGGTCTCCTCGAGCGCCGCGAATACCGGATCCCAGTGCCCGGTGTAGACCGAGGGCAGACCCAGCGGCGTGGTGTACTCGGGGAAGGTGATCGCCTTCGAGCCCTTCGCGGCCACCCGGTAGATCTCGCGCACGCTGGCCTCGACGTCCCACAGCGGCAGCATGCTCAGCGGAATCAGGCGTCCCGCCGGGCCCGCCGGGCACCATTCGTCGAGGACGAAATCGTTCCACGCCTGCACGCACAGCAGGGCCAGATCCTTGTCCTGCCCCTCCAGGAACACGGTGCCCGAGAAACGCGGGAAGGACGGGAAGCACAGCGCGCCCCACACACCGTCCAGATCCATATCCCGCAGCCGGGCCTTCGGGTCGTAACAACCCGGGATCATCTCGTCGTAGCGCGTCGGCTCGAGACCGAAGTCCTCGAAATCCTTACCCGCGACCGCGTTGAGGCCGATGTACGGGTAGATCCGGTCCTCGTACTTCCACACCTCGGCGGGAGCCTGCCCCTCGCCGCGTGCCTGCTCGACGATCCGCGGACCGAGTTCGCGGTACTTGGCAGGCAGTCGGTCCGTCCACAGCTTGGGTGGTTCGATCAGATGGTCGTCTGTCGACAGCAGCTTCATATAGGGCTGCAAGGGCATTGGTCTGCTCCCTCCTGATGATCGCGGCGCCTGGGGCAACCGCACTTGGATGCGTTGCTCTGCTCTCGACGCACACTTCGGGCCTGCTGTACGCCGGCACTCGTCCAGTCTATGACCGATGAGGTAATGCGTGCACTGTTAATGTCCCGCTCAATGGAATCCGGCGTGAATACCGGCTCGACGAGCGTCCGTCGATACCATTGAGGAGACTTTTTCCGACTACTCCGAAACCACCAGCGGCAGCCGCTCGATGCCCACGACACCGCCCGCGTGGATCGGAACGTCGGCGCCGTCGGGAATCCGGTAGTCCGGAATCCGCTCGTGCCACTGATTCAGGGACACCGTCAGTTCCAGACGCGCCAGATGTGATCCGACGCAGCGGTGCGGGCCGAGCGAGAATGCGGTGTGCCGGTTCGGCTTGCGGTCGAAGTCGAATTCCAGCGGGTTCGGGAATTGGCGCGGATCACGTCCCGCGGCTCCGCTGTACAGCAGGATGCGATCGCCTTCCCGCATCCGGACTCCGCCGAACTCCAGATCCCGGGTGACGGTACGGGCGTGATTCACGAAGGAATGCAGTCGCAGGATCTCCTCCACCGCGCTCGGGGCCAGCTCCGGATTCCGGACCAGCTCCGCGCGCACCGGCGGATGTTCGGCGAAATACCGCACGGCCCATCCCAGCGCCGTGGTCACGGTGTCCAGTCCTGCGGAGAACAGCAGGAAGCACACCCGCCGGACCTCGTCCGGGCTGAGCCGCTCGCCATCGACCTCGCTGTCGACCAGGTCGCTGATCAGGTCGTCGCGACGAGTCCGGGTGCGTTCGGCGATCAACTCCGTCAGATACTCGTTGATCTGCTCGCCCGCCTGCTGCCTGGTCTTCACCCCGGCCTCGGTCGGACGGGTGTGCAGCATCGTGTCGACCCAGCCGACGAACTGCCGGTACTCCGAAGACGGCAGCCCGAGCATCGCGGTGAAGATCAGCGACGGCAGCGGTTCGGCGTATTCGGTCATGAATTCCGTTGTGCCCGTGCCCTTGTCGAGGATCGCATCGATCAGCTGATACGACTGGTCACGGATGGTCTGCTCCAGCGCGGCAATCCGCCGCGGCGAGAACGCCGGATTGATCAACGCGCGGTATCGGGTGTGCTCGGGCGGGTCCAGCGACAGCGGCAGCAGTTCGTTGCCCGCGTACCACTTCGCACCGGGAACACCGATGATCTTGCTCGAGAACAGTTCCGGCTGTTGCAGGATCGCCCGCTGATCCTCCCAGCGCGTGGCCACCCAGAAGCCTTCGTAGACCGGGCTGTACGCGATGGGACATTCCTCCCGCAGCCCATCGAGATAGCCGAACGGATGCGAGAAGGCGCCCGGATCGTTGTGGTGATCGACCCGATGGACGAGTTCGGCCGGTACGTGGCCTGGAACCGGCACCTCCGGGACGTCGAGGTGCGCGCCGGATTCGTTGTAGGACATCGAAACTCCGTTCCGATGCTCGTCCGGCCCGGCGATGTACGCCGGGCCGCCGGGCCGGGTGAGCATCCCGATGGGTTGTTCTCACCGAACGCCGAAACGCCGAACTACGCTCAGCGATCGAGCATGTCGAGCACGACCTTTCCGGTGGTCCGGCGCTGCGCCACCGCGGTCAGCGCGCCGGAGACATCGGTGAGCGGGTGAACTGCGGAGACGTGCGGGCGCATGCCGCCGCGCACCATCTCCGAGAGCGCACGGGTGGCCGCGGCGACCGCCTCGGGGTTGTCCCGGCGCAGCAGCCGGATCTCGAAGCCGCGCACGGTCGCGTCCTTGAGCAGGACCAGGTTCAGCGGGATGCGGGGGATCTTGCCGTCCGCGTACCCGACGGTGACGAAACGTCCGCCGTGCCGCAGAGCACGCAGGGCCGCCTCGGAGTAGTCGCCGCCCACCGGATCGATCACCAGATGGACGCCGCCGTCGGACAGCTCGCGCAGGCGGGTCTTGAGATCCTCACTGCTGTAATCGATTCCGGCCACAGCGCCGAGATCGCGGGCGATCGCGAGACGCTCCGGTGAGGACGCGGCCGCGATCACGCGCAGACCCAGCCGGGTCGCGACGTCGACGGTGGCCGAGCCGACCCCGCCGGCCGCGCCCAGTACCGCCACCGTTTCGCCCGCCACCGCCCCGCCGATGGTGACCAGCGAGTGGTACGCGGTGCCGTAGGCGACGTGGAATGCCGCCGCGTGCACCATGTCCAGCCCGTCCGGCACCTCACGCAGCGACTCGACCGGCACCACGATCCGCTCGGCGAACGCGCCGCCCATCGCCGAACCGGCCACCGGGTCACCGACCTTCAGATCGCTGACACCGGGCCCGAGTGCGCACACCTCGCCGGCGAATTCGCTGCCCGGGACGAACGGCAGCGGCAGCGTCACCTGGTACTGGTTCGCCACCATCAGCACATCCGGGAAATTCACCGACGCGGCGTGTATCCGCACCGCGACCTGACCCGGGCCGGGCTCCGGATCGTCCAGTTCGACGACCGAAAGCTTGTCGGGCGCACCGTATTCCGTGCAGTACGCGGCTCTCATCAGGACCTTCCCGTGCTGGGCATCGCCGGGTCGCGTGGCAGACCCAGCACCTGCTCGGCGATCGTGTTGCGCTGGATTTCGGCAGTCCCCGCGCCGATGGTCGAGGCCCGGGTGCGCAGGAATCCCCACACCCAGCGGCCGCGCTGCACCGCATGCGGATCGTGCCGATCCAGAATGCCGTAGCAGCCGAGCAGATCCACCGCGAACTCGTGCAGCTCCTGCTCGAAGGTGACGATGAACAGCCTCGAGGTCGAGGACGCCGGGCCCGGTTCGCCCTTCGCGAGAATGTCGGAGATGGTGCGCATCCCGGTCAACCGCATGATCCGCACCCGCATCTCGAACTCGGCGAACCGATCCCGGATCAGCGGATCCGCGAGCGCTCCCCATTCGCGGGCGAGTTCGATCAACTCGTCCAGCACCCGCCGGTACAGCGCGGCCTGATTCATCGCCCCGGCCGCGCGCTCGTGCCCGAGACTGGTGCGCACCAGCGGCCAGCCGCCGTTCTCGGGCCCGATCCGGTTCGCCACCGGGACCCGCACCTCGTTGAAGAAGATCTCGCAGAAGTGCGCGTCACCGGTGAGGTCGCGCAGCGGGCGCACGGTGACGCCCGGGGCATGCGCGTCGATCAGCAGATAGCTGATCCCCTCCTGACGCGAACCGGGCGGACCGGTGCGGACCAGGGTGAACAGGATGTCCGCGACATCCGCCGCGCTGTTCCACACCTTCTGCCCGTCGACCACGTAGTACGCGTCCGGATCGTCGGGACCGCCGCCCTCGCGACGCGCGGTGGTCCGCAACGCCGGAAGGTCCGAGCCGGCGCCCGGCTCGGAATACCCCTGCGCCCAGACGCTGTCACCGCGCAGCATCGGCCGCAGGAACCGGTCCTTCTGCTCCTCGGTGCCGTACTTGATGATCGTCGGCGCGGCGATGCCCAGCCCGGTGCCCAACGGTCCCGGCACCCGGGCCCGGTTGTACTCCTCCTGGTAGATCACCTGACGAGCGAAACCCAACTCCATGCCGCCGTACCTGCGCGGCCAACTGGGCCCGGCGAATCCGGCGTCGAAAAGCGTTGCCAGCCAATCCTTCTGCCAGGCCAGGCGCTCATCGGACGCGC
>CBJNFW010000400.1:0-6036 GCA_966435935.1 uncultured Nocardia sp.
CGGCGACGGCCGCCGGATGGACGCGCTCGAACACCGCCTGCAACTGCTCGGCGACGCGGTGGCGGCACTCGCCCGCGGCCTGGAGGAACCGCCGGCCACCGGCGATGAGAACCGATCGGTCGCCGCCCAGCAGGCTCACCGGCTCCTCGTGCGCGAACATCTGACCACCGCGCCCTCCGGATATTGATCCGCACGGCTGAACCGAATCCGCCGGTCGGACCTTCGCCGACCACACCGAGATCGACCAGGCCGCCCGCCGCGCGACCGCTGCCTCAACGCCCGCGCACGACCATGGATCCGGGGCCGACCAGCTCCCGAACCGCTCGCCGCCGGTTTATCCACCATTTCGAGTGCACAACGGCGCCGGCCGGGCCCGGCATCGCCACCGCCGACGGTGGCGGGGAGCTTGGAAGGGGGTCTGGTAACCCGTTGTGCAGCAGCGCATCCGAACCATCCCGCGCATGTCGGCCCGGCCCTGCACCCGTAACCCCGCGGCCCGCCGTCGAGGAGTCGGAACCGGTGATCTCGACAGAGTCCAGAATCGGCGGCGGCTTCACTGCCCGTCGCCGTGTTCGCCCCAGCGGTAGAGGTGTTCGGGTCGCCCGGCTGCGCCGTAGCGCAGTGCGATGTTCACAGTTCCGTTGTCGTGCAGGAACTTGAGGTATCGGCGGGCGGCGGCTTGGCTGAATCCGGCGGCGGTGGCCAGCTCTGTGGCGGTTAGTCCCCCGGGGGTTTGGCGTAGCAGGGAGGAGACGTGGGTGAGAGTGGTCGCGGAGATCCCTTTCGGGAGCGAGTCCGCGCCGCTGCTGCGCAGCCGCCCGTAGAGCCGATCGATGTCTGTCTGTGCTGGTGTGCGCATGCGATCGAGTTGGGTGCGGGCGGCGGCGTAGCTGGTCAGCCGCTCTAGGAATATCCGGAAGGTGAATGGTTTCACCACATAGTGCACGACACCCAAATGCATTGCCGAGCGCAGGATTTCGACGTCCTTGGCGGAGGTGATGGCGATGACGTCGACCGCCGTGGTGCGCGTTGCGCGGATTCGGCGCAGCACCTCGATGCCGCCCATATCCGGCAGGTACATGTCCAGCAGCATCAGATCCGGCGTCAGGGTCGTGACCGCGCGCAGGGCGCCGGTGCCGGTGGTGGCCTCGCCGATCACCTGGAACCCATCGACACGCTCGGTGAATTGGCGGTGCACCGACACCGCCAGGGGGTCGTCGTCGACGACGAGCGTGCGGATCATGATCGGTCCTGCGCTGTCGTGCTCGCGTATCGCAACGGGGTGACGACGGTGAACAGCGCCCCGCCGTCGTTGCGGACCTCGATGCGGCCACCGCGGCGGTGCACTTCCCGGCTGACCAGCGCCAGCCCGAGGCCGCGGCGGCGGTCGGCGGCCCGGGCGGCCTTGGTGGTGTAGCCGTGCCGGAAGATCTCCTGCGACAACGATTCATCGATCCCCGGCCCGGAGTCGTGTACCCGGAACTCGAGCTCGGCGTCGCCGACGACGATGGTGACCTGGACTCGGCCTCCGGCGTGGGCGGATTCCAGTGCGTTGTCGATCAGGTTGCCCAGCACGGTCACCAAGCCCTCGACGCCGTCGAGTTCCTCGTGCAGGGTGCCGGTGGTCGATACCGTCAGCTCGATCCCGCGTTCGGATGCGACCGCGGCCTTGCCCAGCAACAGTGCCGACAGTATCGGGTCACCGACACCCTCGACCACCCGCGAGGCCAGTTGCTGGTGCACCAGCGAGGTGCGGTCGATGAAGTCCACCGCATCCTGATAGCGGCCCAGCTCGATCAGTCCGCCGATGACGTGCAATCGGTTGGCGAATTCGTGTTCCTGGGCGCGCAGCGCGTCGGCCAGGGAGCGGGTGTCGTTCAATTCCCGCAGCAGTTCGTCGAGTTCGGTCCGGTCACGCAGGGTGACCACGGCGCCGACGGGTCGCCCGCGCACCTCTACCGGCATGTGATTGACGACCAGGATGTGGTCACCGACAAGGATGATCTCGTCCCGCCCACTGACTCGACCGGCCAGCACCTCACGCACCCGCCCGGCCGGCACGAGATCCGCCAAGAGTTCGCCGACCGCGGCCGCCCGATCGATATCGAGCAGCCGCTCGGCTTCGTCGTTGACCAGTGTGACCCGCTCGTCGAGGTCGAGGGTGATCAGTCCCTCGCGGGTGCTGTGCAGCATGGCTTCGCGCTGTTCGAGCATGGCGGTGATCTCCGCGGGTTCGAGGCCGTAGGTCTGGCGTTTGATTCGCCGCGCGACCAGCAGCGCGCCGATCACGGCGAGCACCAGCGCCAGCAACGGCGGGAGGAAACTCTGCACCAGCCGCGACCACAGGTTCCGGTGCACGTCCTGTACCCGGGTGCCGACCGATACCAGCCCGATCACCTGGCCGGTGTCGTCGCGGATCGGCGCCTTGGCGCGCACCGACCGGCCCATCGACCCGTGCTGCACCCCGATGTAGGTGCCACCGGTCAGGACCGCGTCCGGGTTCTCCCCGGGGTCGTTGAGCAGTGAGGTGCCGATCAACGCCGGATCGGGGTGCGAGTAGCGCACACCGCGCCGGTCCGCCACGACGACGAAGGTGGCGCCGGTGGTGCGCCGGAACGTTTCGGCGATCGGATCGATCACCCGCGCGGGATCCGATCCGGAAAGCCCTTGCACCACAACAGGGTCCGCGGCCACCATGCGCGCGATGGTCAGTGAGTTCGTACCGGCGTCGCGGTCCAGCTCCTGACTTTCGTCGCGCAGCGAAAGATAGCCGTCGACGCCCGCGAACACGAACAGAATGCCGAGCAGCAGCACGAGTACCTGGGTCGAGATACGCCAGCCACGGCGCCGGCGTGTGAAGGGCGTCACTCCCGGGATCGTAACGCATGGTTCGCCGTCCGATCAGTGAGCTTTATATACAGAAATGCGCGTAAGCCACACAAAGCGCGACCGGTGCCGGAAAGGTCGACGTGACCCGGTTCACCCTCGATAGTCGAGCGGTATCACCAGCTCCACCAGTTCAGGAGACGATGCGATGCTCGCTCGAACCACCCAGCCCCCACCGGCGACCCGTTCCGACGCCCGGATCGAACTGTCCGGGGTAACCCGACGATTCACCAGCCCGACCGGCGAGGCGTTCACCGCCCTGCACGATGTCGACCTGAGCATCGAACCCGGGACGTTCTGCGCGATCGTCGGCCCCACCGGCTGCGGCAAATCGACCACGCTGGGCATGATCTCCGGGCTGGACCGGCCGACCGCGGGCGCGGCGCGGGTCGGCGGCACGGTGGTCTCCGGCATCACGCCGGGCACCAGTTTCATGTTCCAAGCCGACGCACTGCTGCCGTGGAAGAGCGTGCTCGCCAATGTCGGACTCGGGCCGATGTTCCGGCATCTGCCCAAACGGCAGGCCCAGCAGCTTGCCCGCGACTGGATTCGCCGGGTGGGCCTGGCCGGTTTCGAAAACCACTACCCGCATCAACTCTCCGGCGGTATGCGCAAGCGGGTGAGCCTGGCGGCGGCGTTGATCAACGAGCCGTCGATCCTGCTGATGGACGAACCGTTCGGCGCGCTGGACGTGCAGACCAAGGCGATCATGTCCAACGAACTGCTGGCGCTGTGGGAACAGACCCGGCCCACGGTCGTTTTCATCACCCACGACCTGGAAGAGGCCATCGCGCTGGCCGATGTGGTGGTGGTGATGACAGCCCGCCCCGGCACGGTCAAGGCCCGCTACGAGATAGACCTGCCACGGCCGCGCGGCGCGGTGCAGGAGATCCGGTTCCAGCCCCGCTTTCTCGAACTGCACCAACAGATTTGGCAGTCGCTACGCGAAGAGGTCGAGCAGGCCTACGCACAGACCGCCGCACCGCAGGAAGGAGCGCGAACATGACATCTCGGGAACAAGCAGCTCGGGAACAAGCACAGCCCGAATCCGCGCTCGCCGCACTGCAGCACGACATCCGCCACGTGACCAGCGAGATCGACCTCACCGTGGCGGCCCGCCGCAAGGCGCGCAGGCGCGCGATCGAGGTGAATGCCGCGCGGGTCGCGGTGTTCGTCGTGGTAGTCGGCGGCTGGCAGCTATTGACCGGCTGGAAGGTGCTGGACCCCTTCTTCTTCGGCCGGCCCAGCGGCATCGTGTCCACCCTGATCGACTGGATCGAGCACGGCACCCAGTACGGCTCGGTGTGGGAGCAGATCTGGATCACGATGAAGGAGGCGCTGCTCGGCTTCGTCTACGGCGTCGCCGCCGGTATCGTCGCAGGCATCCTGCTCGGTCAGGTGCAATTCCTCGCCGACGTAGCGGGCCCATATATCAAGGCGCTCAATGCGATGCCGCGCATCGTGCTCGGTTCGATCTTCGTGGTGTGGCTGGGTCTGGGCACCGCGTCGAAGGTGATGCTGGCCGCGGTGCTGGTCTTCTTCGTGGTGTTCTTCAACGCCTTCCAGGGAGTCCGCGAGGTCGATCACAATCTGCTCGCCAACGTCCGGGTACTGGGCGCCTCGCGCTGGCACATTGTGCGGCACGTGGTCCTGCCCTCGGCGCTGACCTGGATCACCGCCAGCCTGCACGTCGCGTTCGGCTTCTCGGTGATCGGCGCGATCGTCGGCGAATTCCTCGGCTCGCAAAAGGGATTGGGGCTGGTGATCTCCACCGCGCAGAACAACTTCAACCCCGACGGGGTGTTCGCGGCCATGATCATCATCGGCATCATCGCGCTGACCGCGGAATTCCTCATCACCCGGTTGGAGAGCCGGCTGCTGGCCTGGCGCCCCGCGACGCCGGCCGCATCCGCCGGCATCTGACCGTGACTTTATGGATTCCCAACGCTTTTCATCGAAGGAAGACCCATGAAAACCGCACTCCGTGCGCTCGGGGCCGCCGCTGTGGTCGGCCTGGCTGTCACACTCACCGCCTGCGGCGGCAGTAGCAACAGCAGTGGCCTGCCTACGGTCACCATGATGGTCGGGGGCATCGACAAGCAGATCTACCTGCCCTATCAACTCGCCGACGGGCTGGGTTTGTACAAGAAGTTCGGGGTCGACATGCAGTTGAGCACCGAACAACAAGGCGGCGTCGGCGCCGAGGACGCCGTGGCCTCGGGCCAGGTCGACATGGCCGGAGCCTGGTACGTGCACACCATCAACTTCCAGCAGGCCGGCAAGAACATCATCTCGGTGGCACAACTCAGCGGCGCGCCGGGCGAACGAGTGATGTGCGCCAAGGACTCCGCAGTACACACTCCCGCCGACTTCAAAGGCAAGACCATCGGCGTCACCGACCTGGGCTCGGGCACCGACGATCTGACCCTCGGCCTGGCCGCGCACGCCGGTCTGCCGACGAAGGACTTCAGCCGCCTCGGCGTAGGCGCGGGCTCCACCCTCGTCTCCGCGTTGCAGCAGAACCGGATCCAATGCGCGATGACCACCGAGCCCACCGTGACCGCGCTACAGCACAAGGGTGTCGCTGCCCCCGCCATCGACATCGCGACCACCGCGGGTGCGAAGCAATGGTTCGGCGGCGTCTATCCCGGCGCTGCGGTACTGGCTCAGTCGAGTTGGATCGATTCACACAAGAAACAGACCCAGGCGGTAGTGAACGCGCTCGTGGCCGCGATGCACTACATCGCCACACACAGCGCCACCGATATCGCCGATCATCTTCCGCCACAGTTCGTTTCCAACGGCCTGATCACCAAGCCGGACTACATCGCGGCCCTGCAACGAGACAAGGACCAGTTCCTGCCCGACGGCATGATGCCGGCCGGCGCACCCCAGACCGCCCTGGCCGTCGACAAGGACGCCGGCCACGTGACGAAGGACATCGACCTGTCCAAGACCTACACCGACGCCTATGTGATCGAAGCGAACAAAACGCCTGGCGTCACCGGCAATTGACGGCAACCGGCACCACTCGGCAGCAGCTGGCGCCAACCGACCCTGCCGCTCGCTCCGGCAGATGAGGGGCGGGCGGCGGACCCCCACAGTCCGCCGGGCGCGGTGTGTTGTTCCTTTGGACACCTCGGCCTTTTC
>CBJNFW010000401.1:0-6011 GCA_966435935.1 uncultured Nocardia sp.
GCACCCACCCCGCCCGCGCCACCGACACCATCACCCGCACCCTCGACCACGCCCTCCGTGCCCACCTCGAACAACCACACCCCGACACCGGCCATGCACCGGACACCGGGCACGAGGAGGTTTGAGATGGACCCGACTCCGGCCCGGCTGCGATGACCGCTCCACCACCAGCCCCGCAGCGTCCGTTGCTGATCGCCGTGGTCGGCCTCGCCGCGCAGACGGGCGTGACGACCACGACGGTGGCGCTCGCGCATGCCTGGCCCGGCCCCGATCCCGCGATCATCGTGGAGGCCGACCCGTCCGGCGGGCAACTCGCGGACCTGACCGGAGCCGACCCGTATCGAGGGCTCGCGAGCATGGCGCGCGCCGCGCACCTCGGCGCACAGCCCGTGCAGGCCGCTGAACATGTGCAATACCTGCGCAACGGGGTCGGTTTCCCGGCCTCCCCACCAGGACCCGACAGCCAGCGCGACAAATGGGTCGCGATGCTGCTCACGGGCCGCCGTCACGACCGCCGCCTCGATGAACTCGCGGTCTGGAACACGTTGCGGGCCACGGTCTTCGTCGACTGCGGGGCTGCTGGGCCTGGCTCGACAGTGGCACCGATCCTCCGCGGCGCGGACGCCTCCCTGATTCTCGTGCACGCGGACCTCGCTGACCCGGGGCTGGCCGGTTACCGGATACGGGAGGTCGCCAGCCGCACCCGCCGTCCCGGAGTTCTGCTGCTGGGCGCGGAGCGCGACAGCGCCTACGCGAAAGCCTTGGGCACGCCGGTGCTGGCGTGCCTGCCGCACCACGAGCGGTCCGCGACCGCGCTGCTGCGCAGGACCCGCCCCTGGCCCCGTAACCGGCTCCTGGCCGCCGCCCGCGTCATCACCGCCAGCGTCGAACCCCAGCTGCGGCCACCGTCGGAGGCGGCAGCCCCCACGACCGACGCGAACACCGCGGGCACACGCACACCATCACGCCGTCTCCGTCTCCGTCTCAGTCTCCGTGGCGGCGCGGTGGTCGGGCCGACGGTCTACCGAATCGATCGCCCCGCTGGCTTGGCTCCGGGACCTGACGCGGCCTCCCGAGGTACCACGCCCCCGGGTAAGAACCCGGCCGACAGCGGCCGTCCAGACCGGTCCGACATCGCGAGCCGCGCGCCCCGCCCGCCGCAGCGCCGGATATCACCAGTGGTTCCCGCACATCGAGGCCCCGCTCGCGGGACCGAGCACACCGGCACCAATGCATCCTCGAAACCCGTTGCCCCACTGCGCTCCCTGCACGCCGTGCCACCTTCTGATGCCAGCGCGGCACCGAACATCATCGCCTCGCCCGACCCCGAGCCGACCCTGCCGCACGACCGTAGCGGTCCTGCGTTGGCGATCCGGATCTTCGGGCCGACCCGGATTCTGTGGCGCGGTGGCAGGGGGCCGGATGCCAGTGCGGCGGGGCTGGAGATCACCGAGCGGGTGCAACCCCGCAGCCGGGAACTGCTGACCGTCCTCGCATTGCATCGCAACGGGCTGGGACGCGATCAGCTGCTCGAGGCGCTGTGGGGCGAGCACCAGCCCAAACGACCCAGCCACGCGTTGTCGAACCTACTCAGCCGGTTGCGCACCGCGATCGGCACCGCCACCGACCCCAGCCACGCCGCCGCGCTGTTGACCGACGAACGGTTGCGCTACCGGCTCAACCCGGCCACGGTCACCGTCGACTATTGGGAATTCACTACCGCGGTGAACACCCGCCGCACCGCCCGCGACGAGCCCGACAGGATCGCGGCGTCCCAGCGGATCATCGACCTGGCCACCATGCCACTGGCGGGCGACCTGTCGCGCTCGTGGCTCGACACGCTGCGCGAAGGCGCGCGCCGTGATGCGTTGAACGCCTTGGGATGGCTGGCCGCGCACACCGTCACCGTGGACCCCCGCACCACCCTGGGCATGCTGGAAACCGCCACCGAAACCGACCCCTACAACGAGTCACTCTGGCAAGACATCCTGCGCCTGCACGCCCGCCTGGGCGAATACGACGCCCTCGCCCGCACCTTTTCCCTCCTGAGTAAAAAACTCGCGGAAATCGACACCACACCCAGCCGGGAAACACGAGCGCTACTGGACCATCTCCGAAACACGAAAAGATGACCGACAGCGCGACGATACCGCTCGACACATGCCGGTCGGGCCAGCCCGGAACCACCGCATCCGGTGCCCTGATTGCCGGTAACGCTCGCCAGCCTGGAACGTGGCTGCATTCCTTCTACGTTCATCGTATTCAACGGCCTGCCCGGTCGGTGACGGTTACCGCTACGCCGCAGGTACGTTATTCTGGAAATAGTGGTATTTCCGTGTGTCGGTCGCCTTCAGTACCTGGATCATCGGCTCGCTGTGAAATGTAGCCGAGAAATATGCTGTATGCGGCGGGAAACATTCATTTGCGGCCGGTCGGGCGGGAATTCATCGATGCCTCGCCGCTCGCGGCGTCGGGGTGGTCGATCCGTGGGGCGTTCGGTGGGGTGTTCCGTGGGGTGTTCCGTGGGGCGGTCAAATCGCCCCACCCCGCCACCGCAAACCGGCCGCTGACAGGCGGTGCGGGGTCGTTGGGGCCACCCAGGATCATGTCTCCGAAGCAGTACAGAGACATGATCCGGCGGCGACGGCCCACGATGTCCACGCGACATCCGCAGGCCCGGACCTCACCCGTTGTCCCCACTCGTATCCCTGTCGTGTATTCGCCTTTTCTATTTTCCTTTTCTTATTCCATTTCTTCTGTTGGCATGCTGGTCGCGGTGGCTGGGGAATGGTTTTCGCATTTCGTTCGGGAATTGCGCTGCATTTTACGGTGGACTCGGCGGAAAAGTCGGAAAATTGATGGATTTTGGGGTTGCATTCACGGGAAGAGTCGAGTTAGCGTCGATTCGTTCCCAGGAAATGCCGGGGAATTCGAGAATTCCGAATGCTGATTCCGTCACACGTATGCCTGTTGCGGCTGTGTGGGCGCGCACGGAATGTGCTGCTGAAATAGGAGAAAATGATGACTTCCCCCACCGTAACCGCCCCCGCGTCGGGTGCCCGCCTGGCATCGGGCGAATTGCGTAGCATGGTGGCCCGCGTGCTGGCGGACAACCCGACGACCGAATACAGTCCGCGCGACATCTCGAAAATTCTCGGGCGTTCGTCCGGTGCCATCGGCAACGCGCTGAAAACCCTGACCGGGGCCGGTCACGCTGAGCTGACCAACCCGAAACCCGTGCGCTACCGCGCCACCGCCACCACCGCCAGCGCTGCGGCCGGAACCGCTACCCACGCCCCCACGGCCCCCGCACCCGCACCCGCACCGAAGCCACCGAAAGCACCGAAGGCACCCACGGCCCCGAAAGCGCCGAAGGCATCGAAGGTGCGGCCGGTAGCGGCCCCGGCTGGTGGCACGGTGACGCGTCCGAACGGGCAGGAATACCACTTGCGCGAACTGGCGGGGCGGTCGGATGTCGAGGTTCTGCGCACGATGCGGGATGCGGAAGTTCCGGTGTTGTTGTACGGGCCCCCGGGGACGGGCAAGACGAGTCTGATCGAAGCCGCGTACGGGGATTTGCTGACCGTGCAGGGCGATTCGGATACGACCGTGGCCGATCTGGTGGGCGAGTACACCCAAAACCCGGATGGCACTTTCACCTTCGTTCATGGCCCGCTGGTCCGGGCCATGCGCGAAGGGCGAGTCCTGTTCATCGACGACGCCACCCTGATACCGCCCACTGTGCTCGCGTCGGTGTATCCGGCGATGGACGGGCGCAAAGAGATCATCATCAAAGCCCATAAGGGCGAAGTGGTGAAGGCTGCCCCCGGTTTCTTCGTTGTCGCGGGACACAATCCCGGCGTGCATGGCGCGATCTTGTCCGACGCGTTGGCGTCGCGGTTCGCGTTCCAGGTCGAAGTGATCTCCGACTACGACCTCGCCACCTCACTCGGGGTGGACAAGCGCGCGGTCACCGTCGCGCGGGACCTGGCCAAGCGTGTGGAACACGGCGAGATCGGGTGGGCTCCGCAACTGCGAGAACTCCTTGCCTTCAACAAGATCGCTGCCGCTGTGGGCGCGGAAACCGCTGCGGCGAACGTCATCGGTACCGCCCCGGAAGAAGACCGCGCCATCGTCGCCGAGGTCATCAAATCCGCATTCGGCAAAGCCTACAAACCCCTTGCCCTGGGTGCCCGCATCAAAGCCTGACTCGCCCCGCCGGTGCACCGGGCCCCGGTGCACCGCCCAACCCCTGAAGGGATTCCCCTGTTATGACTGCCCCGCATGTGGTTACCGCCCCCACCGCCCCGCCCGTGACTCTGCCTGCCCGTTCGGGCTGGAAAGCCCTGTCCGAGGCGATGACCAAGGAAACCCCCGAGATCGCTGACCGTTCCGATCTGACCGTGGTGATCGCCCCCGGTGCGGCCGATGGCGCGCTGGCATGCTTCGTGCCCGCTATCGCCACGATCGCTATCGACGGCGCGAACCTGGGCATCGATCCCGGTACCGCGCGCCCGTGGCGGCCTGCCGATCGCTACCGGTACGCCCCGACCTGGGGCGCGCTGACCCACGAATGCGCGCACGCCGCCCATACCCGGTGGGAGCCTCGTGCGGACACCGATCCCGAGATCGCCCGTGCGGCAACGCTGCTCGAGGAGTCCCGGATCGAGGCGGCACAAGTGCGTCGCCGCCCCGCCGATCGGCATTGGCTACGGGCGAGTACCCGCGAGCTGGTGTTCGCCGACATCCCCGGAGGCGAACTCGCCGCCGCCCAGATCGCGCCCACCCGCCACGCCGCCGCGCACTCGGCCGCCCTGATGCTGGCACGGATCGATGCCGGTGTGCTCGAGGCCGCCGAATGCGCGCGGGCCGCTGCGGCGATCGAGGATGTGCTCGGCCGGGACCTGCTGCGGCAGTTGCGGACTCTGTGGCGGATCGCGCACCGGCTCTCGGACACCAACACCACCGGCATGCTCGAGCTCGGGCGGCGCTGGGTCGAACTGGTCGGGCCCGAGCCGCACACCACCCCGCAACCCGGCTCGCCGCTGGGGGAGGCCATCGTCGGCGATCTCGGCGACATCGCGACAAGCGTTGCCTCGCACACACCCCCGCCCGACCCCGCGCAAGAAGCGGAGGACGCCGCGCGGGAAGAGGCCGAGCACACCCGGCTCGCGGACAAAGCAGCCAAGAAAGTCTTCGGTAAACGGTCGGTCAGCCGTCGCACGCGCGCACCGCGTGAGGGCGAACGGTCGGCCGCGCGGGTGCTGGCTCGTGCGCTCAACACTGCCAGCCAGCGCGAACGCGCGACGGTGAAAACGACCTCGGCGCTGCCTCCGGGCCGGTTGCGGATGCGCGGGGTGATGGCCCGCGATGCCCAGCGCGCGGCCGGGGCGATCCCGACGGCCGAACCGTTCACCCGCACCACCCGCAAACCCGTACCCACCCCGCCGCTGCGCGTGGGGATCGCCTGCGACGTATCCGGATCGATGACCGAGTACACCGCCGATGTGGCCTCGGCCGCATGGATCATCGCCGCCGCCGCCGAGCTGGCCTCGATGCCCGCGCAAACGGCCACGGTGACCTTCGGCCGCGAAGCACTCCCGGTCACCTACGCGGGCACCGCGCCGAAGAAAGTCACGGAGTTCGCCGCGCGGGACAACTACGAGGCGATCGATGTGGCCGTGGCCGCCCTCGACGGTGCGCTGGGACTCTCACGGCCCGAATACACCCGGCTGTTGGTGATCATCTCCGACGGATATTTCCGCAAGGAACCGCGCGCCGCCGCCCAGAAACGGCTCGACCGGTTGCGCGCCAGCGGATGCGCGGTGCTGTGGCTGTCCCCCGATGACGCGGCCTCGCCCATGAAAGGCGTGACCGAGCACGTGCTCGCCGATCCCACCGTCACCGCCGCCACCATCGCCCGCGCCGCTGTGCAGGCCGTACGCAACGCATAACCCACCGCGGAACAGGGGGGGGGGGGGGGGGGGGCAGAGCAACAGAGGAAAGACGAA
>CBJNFW010000402.1:0-5967 GCA_966435935.1 uncultured Nocardia sp.
GGTGGACACTTGTTTCGGTGGTTGGCCCACTCATTGTGTCCCCCCCGACTGTGCACGCAACTGCCTCAGGAGGCTGGAGTCGCTTGCTCAGCTGAGGCGTGCTGCGAGCTCGGCCGCAGTGGCCACAACCAGGCGGCCGATCTCGGGGATGTGGGCACCTACTCGCTGAGCGGGGCCGGACACCGAGAGCGCGGCCCTGGCCACGCCGTGCCGGTCCCGCACCGTCGCCGCCACCGCGCAAAGGTCTTCCTCGCTCTCCTCCACATTGGTGGCGTAACCGGCGCTTCGCACCTCGTCCAGCTCCGCCTCCAGTGCACGGCGCGTGCTCAAGGCCCGCTCCGTCCCGCCATGTAGCCGCGCGTTCGGGTAGCGCCGACGCAGCTCCTGGCGGCCGAGTTCAGCGAGCAACGCTTTACCCGCGGCCGATGCGTGCGCTGCACCACGCTGGCCCGTCCGTACGCCGGCACGGATGACCCGCTGGCTCTCCACCCCCTCCACGAAGACGGTCTCGGTTCCCTCCAAAATGAGCAGGTGAGCCGTCTCGGACGTCGCCTGGACGAGCTTCTCCAGCAGCGGACGGGCTTCGGCGCGAAGATTCGCGGCGCCCATGACGGCGATACCGAGCTTGACCAGGCTCGTAGGCCTTGTTGCCGGGATCCTGTCGGAGCAGATCCCGGCCCTGGAGCGTGGTCAGCATCCGGTGGGCCGTCGACCTCGCAACGCCGAGTTCCGCTGACACTTCGGCGACGCGCAGCGCCGGGGTGTCCACCAGCATCAGCAGAATCCGTGCGGCGTTGTCGATGGACTCCACCGGGTAGGCGGCCGGATCCCCCATGGCAACTCCTCGCACACGTGTTCTGGTAGACGAATATATGTTCGCCTGCCAGAATAGTCGACCGCGATCGGCCGTCGCCGGACGGTGGCGGTTGTTCGAGCAGGAGAACGAGGCCCTGCGCAAAGCGGCCGCCTACCTCGCGCAGGGCAATCTGCCGGGAAATTGTCTTCACGTTCTTCCGTGCACTGGCCGCGGCCTGCGCCCCTGTGCGGTGCCGGCCGCGGTGACGTGCAGGGTGCTGGGTATCTCGCGGCATGCCTGCTACCAGTGGCGTTCGTCCCCGGTCTCGCAGCGGGACTTCGACGACGCACATTTGATCAACGCCGCGCTGGACATTCATGCCGACGACCCGCCCGACGGGTACCGATTCATCGCCGGTGAACTCGCCCGCCATGGTTTCACCGCCTCGGAGAACCGGGTGTGGCGGATCTGCTCGATACAGCAGATCTTCTCGCTGCACGCCAGACTCTACGATCAAGGACTGCTACTCCAACAAGATCGTTGGCTACTCCATCGACTCGCACAAGAGAGGCTCTCTCGCGGTCTCGGCTCTGCGGAACGCGATCGCACTTCGTCACCCGCGCGGTGTCGTAGGACTGATCAGAGGTCCTTTAAGCAGGCCCACTGCGCTCCAACCAGACGTCACCTACCATGTCGCGGGGATCTGTTCACTGGGCCTCTACGTAGCAGGCTGAAAAACAACTCGTGGCCGCGTACGTGGCTGGTCAGCGTGCGGCGCCGTCTCGGCGGCGGTGGTCGGCGCGGCGCTCGTCGTCGGCGACCTTGTTGTCAAAACGAAACGGCCTTCGCCGCACTCGCCAGCGTCAGTCCCCTGCCTGCTAGCAGCGGCCGGACCACACGCACAGGCTCAACCGCGGAGGCGACCGGCAGCTCAACAGGGCTGTTCACGACATCGTCCTCACCTGGCTGATCTGCCACGAACACACGACTACATCGCCCGCCGACGAGCCAAAGGACGCACCGATCGCGAAATCCGCCGATCGCTCAAGAACTACGTCGCCCGCGAACTCTTCGAAGTCCGGTGCGTTAATCATTTTGCCTGCACCGATGTAGAGCGCCACGTGATGAATGGGGGCCGCCGCGTCGGCCGACAACTGCTCCCCGCACCACTACCTCGAACTGGCGCAGGATGCCCGGTGGACGGTTTGCCTGGTCTGCCGATGCAGCGTGGCGAGATGCGAGATCGCAGCATCCCGTAGTCATCGTGTCAACACTCACTGCGACGTCGGTTCCGACCGCCGGAACGACCGATATCCGCATAAAACGATCCGACCGTAGCTTTATTTCAACTAATTGAAGGAGTGATATGCCGAGCGCAGAGCAGCCGATAGTCGACGTTCACGCCCACATGTTTCCGACCGGGCTGCCCGATATGCACACTCTGACCGGTGATGCACGCTGGCCCAGTCTAGTTGTCGACGGCGACGCGAGCCGGATCATGTGCGGCCCGAACGTGTTCCGGAAGGTACGCCCCCCGCTGTGGGACCGCGCGGCCAGGATCGCAGAGCTGGACGCCGCCGGTATCGGAGCCCAGATCGTGTCCCCGGTGCCCGTGACACTCACTTACTGGGCAGACACCCCGTCTGCGGTGTGGTTCATGCGTGCCCTGAACGATGCTCTCGCGAGCGAGGTCGCGGCCGAGGACCGCCTGATCGGCCTCGGCACAGTCCCCCTCCAGGATGTCGGCGCGGCGATCGACGAACTCGTCCGCATCCGCACCGAGCTCGGTCTGCGGGGTGTCGAGATCGGCACGGTGATCGGCAATCGCGAGCTCGACGACCCGCAGCTGCGCCCCTTCTTCGAGGCCGCACAGGAACTCGACGCAGTCCTTGCGATTCACCCGATCGATGGTGGCACCGGGGTAATCCGCCGGGACGGACAACCGTACGACTTCGGAATCGCTATGTTGACCGACACCGCCATCGCCGCTACCGCGCTGGTGTTCGGCGGTGTGCTCGACGACTACCCGAACCTGCGCCTCGTCCTCGCCCACGGCTGTGGCACCTACGCGTGGACGTACCCGCGGCTGCGGATAGCCGCCAGCCAGTGGCAGCAGAGCGATCCCGCACGACTCGATGAGCTCACTCGCAAGCTGTGGGTGGACACTCTGGTCTTCGACCCGGTCCATCTGAATCTACTGGCACACCGATTCGGTGCCGATCACATCATGATCGGCACCGACCATCCCTTCATCCCCGGTGAGCTCGCCGCCGCTCCCAAGCTGGTCCAATCCGCAGTGGACGGCGGGCTGCTCACAGCCGCCGATGCAACGGCTGTTCTCGCAAGCAATGCCGTCCGGTTCCTCGATCCGATCGACGCCCATCCGAGCGGGCCAGCCGTAATCACATCTGGGAACAGTTGATGGCCGGGCTCGCCCGCGGTCGCGAAGCGGTCGATTGTCGGCACCCCGGCCCAGCAATGGGTCAAAACCCCAGCGCCTATCAGGAGCTGGCGCGGCGGCATGCCGCAAAGCTGATGCCTTTCTGATGACCGGAACATCGCGTTGCACAAGACACGCGAGGACATCGAGGATGAAAAATGGTGAACGCAGAACTGACCCCCGAACAGCTCGAGGTGGCACAGCTGGCGCGGAGTCTCGGAGACGAGGTGCTCGCCCCGCGGCACGCGAGGCCGAGGAGGCCCGCGCGGTCCCGCCGGCTGTGTGGAAGCCCCTGTTCCAGACCGGACTGGCGGTGCCGGTCCTGAGGAGCTGGGTGGTGCTGGGATCGGCGACGCGCCACCTGATGTAACGCACGGTCGGCTGACGCTGACCGAAGGAAGGAATCACGATGACGAACGTCCAGACACAGCCGACCCGACGCCGGGCCACAAGCGAGGAAGTCCGACGCTCGGTGGAGCATTTCCTCTACACGGATGCCGACCTGCTCGACCAATGGAGGCTGCACGAGTGGCTGGCCTACTTCGCCACCTCCGGGCAGTATCTCATACCGTCGACCGACAAACCCGACGGTGACCCCGCACAGGACCTGTTCCTGGTGCAGGACGACCGATTCCTGCTGGAGCAGCGGGTGAACTCGCTACTCACCCGCGCCGCGCACGCTGAATACCCGCATTCCCGAACGCGGCGCCTGGTGTCGAACATCCAGGCATTCGAGGGGGAGGGCTCGCTTCTCGAGGTGACCGCGAACTTCGCAGTCTTCCGCATACGGAACGGCGTGTCGGACACCTACATAGGGCAGTACCGGCATGTGCTGGAGCCCGATGCCGAACTCGGCTACCGGTTTCTGATCCGCAAGGCGGTCCTGGATCTGGATACGTTGCGGCCGCACGGAAAGGTCAGCATCATTCTATGAAACGGCTCGAGGGCAAGGTCGCCATCATCACCGGCGCGAGCCCGAACATCGGCGGTACCATCGCTCGCGGCTTGGCGGCGGAGGGCGCGAAGGTCGTGTGCACCGATATCGCCGAGGCCGTGGCCCGTGACTGCGCGGAGAAGATCGAGGCGGCCGGCGGTGAGGCGATGGCGGTTGCCGGAGACGTCACCGATCCGTCCCACGTCGAGTCCATAGTTGACACGACGGTGCGCCGGTGGGGTCGGGTTGACGTGCTGGTGAACAACGCGGTCTGGTTCAACAAGAAGGGCCTGCTGACAATGCCCATCGACGAGTACCGGCGGCAGCTCGACATCATTCTCGGCGGTGCATTTTTGTTCACCCGCGCAGTCGCCGAGCGGATGATCGCCGAAGGTTATGGAGGCAGCATCATCAACATGCTGTCGACCGCTGCGTGGCAGGGGGAGCCGGGCAATATCGGCTATTCGACCGGTAAGAGCGGGATGGTCAACTTCACCCGTTCGGCTGCCATGGAACTGGCGGAGTACGGCATCAGGGTCAACGGCTTTACCCCGACCGCGACCCAGCCCACGGATCCGGAGCTCGCGAAGCGGATGGCCGATGCTATGGCGAAGGGGACTGGCAAATACCGGATGGACTTCACCGGCCAATTCCCGTTGGGACGCCTGCCTACTGCGGAGGACTACGTGCCCGCGCTGGTGTACCTCGCGTCCGACGAATCGTCGATGGTCACCGGCACCAATATCACCGTTGACGGTGGCGCGACGGCCAAATACTGGCCGTGGATGCCACGTTAGATCAGCCTGAATGGAGTTGTCCACAATGGAACGTCGCTTCGCCTGCCTCGTGCAGGAGATGGCGAAGGGTACG
This sequence comes from uncultured Nocardia sp., assembly GCA_966435935.1. Taxonomy (GTDB): domain Bacteria; phylum Actinomycetota; class Actinomycetes; order Mycobacteriales; family Mycobacteriaceae; genus Nocardia. The sequence continues at coordinate 5,041 of CBJNFW010000402.1, forward strand.
TCGCGCACGGTGGGCGGCGACGAACCGATCGCCCTCTATCGAACAGATGACGGTGAGTTCTTCGCGACCGCGGACTCGTGCACACACGAGCAGTGGTCGTTGGGAGAGGACAGCGACCTCGAAGGCAAGGAGGTCGTGTGCCCCTTGCACATGGCCCGTTTCGATATTGCGACGGGCAAGCCGCTGTGTTTCCCGGCGACCGTGGCACTGCGCACCTATCCCGTCGAGATCGAGGACGGCAAGGTTTACGTGGTCATCTGAACCCGATCGAGTAAAAAGATTTCCTTGTACCGGTTGCTACGGTACAAGGAAATCTTTTCAGCGGATTCGCAAAGAACTCCTCGGAAGCGATCTCGACGACGACGCGCTGCTGCTCGCGGCCGAAGGTGACCAGTGGCTGCCATACGCTGTTGGTCAGGTGCAGCAGCACGCGGCCGGGACCGGCTGGCCCTTCACCGCACCTTCGAAGCAGAGCAAGAGCTTGTCGCCGAAGGTGCCCAACCACCGAACTCCTCGGGGGATGGTCAGCCGGTAGGAACCGGCCTTCCCAGCACTCCCGAGCAGTTCCGCGGGGTTGAAAATCTGTCTATCTGCTGGTGGACGCGATCAAATGCCAGCGCTGTGGTTTCGTTTGGCAACGTCGGCGCGCAGTGCGACCTTCGTGATCTTGCCGCCGGCGCTCTTGGGCAGTTCCTTGAAAACCTCGAGCCGCTCGGGCAACTTGAACTTGGCCACCCCTTGCCCGGTGAGGAATTCGACGAGATCGCTGAGGGCCAATGTTTGCCCAGCGCGCGGTACCACGCAGGCGCAGGCGCGTTCCCCGTAAATCGGATCGGGGATGCCGATCACCGAGACCTCGGCGACGCCGGGGTGCCGGGGTGCCGGGGTGCCGGGGTGCCGGGGTGCCGGGGTGCCGGGGTGCCGGGG
>CBJNFW010000403.1:0-5956 GCA_966435935.1 uncultured Nocardia sp.
ATCACGACCACCGCGGCCGCGCCGTCGGAGATCTGCGAGGCCGAACCCGCGGTGACCGTGCCGTCCTTACGGAACGCCGGCCGCAGCTTGGCCAGCGACTCCACGGTGGTGTCCGCGCGAATGCCCTCGTCCTGCCCGAACAGCAGCGGCTCACCCTTGCGCTGCGGCACCGACACCGGGACCACCTCGTCGTCGAACACACCGTTCTTCCAGGCCGCGGCCGCCTTCTGATGTGAGGCAGCGGCGAAGGCGTCCTGATCCTCGCGACTGACGTGGTCGACGTCGTTGCGCTGCTCGGTCAGCAGGCCCATCGCCTGGTCGGTGAAGATGTCGTGCAGCCCGTCGAAGGCCATGTGGTCGCGCAACGTCACATCGCCGTACTTGAAGCCCTCCCGGCTCTTCTCCAGCAGATGCGGCGCCTGCGTCATCGACTCCTGCCCGCCGGCCACCACGATCTCGTACTCACCGGCCCGAATCAGCTGATCCGCCAAGGCGATTGCGTTGATACCCGACAAACACACCTTGTTCACCGTCAAGGCCGGAACGTCCATCGGGATACCGGCGGCCACAGCGGCCTGCCGGGCCGGAATCTGCCCCGCACCCGCGGTCAGTACCTGACCCATGATCACGTAGTCGACCGACTCGGGCGCCACACCGCCCTTCTCCAGCGCGGCCTTGATCGCGAAACCGCCCAGGTCGGACCCGGAGAATCCGGCGAGCCCACCGAGCAACCGACCGACCGGTGTACGGGCGCCGGAGACGATGACGGAGGTGGTGGTCACGATGAGCCTCACTTCTGGAGTCGATGCAGCGTACGGGCGGGGCGAGCCCGCTCGATACTCCACGGTAACCCGGCCGGTCTCGACAGCACCATGGTGGTGCGCGCTACCGTTCCAAAGGTGAGCACATCCGAAAAGACCGAATTCATTCCCGCCGACTATGTGATCGCCGTGGACCATGTCGGCATCGCCGTTCCGGACCTCGACGCAGCTGTGGCCTGGTACTCCGAAAAGCTCGGTATGATCGAGACGCACCGTGAGGTCAACGAGGGCCAGGGGGTGCACGAGGCAATGCTGTCGTTGCCCGCTGCCGGAGACAGGTCGACTGCTCTGCAGTTGCTGGCCCCTCTCAACGACGAATCCACCATTGCGAAATTCATCGATCGGAACGGTCCCGGCCTGCAGCAGCTCGCCTACCGGGTGACCGATATCGATGCCGTGGCAAGCAATCTTCGAGACCGGGGCGTTCGCCTGCTCTACGATGCACCGCGTCCGGGCACCGCGGGCTCACGCATCAATTTTCTGCACCCGAAGGATGCTGGGGGTGTGCTCATCGAGCTCGTCGAGCCGAACGCGAATCCTACTCACTAGTACCGCAATCCGACCGCGAAAACTTGTCGTAACGACATTCGCGGTCGGGTCACCATGGCACGCGCGCAAGCGGTAGTTTGTGGGGCATGTCGTCCACTGAGCCCGATCGCAATCGCTTCGTCGCGTTGCCCTTTACCGTGGTCCGGAAGGGGTATGACCGCGATGAAGTTCGCAATTACTTCGACCGATTCGATGCCGAACTGAGGGTCACCGCTACCGACCGCGATGCCGCCGCTGCCCAGGCCCGGAACCTGGCCGCCCAGCTGGAGGATGCGCGTGACGAAATCGATGAGCTGCGTAAGGAAGTCGACCGCCTGTCGGTCCCCCCGACCACCGCGGAGGGCATGAGCGACCGCATCTCGCGCATGCTGCGCCTGGCCTCCGACGAGGCCTCCGAGGTGCGCGCGCAGGCCCAGGCCGAGGCCGCCGAGATGGTCTCCATCGCCGAGCAGCAGGCCACCGAGATGCGTGGTAAGTACGAGTCGCTGCTGGCCGAGACCAAGGAGAAGCGCGAGGCGCTCGAGATCGAGTTCGAGCAGACCCTCGCCAACGCGCGGACCGAGTCCGCCAAGATCGTCGAGGCCGCCACGGCCGAGGCCGATCGCCTCACCAAGGAGGCCGAGGCCAAGCGCAAGGCCGCGCAGCAGGACTTCGAGGTCAGCATGGCCGACCGGCGCACCAAGCTCACCCGCGCCATGGAGGAGCTCGAGGCCACCAGCCGCTCCGACGCCGCCCAGCGCATCAAGGAAGCGACCGACGAGGCCAACCGCCTGGTCAGCAACGCCACCCAGCAGGCGGACCGCAAGATCGCCCACGCCAAGGAACTCGCCGAGGAAATGCGCGTGCTGCGCGGTCGAGTTCTGGCCCAGCTCTTGGGAATTCGCGGCCAGCTCGATTCCGTTCCGGCCATGCTCGCCGCGGTCAACCGCGAGAGCGAACTGCTCGACGGCGCCCCCGAACCGCGGTCGCTGAACAGCAAGCAGTCCGGGTCCGGACGCCAGCAGAAGGCCATCCCCGAGCTGCGTGATGCCGAGGATGAGGTCGTCGACGAAGAACAGCGCGAGAGCGCGGAAGTCGCACGCTAGACAATCCTGCTCCCACCCGGGCGACAGATATCCGTTCCAAGGTCGCCCCCTCGCACGAGGGGGCGACATTCTTTACGTTGCGGACGAGTTACCCTCGATAGCGTCATGCCCCGCCGGAAACCGAGTCCCAGGAGTTCGTCGGCGCGGTCCCAGCGGGGCCCGCGTCCGCTCGGCGACGTCTTCGGACGCACCGAGGAAGGCCCCGGCGGTTCGGAAACCTATGTGGTGCGCACGATTCCGGCTTCCCGAGCGGCGAAGCCCTACCGCTGCCCCGGCTGCGATCACGAAATAGCCCCCGGCACAGCGCATATCGTCGCCTGGGCCGCGGCCGGCGGTGAAGACGACCGCCGCCATTGGCACACCGGATGCTGGCGAGGCCGCCACACCAGAACCATCACCCGCCGCTGGAGCTGAGCGAGACAGCCTGCCACGCGGTGATTTTCACCACCGGATAGCCGCACCACCGATGCGCGACCACAAACTTTCCCACCAGGCGGTGCGCCGGTCCACAGCCGAGACCCAAATCAGTTGTGCAACAACCAATTCGGCAAGTGGTGCAAACCTCTCTCGCACGCCGACACCAGCTCGCCCGGCGTCGCCTCGCACAACTGCCGTGACACCCTGCCATGTACCCGACGCGACAACTGATCTCGCAAGCACATGGGTAACTTCCCGGGCACGCCCGCAAGGCAACCACCCACCCGACCGCCGCCCCGCCCAACGGCCGCGGCACCATGCTGTGCACCCAACGCGACAACTGATCTCGCAACTACATGGGTAACTCACCGGGAACGCCCAAAAGATTCCCCGCACACAACCGTCGGCCCGAAGCGAAACGACCGAGGCACCCGACGACACGCTGAAGTTCCGGAGAGGCGGAGGAGCGAGTTCAGAAGAGGCGGAATTCGTCGCTTTCGGTACCGCGGAGAGCGTCGTAATCCAATGTCACGCAACGAATTCCACGATCCGTCGCGAGGGTGCGAGCTTGCGGCTTGATCTGCTGGGCCGCGAAGACGCCGCTGACCGGAGCCAGCAGGGGGTCGCGGTTGAGCAGTTCGAGGTAGCGGGTGAGCTGCTCGACACCATCGATCTCGCCACGACGTTTGATCTCCACCGCGACCGTGGCGCCATCGGCGTCCCGGCACAGGATGTCGACCGGGCCGATCGCGGTCATGTACTCGCGTCGGACCAATGTGTAACCGGCGCCGAGGGTTTCGATGTGCTCAGCGAGCAGTTCCTGTAGATGCGCCTCGACGCCGTCCTTCACCAGACCGGGATCGACGCCGAGTTCGTGCGAGGAGTCGTGCTCGATCTCCTCGACGGTGATGCGCAACTCCTCACCGGCCTTGTTGGTCACCACCCACAGCTTGGCGGCGCCCGCGGCGCTCGCGTCAGGGCCGGGGGCGGCAGCGAGCGTCACCACGGAGGCCCCGCGAGTGCCGCCATCGAATGCGGCTTCGCGCTCCTCCAGCCAACAGGGCGGGCTCATCCAGTTCAGCGGCTTGTAGGAGCCGCCGTCCGAATGCACGAGTACGGATCCGTCCGCTTTCATCAGTAGCAGACGACGAGCCATCGGGAGATGAGCGGTGAGCCGACCCACGTAGTCGACCTGACAACGAGCAATCACGAGGCGCACCCCAGGCACTCTAGGCGACCGCGGCACAGCCGTATCGGCAAGGGCCACCTACGATCCGCGGCGAAGGATCAATTCAGCAGAAACGACACCGCGAGGGCCGAGGCGGCCACCAGCGGAACCACGTCGAACCAGCTCATCCGATACTCCCCGGGCCGGCCGCGGGCGATCATCAGCACCCCGATCCCGGTACCGATCAGATAGGCCAGCAGATGGCCGACGCTGGTGAAGTCCCGGATGTCGACCACCCCTTTCACCGCGATCGCCAGCCACACCACCGCCCAGGGGATCCGCGACCCCTTCGGCACGATCACGATGAGCGAGCCGAACAGCGTCATCGCGCCGTAGCTGATACCCACATCCTCGGAATCGCCGAGACTGCCCGGCAACCAGTGCATCCTGATCCCCACCCACAGACCGGCCGCCACCAGTAGCGTCGCCCCGATATGGCCGGCCAGGAAGGTCCAGATCACGCGTAGCGCACCGAACCGCAGCTCCACCAGCACCAGCAGGCAGGCCAGCAGCGGAACGTTCGTGATCGTGGAATCGGTGTCACCGATGACGAACGCGCTGGACAGCAGCGTCCCGATGCGGCCGTGCCGCAGATTCTGCAAATTGGTGCTGGTATCGGCGAGAATCCGGGCCTGAACCTCCGGCCCGGCCTTCGCGTAGATCGCCGCGACCGCGACCAGTGCCGCAACATAACCGACGGTGACCGGCAACCAGTGCCGTCGACGCAGATCTGCGAGAGCGGAGCGGACTTCGGCCTGTGCCCGCGCGGCCGCCGACGTTCCGACCATGGAAAGGTCAGCCGACGAGAATGGTGTATCCCAGCACGGTCGCGATGACCAGCAGGACGATCTCGATCCGTTTGAAACTCGTCGGAACAGTCCGGCCGCCACGGATCAACCACAGGCCCACCAGCAGGCCGATGGACACCGACAGCAGATGTCCCACATTGGTGAAGTTGCGGCCCATCGCCACACCGGCGACGGCGACCGCAAGCCAGGTGATCGCCCACGTCGGCCGCCAGCGCGAAGGCATCAACACCAGGAAGGCACCGATGAGGGCCATCGAGCCATAACTGATTCCGACGTCCTCGGCATGCGTGATCTCCAGCGGCAGCCAATGGAACTCAACCGCCACCCAGAGCCCGAGCGCCACCAGAAGTGTCGACCCGAGATGTCCGGCGAGGAAGATGCGAATCAGCCGGCTCGCCCCGAATTTGACCTCGGCCAGGGCAAGCAGACAAATCAACAGCGGCAGAACCAGCAGAGAGGTATCGGTGTCGCCGATCAGCAGAGCACTGGAGAAGAGTGTGCCGATGTGGCCGTGTAGCAGGTTGTACAGATTGGTGCTGGCATGCAGCATCACCCTGGTCTGGGCCGAGTTGCTCAGCACCGAGACCAGTACGGTGACCAGGATCAGCAGCGCCCCGTAGCCGTAGGTAGCCGGTAGGAACAGCCGACGCCAGCGAAAGCCGGACGTCGCAGCCGCAATGTCCGGCGTCGTCTCCTGGTTGGGTGCGGTGAGCACCACCATGGGGATCCCTTTCGTCACTGCTCCGGAGGCCGCTCCACCGGCGTACCCTCCATCATCCGGATACATGCTGCACGACGGCTAGCCAGCGCTTGTGAAAGTGCTGTGAACCAGCCGCCGGTCAGCGTCTTGTCGTCTGTCGCTCAGTCGCCGGAACCGCTGGCGAGAGCAGAGATCATATTGCTGATGTAGGTGGCGAGTCCACTGAGGAGGTCCATATTGGAGCGTTCTTCCTGTTCGGAGTTGTGACCGGCCGAATCATACACAAGTCGGGGAAATAGCGAAGGCCCCCAGCTGGTGCTGGGGGCCTTCGAAGATTGTTCCGGCGG
>CBJNFW010000404.1:0-5910 GCA_966435935.1 uncultured Nocardia sp.
AAAGCGCATCCTCATCCCCCTTCGGCCACGACGAACCAGCCAAATACGACAACCATCGCAAGCCGGAAGGAATCTCGAGACTCATGGCTCACATCACCAACGCCGCACTAGCAGCCGTCGACGACGTGAAACGAATCCGGAAAAGCTGTGCTGTGAGCAGGCGGAACCGACACCTTGTGACACCGGAATGCGGGACCGAAATCCGCGGCGAAAACCCATCCGATCAACGTCTGTTTGTTCGCAGTTCACCTTGAATTCCCCTGCTGCTCAACGCTTTTCGAGTCAACAACAGCCCGCCCACGATGGTCACGTAAGGACCGTACCTCGACTTCGACCCCGACTCCACAATTCCGACCGCCGAACCCGCCGCGCCCCAACGGTTTATCCCGCCCGCGCCCCCTCCGGGCAGGTCATTCGGCCCGTGGCTCGGGAATTCGAAAGGTGAAGCGGCAGCAACATTCCGCCGACGCGGCGACCATGCTCAGGTGTCGGAAACGGCGCGCCGCGGAATCCGTGTGATAACCGAAATCGCAACCGCCGAAATATCAGTCCTCAGTAAATGGAAGGTTGCGTCCATTGGAAATTTTGTCGGCCGGCGGCTGACGGGGCAGGCAAATGCAGTACAGATGACCCGACCGTGAGGTTCCGAGTCATCTCTGGCAGCGGTTCGCGGTCGGCGTAGCTCAGTACCAGGCCGGCGGTTCGACTCCCGGCGTTCCTGTCGCCCAGGGAATTTCGGCTGTCCTGGGGGTACGTCGGGCCACCCCGGCGTTCGCGGCCTGTTGATGTCGGGGTCCTGATGGTCCAACGTCGCTATTGTCGTGAACCCACTGCCAGGTCGGCAGCCGCGACGGTGACGGGTCCGCCGGGATGCGCTGAGTGTCATCTGGTGCGGCTCGGCAGTGCTGGAATTCCTCGGTCGGCGATGCGGCGTTCTTGGGTCGGCCGCGCGTCAGGACGTGCGCCGTTGTGCGTAGGCGAGTAGGCGTTGCTGGACCTGCGGATATGGGGTTGCGGTGACCGGGTGATCGTTGTCGCGGACCGCGCCGGCGACGCCGAGCGCGGCGTCCAGCGCGGCGCGGTAGGGCAGTGATCCGGTGCTGACCCGGCGGATGCCGAGCGCCGCGAGTTCGTCGAGGGTGAGGTCCGGGACGACGAGCACGTTGACCGGGAGGTCGATCGCGGCGGTAAGCGCGCGCAGGTCGACAGGATTGGTGGCGCCGGGTACGAAGATGCCGTCCGCGCCCGCCGCGATGTAGCGTTCGGCGCGGCGCAGCACGGCATCGACGGTTGCCTGCCGGCCCAGCCAGTAGTTGTCGATCCGGGCGTTGACGAACACATCCGGGGTCCGCTGCTTGATCGCGGTGATCTTCGCGGCGTGTGCGGCCGGTTCGATCAGGGTTCCGTCGGTGCTGTCTTCGATGTTTATGCCCGCCGCGCCCAGGTCCGCGACATACGCGGCGACCTCGGCCGGATCGTCCGCGTAGCCGTCCTCGATGTCCGCGGACACGTAGGCGGGCAGCCCGGCGAGTGCGTGCACGAGGCTGGAGGTGGCGTCGCGGCTGGCGCGGGCGCCGTCGGCGTGCCCCGCGGTGGCGCCGACACCGAAGCTGGTGGTGCCGAGCGCGGGAGAGCCGGCGTCGGCGAAGGTGATGGCCGAAGCGACGTCCCAGGCATTGGGCAGCAGCAGGGGAGTGTCGGCGTGGTGCAGGTCGTGGAAGCTCATCGGATCCTCCGGGGAGACTGCGGGTGACGGCGGTGTGCGCGATGTGTCCAGTCTGATCGGACGTGCCCAGGACTACGCGCCGGGGGAGCCTGCGGCACAGCCGACCACCCGGCGCGAGGGCCGTACCGCACCCATATCCTTGACGCGTACCAGCCCAGCCCGTAGCCGTGGATGCAGGCCGACCGATGACCGAGTGGAACCCCCTGTGGCTGAACGGACTCTGCACCGCCGGAACTCGGTGCGCCGCGAATTACTCTGGGGGACAGACGACTGGGGCGTGCGCCGCTTCGAGGCCATGCCCACGGGCAACGCAGATCCACGCCGACGCCCCGCCGAGCCTGCACTCGTCCGGCACCGGCCTCGAACACGACTTCGCCGCTGTCGCAGCGGGATTCACGCCGCGGTGGAGCAACGGCCCGGGTGAAGGCGCTGTCACGCTATCCCGCCCGCAGGTTCACCATTGAGATCCCAGCTCCACGACACCGTGGAAACGATCCGGGAATACAGCCCGGGGCCGACGAGCCCGCCCCGCTCCACCGGCTCGGCGAACCGGTCCGCCCGGATACATCGGGCTACGCTTGGACTTCGTACCGCGAGGTCCGGCGCTGCGCTACCGCGCCGAACGGGCTGTTGCCGACTTGTCGACGCGAGCATCGACAGGCCGGCTTTCGGCGGTATCGACCGTCATTGCGTCGGCAGTGCGCAGCAGTCGTGCGGCGCTTGTTCCTTCCCGCCGCCGGCCTCGCCGCGCTCGATGGCCGCAGCGACTCTGCCCAGCCATTGCGCGCCGGTCTCGTCAACCGCTGCGGCGTACTCGTCGTGCCAGTTCCACCACTGGTACGGCGGGTCCGCGGGGTAGCCCGCGGGCGAATCCTCCCAGTTCTCCTGGCGGCCGAGGGCCGTCATATCCAGGTAGCTCCAGGTGTTGCCGAGGGTCTCGTCGCCGCGGCGGTGGATGAAATAGGTGCGGTAAACCTGATCGCCCTCGCGGATGAACGCATTCGTGCCGTGATACTCGTCGACACCGAAATCCGCGTCGAACTCGTCGGTGATGGTGTACCAGGGCATCGACCAGCCCATCCGGGCCTTCACCTTCTCGATCTCGGGTTGCGTTGCCCGCGAGGCGAATACGAGCGTGGTGTCGCGGGCGTTGAGGTGCGCGAGGTTGCCGACGTGGTCGGCGATCATGGAGCAGCCGCGGCAGGCGTGCTCGGGCCAGCCGACCACGCCGGGCTCGAAGAACGCCCGGTAGACGATCAGTTGACGGCGGCCCTGGAACAGGTCGAGCAGGCTTGCCGGGCCCGCCGGTCCGTCGAATCCGTACTGCTTGTCCACAGCGACCCACGGCATGCGGCGCCGTTCGGCGGCCAGTGCGTCGTGCGCGCGCATCACCTCCTTCTCCTTCACCAGCAGCTCCAGACGTGCTGTCTCCCATTCGTTCTGCGAGACGATCGGCGGTGTCTTCATAGCCTGATTCCTGTTCGGTTCGGATCTTTTCAGCCTCGGTCGAGGACGTCTTTCAACGCATCGAGCGGGCCGTCCCAGTCGCGCGCCAGCGCGGCCAGGAATTGTTGCGCCACCCGCATCGGCGCGGAACATAGTCGGTAACGCACCCGGCGGCGTTCTCCCGGCTCGGCGGTCACCAGGCCGGCCTCGGACAACAGCGTCAGGTGTTTGGTGATCGCCTGCCGCGTGATCGGCAGCTGGGTGGCCAGGTCGGTTGCCGTGGCGGGACCGGCGGACGCCAGCGCGGCGAGGATCGCGCGCCGGCTGGGGTCCGCCAGGGCCACGAAAACTTGTTCGGCAATCGCCTCCTGGTCAGGCCGCATCGAGGTAGCTGACCAGTTCGTCGAGCTCGCTGCGCCAGCCCCGGGTGTTGCCGTCGAACGCCGTGCGGTGCGCCTCCTGCGCGAGCTGGGCGAAACCGGACTCGACCACGGTCAGCCGGGTGCCCGCGGACACCGGCTCCAGTGTGAACTCCACATAGGTCCGGCGCGGATCCTCTTCGGGCAGCCCGAAAATGTGCCAGGTGAACCCGAATACGTGCGGCTCCTCCACCCGCTCCACCCGCAGGTCGGCGCGGTGCCCGCCTTCGTTCCAGCGCATCCATCCCGTACCGCCCGGGCGCAGCTCGATGCCTGCTTCATTACCGAACCAGGTGCCCAGCCCTTCGGCTGTGGTCAGCGCGGTCCACACCTTGGCGGGCGGATGCGCCAGCTCGATCGTCCGTTCGATGCGATCGGGGAATCCCATAAACCACCTCACTTAGTAGCAACTCAGTGGTTGCAATAGTATTGCAACCACTGAGTTGCGTCAACCGGGCGCGGGGCCGAGGTTCCGCCCGCGGCCGTGCCGATTGCGAGCGGGAGGATCAGTGCCGCAACGCCGTCATCATCGGCGAGTACGGCCGATGTGCGACCCGCGTACACGCGAGGGCTCGGCCGGTCCGGAGTGCGGGACGGTCGAGCCCTCGATGGTTACGCGCAACCCGCGATCTTCTGTACCTTTGCGGCGCAGGCGGCGAAAAGGCTTCGTCGGCAACGTCATTCATGGATCTTCGCTGCCGAGAGCCGTCCGCGGCCGACAGGGCGAGCGCGGGCGGGCCGGTCGCGCCGATTCGTGAGCGATACGCGCCGACGCGGCGCGAACTCCACGGTTCGGCCTGGGTGCGCTGATAACTTCGCAGTGTCGTGCCGTTGTTTCGCAGACCGCCGCCCGGCAGGAGGTCGGCCGATATGCCGTTGTGTGCAATCGAAAATTTCGCTCGGATACTGCGCGCGGCCGTGCTGCGCGCGGCCGTCGTGTCGTGTGCGGCGGCATTGCCCGCGGCGGTGACCGTGCCGGCCCGTGCGGAACCATTCGCCCCGACACCGGGCGCGCTGGTGGGCTGGGATACCTATCGACAGCTGGATCGGTTGCCGTACCTGGCTCCCGGGGTGCGGACACAGCAGTTCTCCAGTTATGACCGCAGCGGTGGCAACAACGACGGCAGCGGCGGTTGTCTGCACAGCGGCGGCGCGGGATGCGTGGTGGCCGAGGATCGCGGTCCGGGCGAGGTCGATTCGATCTGGTTCACACGGGACCGTGGAAATGTCGCGTCCATGGGCAACATCCGGATCGAGCTGGACGGGGCAACCGTCATCGATGCGCCGTTGCAGGCTGTGGTGAGCGGCGCCGCCGGAGCGCCGTTCGCCTTTCCGCTGGTGGCCGACGCCACTCGTTCGCCCGGCGGTGTGTACATCAAAGTCCCTATGCCGTACCGCGATTCGATGCGCGTGAGTATCGCCAGGAATTTGCAGTACTACCACGTCACCTACCGCCGGTTCCCGGATCCGGTCGGGGTGCGGACCTTCGACCGCTCGGACCGCGCCGAGGATGTGCTGGCGATGCTCCGCAGGGCGGGCACGAGTGATCCCAAACCGCCCAAGGCCAACACCCGAACACAAACGCGCACAGTCGATATCGCGCCGGGCGCGACAGTGCCGGTGGCGCGGGCGGCGGGGCCGGGCGCTGTGTCGGCGCTGCGGCTGAGGATGCCCAGCGAGGCCGCGTTCACCGGACTGCGCTTGCGAATCGACTTCGACGGCCGGCAGACCGTCGATGCACCCGTCGCGGAATTCTTCGGTCTCGGACTCGGTACTTCCGGCGCGATTCCGGTGCGGTCACTGATGTTCGCGGCGGATCCCGCCCCCGGCGGATGGCTCTCGGCATGGTGGCCGATGCCGTTCATCGCCGATGCCGCTGTGAGTCTGGTGAATCCGACGGGAGCACCGGTACGCGGGGTCGACACCGATATGGTTGTCGACCCGGATCCGCAATGGGCAGTGGCGCTGAGCGCGGGCGCGGCGGGACGTTTCGGCACTCGCTCACACGCGGGACCGACTGTGCCGAACCAGGATTGGAGTTTCGCCGACGAACTGGGGCACGGCAAGTTCGTCGGAGTTTCGCACACGATGCGTGGTCACCGAATCGGCACGCCGTCGGGCTTCCGGTGGCCGGCGTTCCTGGAGGGAAATGAACGCGCCTATGTCGATGGCGCATCGACGCCGCAGATCCCGGGAACCGGTACCGAGGACTTCTACGAGGGCGGTTGGTTCTTCGATTTCGGGCGGCGGTTCAGTCTGCCACTGACCGGTTCGCCGACCGAGCAATCAACCGGCCCCGAATGCGCTGACTACTGCCTG
>CBJNFW010000405.1:0-5887 GCA_966435935.1 uncultured Nocardia sp.
TGCTGAACCTATCGCTTCGCGGGCGACTCCCAGCCATACAGAGACGCTTCGCCGCTGGGCGCGTTGGTCATCGCCTCGCTTCGCATCGGTGGGGTGCGGTCGGTCTGGGCTGTGCCTCGGAGGTGTTGGCGCTGGGGTTTTTTGGCTTCGCGGGTGACTCCCGGCTGAACGGAGGCGCTTCGCCGCTGGGCGTGGTGGTGGCGTTTTGCTTCGCATTGGTGGGGTGGGGTCGGTTTGGGCTGTGCCTCGGAGGTGTTGGCGCTGGGCTTTTTTCGCTTCGCGGGCGGCTTGCGGCCGGGGCGGGGACTTTCCTGTTGTGCGGCGTTGGTGTTTCGGCTCGCTTAGGCGGGCTTTCGGTGTTCGAAGCGGTCTCGGTGTGTGGTCGGGGCTCGGCCTTCAGGCGTATGGCGCAGGTGCCGGTGGGGTGGGGTTTCGGCGGCTAGCATCGGGATGTGAGTTCGGGGCAGGAGGGCGCGGTGGGGCCGGGGTTCGTTGTGTGCGGGGATAATCCGCTGGTTTATCAGTTGGCGTTGCGGCTGGTGACGCGGTTCGCGGGGGCCTCGGTGACGGTCGTGGTGCGGAATCTGGAGGGAAGTTACATCCCGCAGCTCGAACGGCTCGAGCGGGTGCGGATCCAGTGCGCGGCGCGGATCGACGAGAAGACGTTGCGGGCCGCCGGAGTCGCCGAGGCGCGGGCGTTGGCGCTGGTCGATCAGGCGGATGTGGACAACTTCCACGCCGCGCTGCGGGCGAACGAGCTGAACCCGGGGATCCGGTTGGTGATCCGGATGTTCAATACCGGCTTGGGTTTTCGCATCCGGACGTTGTTCGCCGACTGCGTGGTGCTGTCGATGTCGGAGATGGCGGCGCCCTCGTTCATCGCGGCGGCGGCCACCGAGACCGCCTTCGACTATCTGCGGCTCGCCGATCGCACGCTCTACGTGGGGAATTCGGCCGATACGCCGGCGGATCGGGTGGTGTGCGGACTTGTGGAGGGGCCCGGTTCGGAGATCGCGTTGACGCCCGTCGCGCCGGCTGCCGGACGGGTGCTGGCGCTGTCGGGGCGCGAACCGTATTCGCCAGGGGCGCCGCGAGTCTGGATGAGCCTGATCCGATATCTGGTCCGGCACGACCTGATTCGGCTGCTGATGGGATTGATCGCGCTGATCGCACTCGGCTGCTGTCTGCTGGTATTGGTCGGAAGTGGCTGGGGCGCAGCGGTATACGAGACGATGCTGGATGCGGCGGGTTCGGCCGCGCCGGAGCCGGAGAAGACCGCCACGTTCAAGGCGGTGCAGCTGGGCATCACCTTCCTGGGCCTGGCGATGACGCCGGTCGTCACCGCGCTCGTGGTGGGCGGGGTGTTGCGGGCGCAGTTGTCCGATATCACCGTGCCCGATCCGGCTCGTTTCACCGATCACGTCATCGTGGCCGGGCTCGGCAACGTCGGCAGGCGCGTGCTCGAGCAGCTCAGCGACCTCGGTGTCCGGGTGGTCGGACTGGATCACGACGAGAACGCGCGCGGCGTCGCGCAGGCGCGGGCGCTCGGGGTGCCGGTCGTCATCGGCCAGGCCACCTGGGACGACACGCTACAGGCTGCGGGAGTTTCGCGGGCGCGCGCACTCGTGCTGGCCACCAGCAGCGATGCGGTGAATCTCGAGGCCGCCATGCTCGGCCAGTCCTATCGCGACGATCTGCGCGTGGTGCTGCGCCTTTCCGACGACGACCTCGCCGACCGGGTGCAGCGCAGTCTGCAGAAAGCGGTGGTGCGCAGTGTCTTCCAGCTCGCCGCCGACGGTTTCGCCGCGGCGATGAGCGAGCGCCGGGTGATCGCGACACTCGCGGTCGGCGCGGCCACCCTGATGGTCGCCGAGCTCCCGGTACAACCGGGTTCGGACCTGGTCGGCAAGCCGCTGGACACCGCGGACCTGCCCGAACACACCCGGGTCATCGCCATGCAGCGCAGCGGGGGCGCGGGCCTCGAGTGGCAGCCGGCCCCGGATACCGAACTCGCGGAGGGCAACCAGATCGTCGTGGTCACGACCCGCACCGGACTGGGAGAGTTGTTGCAACGCAGCGAAAGCGCCGAGGGGGATACGCCCGAGCCTGACATCCTCAGCGCGTAAACCCTTCGCGCACTGCGATATTCGGCATGTCCGGCCGGATTCGCCGACCATGATCCGCCCGGCCCCGGCTGCTGATTGTGGCCGTCCGCTGGACCCCGCCGACGGAAACGGCGAAGGTCGCTCGCCGGGTATCGCCACACGTGTGGTCCGTTTCCCATCATCCTGTCGATGGGAACAGCGCAGGTCGCTGCTCCGGCGTTTTCGCGCGGGTGGCTGGTTTTCGGTTTTCGGGTGGGCTTGTCGGTGGGGTGGTGGCGAGGGCTGGTTGTCGGGTGTTGTTGCGTGGGTGGCTGGTTTTCGGGTGGGCCTGTCGATGGATCAGCGGCGGAGGCTGGGTGTCGGGCGTTATTCCGCTGGTGGCTGGTTTTCGGGTGGGCTTGTCGGTGGGGCGGCGGCGGAGGCTGGTTGTGAGGTGTTGTTGCGTGGGCGGCTGGTTTTCGGGTGGGCCTGTCGATGGGGAAGCGGGGGAGGCTGGTTGTCCGACATCGTCGCAGGTGCGGGTTGTTTTCCGATTGGCCTGTCGATGGGGTGACAGCGAAGGCTGCTCGTCCGGCGTCGTCGTACGTCGGTGCGCTCGTGCCTCGGTTGGGGCCGGAGGCGCGAGCGTGCGGGAGCGGAGAGGTTGGACCGCTCGCGCGGTAGCGTGCCCGCATGGAGACTGTTCCGATTCAGGTGCCCGATGGTAGTACCGTGCCGGTGCGGTTGATCGCGGCGCGAGGGCAGCACCGGCATCCGATCACGCCGGACGCGCCTCGGGCCGTGGTGGTGATCATCCCCGGGCTCGGGGTGCCGGGGATCTATTACGGCGATTTCGCCCGTGAGCTGGCCGGGCGCGGGGTCGACGTGGCGATCGGGGAGCTGCGCGGCAACGGCGACAGCCGCCCGAAACCGGACGCGGGCAGCAGCTACGGTTACCACGAACTCGTCTCGGTGGACTTCCCGGCGATCTTCGAGGTGGTCCGCGAACGTTTCCCGGACAGCACTCCGATCCTGCTGGGGCACAGCATGGGCGGGCAACTCGGTGTGATGTACGCCGCGCGGATCCGCGGACGCCTGGGCGGGCTGATCCTGATCGCTTCGGGCACACCGTATTTCCGCGGATACAGCGGCGTGTTCCGATCCGGAATGCTACTGGGCCCGGCGGCCATCTCGCTCACCGCCAACCTCGCCGGCTTCTGGCCCGGCGACCGCATCACCGCCGGTGGATTCGGCCGCCAGTCCAAGGTGCTCATCTCCGATTGGGCCCGCCTGGCCCGCACCGGCCGCTTCGTCCCCGTCGGCGCGGATATCGACTACGAGGAACGCATCTCGCGGCTGAAACTTCCGGTGTTGTCGATCACCGTCGAGGGTGACGATCTCACCCCGCGCGGCTCGGCCGCACATCTGCTGGAGAAGTTGCCGAACGCCGCGGTGACCACCTGGCACGAGCCGAAACCGTTGGGGCACAACGGATGGATCACCGACCCGCGCAGCACGGTCGACCGGATCGAAACCTGGCTGCGGGACCGGTGATTCGGCCGCGCACGATGATCTGCGTGAGGAACTCGTAGATCAGTGCGCGACTGATGCAGTGCCATCTGCTTGTTGCTCCATGAGGATCTGCGTGAAGAACTCGTAGATCAGCGCGGCCTGGAACGCCATCTGCTTGTTGTCGGCCGCGCCGCCGTGTCCGCCCTCGATGTTCTCGTGGTACCAGACGGTGTGGCCCTGTTCCTCGAGCAGCGCGGCCATCTTGCGGGCGTGCCCGGGGTGGACGCGGTCGTCGCGGGTGGAGGTGGTCAGCAGGATCGGCGGATAGGGCCGGTCGGCGCGGGCATTCTGGTAGGGGGAGTATTCGCTGATGTACTCCCACTGCTCCGGATCGTCCGGATCGCCGTATTCGGCCACCCAGGATGCCCCGGCAAGCAGCAGGTGGTAGCGCCGCATATCCAGCAGCGGCACCTGGCAGACTATCGCGCCGAACAGTTCGGGATACCGGGTCAGCATGACGCCCATCAACAGCCCGCCATTGCTGCCGCCCACCGCGCCCAGCTGCGGCGCGGTCGTAATACCGCGTGCCACAAGGTCTTTCGCGATCGAGGAGAAATCCTCGTAGACCCGGTGCCGATCGGCCTTGAGGGCCTGGGTGTGCCACTGCGGCCCGTATTCGCCGCCGCCGCGGATATTCGTCATCACCCAGGTACCGCCGCGCTCGAGCCAGCCCATCCCGGACGCGCCGTTGTAACCCGGCGTGCGCGAGATCTCGAAGCCGCCGTAGCCGGACATCACCGTCGGCCCGGCCTGTCCGCGCCGGTCGCGATGCCGAATCACGAAGTAGGGCACCATCGTTCCGTCATCGGACCGGGCGAAGAACTGTTCGGTCTCGATGCCCTCGGCATCGAAGTAGCCGGGCTCCTGTTTGAGCAGCGTGGTCGGCCCGCCCACCGACCCGGACAGCAGCGTGGCGGGCGTGGTGAAACCGCTGGAGGTGAGCATGAATTCGTCGCCGCCCTCGAGTGGATCGAGATTCATCACGTTGGTGGTCGCCATCGGGGGGACGTCGGCGAGGGATTCGCGCGTCCAGCCGTCCTCGCTCGGCGTGAGGACGTAGAGCCTGGTCTGCACGTCCTCGAGGGTGATCAGCAGCAGATGGTTCTCGGTCCAGCCGTAGCCGTGCAGCGCGGTGTGCTCGTCGGGGGTGAAGATGGTCTCGAAATTCCTTGCCCCATCGAGGAATTCGTTCAAGCCCAGAGTGATCAGCGCGCCGGCGGGATAGGTCGTGCCGCCCACCTCCCATGGTGTCTTCAGCCGCAGCAGCAGCCAGTCCCGGTACCAGGACACCGATGCGTCGGTGGGCGTGTCCAGGCGGCGGAGTCGATGGCGGTGTTCGCGGGGCCCTTCGTGGTTACGCAGGCTGCCTCCTTCGGGCCCTGACGCGCCCACCTCGGGGGTGCCGTCGTCCTCGATCAGATAGGCGATCTCGTTATAGAAATCCGTTGCGCGAGAGACGAAATGGCGTTCGTATCCGGGAGTCCGGTCGTATCCGGCCGAGACCGCGACATCGCTCGCCTCGCCCTCCAGGATGGTGTGCGCATCCGCCAGCGGGGTGCCGCGCCGCCAGCGCTTGGCGATTCGCGGATAGCCGGAGTCGGTGAGCGAGCCGGGACCGAAATCCGTTCCGACATAGACCGAGTCGGCATCGATCCAGCTCAGCTGCGATTTGGCCTCGGGGAGGTAGAAGCCGCCGTCCTCGGGTGCGCGGAACTGCTTGGTGCGCAGATCGAATTCCCGGACCACCTTGGCGTCCGCGCCGCCGCGGGACAGGCTGATCAGCGCCAGGGACTGCGCGGGCCGCAGCACCGCCGCGCCGGCCCACACCCAGTTCTCCTCCTCGACCGCGGCCAGGGCGTCCAGATCGATCAGCACCTCCCAGTCCGGGCGCTCGGTCGCGTACTCGGCGAAGCTGGTTCGCCGCCACAGGCCCTTGGGATGTTCCGCATCACGCCAGAAGTTGTAGAGCCAGTGCGCGCGCCGGGTCGGGTACGGGATGCGAGTGTCGGTGTCGAGCATGTCCAGGATGCGATGCTCGAGTTCGTTGAACCGGTCGGTGGTGGCGAACCGCTCCACGACCACATCGTTGTGCGCGCGGGCGAAATCCAGCGCCCGATCGCCCGTCACCTCCTCGAGCCAGAGGTAGGGATCGGTCTGCTGTTCCTGCGCGCCACTCATAGCTGACATTCTGGCAGGCAAATGGGGCGAACTTGCCCCCGGATCCCTACCAG
>CBJNFW010000406.1:0-5827 GCA_966435935.1 uncultured Nocardia sp.
GACTGACAGTCTCCCTTGCTAAATCGGGAGTCTCCAACCAATCCAGGACGGTTCACTTACGAACACAGGTCACCTACACAAGGTCACCTCCGTTCCCTGGTCGCGCAACAAAGTCCTACTAGGTACCTGGTACAGGTCCTGGCGGGAAAGCCCAACGAGTAGGCCATTTGTCATCGTGTAGACAAATAGGTAGTTTCGGCACGGCAGTCCCGGCTCAGCTTCGACAAGATGCGTGTCTCCTCGGGCGATGCTGTCTTCCGTGTTCAGAGGTTATATGGAGGCATCGGTGAGGCCATCAGCCAACCAACTCGATAAAATTAGCCGCATGCCCCTGACTGTCCTGGATGTCGACTGCGACCAGATCTCGACCGGCATGACGGCTTACCAGAGCATGCTCGCCCGGTTGGACGGGCACCGACTGCGCGACAGTCGATTTCAGACCGACCACTGGCTGGATCAGGACACCGCGCGCGGGTGGGCACGTCTGGTCGCGTCCCAGCAGGGCCAGCTCGTAGGGTTCCTCGCCGGGCAGCCGACGACCGGCCACATCGCGTTGGTCGGGGCTGTCGAGACCGGGCACCGCGTCGGTACCGCACTATTGACCAGCTTCGCTGAGCAAGCTCGCCTGGCACTCGCACCGGCCCTGACCGTCACTCTCGATTCCGAACCGACGAAGCGATGGGACCGGCGCAGATTCTTCGAACGGTTCGGCTTTCGACCGCAGAGCGGCAGCGCGCTGCATTTCATCAAGTGCCCGTTCTGATTTCTGATGTTCGCGACCGGCTTGTCATCCGGCCCCAGAGGTGATCGATGAACGCCCTCCGATCGGACGACGTATTGCGACGGGCAGTGCCCAGTGAACTCCTCCATGCGGCGTATCTCCGCGGCTTGAGGACCGCTCGGTCATTCTCGCTCATGCCAAGTATTGGCGAGCAGAACCC
The DNA here is from genome assembly GCA_966435935.1 of uncultured Nocardia sp. Classification (GTDB taxonomy): domain Bacteria; phylum Actinomycetota; class Actinomycetes; order Mycobacteriales; family Mycobacteriaceae; genus Nocardia. Next base: position 942 of record CBJNFW010000406.1, read on the forward strand.
GCGAGGGCGCACCGACTACATTCACAGCGATAGGCGCACCCCGGAAGAATCCTCGCTGTGCAACACCGAGAGACACTCGACTTGACACGTGACCATCGGCCTATTCCTGGTGAGTCAACGGCATGCACCCCCGCTCCCACGGGATCGCTACGGCAACTGCAGCTAGCACGAGGCAGTGGCGAAGTCGCGCTCCATAGCGAACGTACCGATTTCGGCAGATTCACCAGATGGCATTAGTGGCACCGTGCCTGGCAGTGCCACTAATGAGCGTCCACGGTCGGCGCGGGTGCGCCCTCGCTGGTTTCGGCGATCTTCGACTGTCAGTCCCGGGCCCGGCTTGGACCTCGCACCGATTCGTCCGCCGGTTCCCACGACAGACGAGGTCCGTGTTGCTCGACTTCGAGCCAGCAGCGGCGCACTGTTCGATTCTCAGCTGGCGGCTACGACGCCGACGTTCCATACCGCTTCACGGAACTGTGGTGCTGTCAGAAGGGTTCGGGCCGGAATACCTTCGGCGGGAACCTGATCCCAGAAGCATCCGTGGCAGTGGTGGCAGTACCAGCCCGCGCCCCAGACCGACATCGCAGCCGAGTGTCCGCGCTCGAGCAGCCGGTTGCGCCGCCAGCGAGTCAGTGCCACAACCGAAGCGACGACACCGGGAACAGCGAACCCCAGGAAGAACAACACACCGACCACCCGGGTGCCGATACTGGTTCCCTGCTCGGACTCCCAACTCAGGAATCCCAGCATTATCGGCACGATGACCAGAACGAATACCGCCGATGCGCCGATCCCGAAGATGGCTGTTCCGGTGTTCGGGTGCGGCGATCGCACCGCCGGCGCGGTCGCGGCCGCCAACGGGGAAGTATGGGTCCGAAGTTGCGTCGTCGAACCCATCACCGGCATCACGCCACCCGGGCCCAGGCTCACCCCGCTGAAGCTTCCGACGGACTGCTCCTGGTACACGCCCATCGCGCGGATGGTCCGCACGCTCATAATCCCATCGGCCGATCCGCATTGCGGACACGCGACTGCCCCTGGCACCGATCACACCTTTCCATCCACTTCGCCGCACCTGCTCCGAAACGTCGAAGTCCGGTCATCGTACTCCAAACTGACTGCCTGCCAGGTGATCACAGTCGCGCTCGTGATAGGAGTCGCCGCAGATTCAGACCACCACGTCCGCTGATGCGCTCAGCCGCGTCCAGCAACGCCCGATCCCGCGCGACGTTCCACTGGCATAGATCCGGGTTCTGACACCGAGGCGCCCGGCAGCGACGAGGCCATCCGAGACAACCGAATTCGCCCCAGACCGGTCCGCCGCCACCATAGACAATGCCGTGCCACGCCGCCGACCGATGCGATGACTGCGGCCTTGTGACGTGTCCGCGCAGCCATCAGGCCCGCCCTCCGCTCAATACATCATCGCGCTGACACGTTGTGCCACCACAGATTCAGCATGCCCACACACCCCTGCGAACCGCCCGCCGACCCCGCGCCAGGCGGACGACTCGAGACACCCGCCCGCGCGCCCTGAGAAAGGAGAAACATTGTTGTACGACATCGGAACACGGGTCTACGTGGAATACGAGGCCACTCGACAGGGCGCGCACGGGTACATCGTGCCCACGCCCCGCCACTACCTGTCCTGGGAGCGGATCCTGATGGTCCGGCACGATCTCGCACACCCACCCCACAACACAGCGGACTGTCCCATCGCGATGCGCGACCTGCACTCGGGCATCCACGCCACACGAGCAATCACCGTGCGCCCCGACCAATGGCTGTGCCCGCCACACCAGGCATGCGCCGTATGCTGCGGCGAACGCACGCCGCCCGATGCCGAACCGCCTCTCCGGCAACGCCCTTCGGTCCTGCACTGGATCGCCGAAGCACACGACATCGATGACCCCTACCAGCCGGCCTTCCACCGCGACAGTGGGCAGATTTTCAGCGAGGTCTACCGCGGCCTGTCCCACGTGATCGACGAACTCGACGCATTACTGGTCACGTCATGGACCCACTGGGGCGACGGATCATGCGGCTACGGCTATGACGTACATGCCGACGGTCGACAGATCGCTACCGCCTGCATCAAGGCCGTCGACAGCGACGACCTGGTTCCCCAGCCTCGCCAGAATCCCGACACCGCCCTGGCGTAGTCGGTATTCGGCAGCGGCCAGCGTAGACGAGACCGTCCCCAGGGTGCGCTGGATCTCACGTGGTTTCCCCGCGCCCGCCTGTCCGGCAATTCCACGAGCACGGTCGCGCTGACGAACACCGCTGTCTGCCTGAAACATCCGCGTCGCCGCCGCCACAGCATCGTCGGCGCGACGTTCGTGCCGCCGAAATGCACGGCAGCACATTCACAGCGAGGACATCACCTCCGCCTCCAACCGGCTGTGACCGCGGGTCCGGCCCACCTCGCGCGTGTTTTCGCACCCACCCCATCCCCGCCTGTAATCGCCATTGGAAGGACGTAACCAGATGAGCCACATCATGATTCGCCACAACCGTCAACTCGGCACGCTTGTCTACGGCACCTACCGCGGCATGTCGGGGGTCGGGAAGGCGCTCACCGAGTGGCCCTGCAACTTCCGCGGGTCGGAGAACCTTCCCGAGGATGACGAGTGGGGTGACCCGTACTGGTATCTGCCGCACTCGCGGCGCCGCCGAGCCGACACCTACAAGATCGACACTGCGGTTGGCGGCTGCGCGAACTCGGTCACGAGGTCGAGGTCGAGGTCGAGATCGATGACACGACGCCGGCGGTCGACTTCGCCGGGTTCATGCAGGAAAAGTACGACCGCGCCGAGGACCGGGCTGCCTATCAGCAGTACATGGCACGGCGCGAGTTCTGGACTTCGGACAGCATCCGCGCGGCCAACCAGCGCACCTACGACATGCTCAACGGTCAGCCGATTCTCGTCGGCCATCATTCCGAGCGCCGGCACCGGCGCTTGCTGGATCGGCTATGGCAGCGCGAGGGCAAAGCATGGGCGCTCTACGACAAGGCCAAACATCGCATCGACCGTGCGGCGGCGGCAGCGAATTTTCGTGCCTACAAGGAGAACCCGGACACCACCCAGCGCCGCATCCTCGGCATCGAAACCGATCTCCGCCGTATCGGCAAGGCACTGGAAGAGCACGGCGACCGCTGGTCGGATCACTCTTTGGCGATCACGCGTGCCGAGATCGTGGAGAAGCTCGAGGAAATCGACTACTTCCCTATTGAATTGGCCTGTTGATGCAGGTCGATCAAAGGCGAATGAGTGACGAGTTGGCGTGTGTTCTGGGTGCCGCAAGGGGTGGTCCAGGGGCGGTTGCGGGTGGGTTTGCTGGACGGATGGGAAGGCTGGTTCGCGCGCCAGGCTGATGTCGGAGTCTGTGCCGGTGACCCGATCTTCCTTGGTCCCGACTATCGAATCGATCCGGTGTTGGGTTTGTATGGGCAGTCGGGGACGTTCCGTGGGTATACCGCTGAGACGCGGAGGAATTATGCGACGGACATCTGCCTGCTGCTGAGGTTCCTGTCGTGCCGGGGGAAGGCGTGGACGGATGCGGTAGCCAGAGACGTCGAGGACTTCGAGCACTGGCGACGCTTCGCCGTCGAGAATCCGCACCGGATCGGTGGGGCGAAGTGGGATCGTGAGCTCGCGGCGTTGGCGAGCTTGTTCGGCTGGGCGGTGAGGGAGGGGCACATCACACGGAACCCGTTGGCGCTCAAGCAGGTTGTCGGTCGCGACGGGGTGGTGGGCTCGGTGCCGGCAGGGCGAGCCAAGGATGCACGGCGCAGCAACGTGTATTGGCTGACGCCTCGGACTTGGCGGCGGTGGATCGATGTCGGGTTGCGTGGGCACACCCGTGACGGTGTTCCTGAGCCAGGCTGGGTCGGGCGGCTGGAAGACCGCAATGTTGCTTTCGTGCGGTTTCTGACGTCGTCGGGTCTGCGGCGGGGTGAAGGCGCGTCGCTGCTGACGTTCGAAGTGCCGCAGCGTCGGCTGGACGGGGGACGGTACTACCGTGGCGTCGTCGCGGCTGGGGTGACCCGTTCGAAGAAGACTCGCACCTTCTATGTCACTGCCGAAGCGGTCGGTGAGATCGAGGCATACGCTGCGGCTTCTCGAGCCTGGATGGTTCGCCGGGCGCAGGCCAAACGCGTCTACGAGCGGTTGCCGCAGGTTCGGGTGGTGTCGCAGGTGACTCGCGGAGCGCGGCCGGTGGTGCGGTGGCAGGACCGTTCCGGAGAGGTCGGCGAGTCGGCACTGATCGATCTGACGGTGTCGGAGCGGATGCTGCTGTTCACCGAGGGGCCGAAAGGGTTGGAGCCGTTGTGGTTGTGGCTCAACGAACGTGGTCTGCCGCTGCTGCCGCACTCTTGGGAGGGTGTGTTCGCTGCCGCGAACCAGCGTTGCGAACGTGTGTTGACGCCGCCGAATCGGATGGGACTGGATCCGCATCAGGTGTTCGCGCCCTACGCGACCCCGCACTCCGCTCGGCACAGTTTCGCGCTCTACATGCTGGTCGTCCTCAATACGCTGATGGACCGAAAGTTCGGGCTGACCCCGGAGCAGCGCCGGGACTTTCGCCAGCTCTACGGCGATCCGTGGTTCCTGGTCCAGAACCTGTTAGGGCACTCTTCGAGGGAGACGACTGTCGATCGGTATCTCGCGCCGGTGTCCGACCTGCAATTGCGGTCGATGCTCGCCGGCGCCGACGAGCCGGTTACCGCGCCGATGCCCGAACTGGATGCGGTGTTCGCGCGCATCGCCCGAGAATCGGTCGGAATCCAGGACATCGATGATCGAATGCAACCGACCTCCGGTGATGCCGAGTGAGCGCGCGCGGCCGTCGCGCGGCACTGCCTTCCGAGAATCATGCTCGGC
>CBJNFW010000407.1:0-5827 GCA_966435935.1 uncultured Nocardia sp.
CAATGATCTCGCTCGTCCGGGGGCGGGTCAGCGATCGTGCGATTTCTGCTGCGGCAGTACGGGTTTGATGTCCAGGATCGGTGTGCCGTCGATCGCTTCCAGGTCCGCGACATCGATGCGTGCGGTGTCGTGGTCCACCGCGAGGATCCGCACGGTGTGCAGGCCGATCGGGTTGGGCCGGTGCGGGGAGCGGGTGCTGAACACGCCGGTGAGGGGCGCTGACGGATCGCGCCGGGGGCGCACGGTGAGGGTGTCGCGGTCCGCGCGGTCGAGCCAGGTGAGCACGACCACCTGGTCTCCCGCCCGCAGCTCCCGCATGGCGGGGCCGAGTCCGGGCTCGAGCACCAGCCTGCTCGGCGGCGCACCTTCGAAACCTTGCCGGGGTGCGGTCCGTGGATCGGTCAGGCCGGATTCGACCCGCCCGATGGGGCGCAGCTCGAAGGTGTCCATCAGCAGTTCCGCTCCCTGAAACATCAGTTGCCTGCCCTCACCGTAGCCGCCGGGCACTGTCCTAGGGGCGTCCCGCTGGTGGTGGGTCGCGCACCACCGAGGCGCCGCATCGATTCCGTTCGCGCGCAGACCGATCCGGTGTCCGCTGCACCGGCCGACGCCACCACCCCGTCGCGTGGGGCTGCTACCGTCGAGACGGGGTTGTCATCCGCCCTACACGAGGGAGCATGCCATGGGCATCATCGCCATGATCGTCATCGGTTTGATCGTCGGAGCCATCGCGCGTCTGCTGGTTCCGGGGCGCCAGCGCATCGGCTGGCTGGCCACCATCGTCGTGGGCATCGTGGGCAGCTACGTGGGTGGCACCCTGGGCAGCCTGGTGTTCGAGCCGCACGTGTTCAGCATCCACCCGCCCGTCCACCACATGTTCCTGGGCTCGATCGTGGGCGCGGTGATCGTGCTGCTCATCTTCGACGCGATCCGCAGGCGAGTGTGAGCGCCCGCGGGCACTGACCGAAGCTCCCGGCCCGCCGCCCTAACCCGCCAGAGCGGCGGGTTCGCGGTCGACCGGTACCGGCGGTGCCGGGCAATTGTGGTGGTGGGTACTGAACCACTTCGGCACTCCCCGGGCGGCCAGCAGGCGGCGGGCGGCGGGCTCGTGGACGAGGTGCTCGATGAGGGTCAGCAGAAGGTTCGCATCGCAGCGTGCCAGGTAGGCCGGGACACCGAATTCGCCTGTGCGGTCGAACAATCGGTTGTTCGGCGGTGTCGCCGGGTCGGTCAGGCGCAGCACGATGGTGGGGCCCTTGCGCAGGTAGAACGCGACGTGCTGCGTTCTGGTGTGCAGTCCCGCGATGTCGTCCCAGGCCAGGAAATGGTCCCGCTCGCGCACGTCCAGCAGCGGATTGCGGCGCAGGATCCCCGACGGGTACAGCTCGATGTGGATGCGCCAGCGCGCGGCGAACAGCACCAGCACCAGTGCGACGGCCAGCGCCCCCGACCCGGCCAGGGCGGCGGGCGCCCGGTCGTGGTCGAGCGCGGAGAACGGGAACGGCCCGCTGATCCCGTCCTGTCGCGCCCACCAGCACGCTTGGCCGAAAGCGATGAGTCCCGACAGAATCGAGACCAGCGGAACGATCCGGGTGGGATGGCTCACCCGCACCCCCACACCCCGTTCGATATCGCAACACCGGCGAACGGCGAATCCGGCCACCCTCGCCGAAGATGGCAGCAGCTCGCGCAGCATGCCCAGCGCGACGGCCACGAATCCCAGGGCCGCCACCGCCAGTCCTGCAGCGCCCACGGTCACCACGAACGGGCCCGTGCCCCACCGCCATATCATGACAATCGCCCACACCAGGACCGTCGCCGCGCTCCCGGCGACCAGACCGGCCGCGGGGACGACCACGAACGCCGGACGGCGACCCGGCCAGATCTGGTGCAGCCGCAGTTTCGGAAAACGCACCGGCGCAGCCGGATTCGTGTCACGAAGCAGCCAGAGTCGTTGCGAGGCGAAAACGGTGCCCCGGCGCCGGATCCGTCGATACCGCCGTCCAGCGGCATCGACCGCCGTCCCGATGATCTGTCGATAATTCATCACAATGTAGACGAAACCTACCACCGGCTCGCCCATCGTCCGCCCTCGGCGCGCCCACCGCCAACCGGCAGGTCGGCGACCGGAAAGGCAGCGGCGCGAGCACGCCCGGAACGCACACGTCGCGCGGACCGCAGCCTTCGTCGCGGCCGGCTCGGGCATCTCGTCGCAGCGTCCCGCCCTGCCCGGTGCACCCGGCCCCGCAGGGCTCGGATTCGTTGCGGGCGCGGCCCGCGAACTGTGCCCTGCCCGAACGGTGACCGATGGTGACGATCACAGGGGTGAATCCGGTGTCGATGCCGAATCCGCGGGTATGCGCCTACCGGACGACCACCGATCGGTCCGGGTCCGCTCGCGGGCGCGGACCAGTACATCACGATCAGGAGGGCGGAACCTTGCCGAAGACGACCACGACCGGAAAACCGAAGAAGTCCGAACTGCCCGGCACCATCGCACGCTCGGACGACAAAGCCCAGCGCACCTTCGCCGAGGCGCACGATTCCGCGTTGAACGAATACGGCAGCGAGCAGCGGGCGCACCGGGTGGCCTACAGCGCGCTCAAACACAGCTACGAGAAGGTCGGCGACCACTGGGAGCCCAAGGAACGACGCGGCCCGTCCGACGAGCGCGCCGAAAGCGGCGGACCGAACGCGCAGGGCCGCAGCGCCGAGGGTGTGGATGCCAACGCCTCCAAGGACCACCTGCGTTCGGTGGCGAAACGGCTGGAGATCACCGGACGATCGAAGATGACCAAGGCCGAACTGGTGTCCGCGATCGAGAAGGCCAATCGCCGGCAAAGCGCCGCAAGCCGCACGAAGGGGCCGGAACGGTGAGCGATCCCGACATAGACCCGGTGACCGCGGAATCGATGCAGCAGGACGCGGATTTCGCCGAGGAGCACACCAAGGCGACCCACGCCGATGAGCACCCGGCCGGAAAGGAACTCGAAACCGACGAAGCGACCCCGCACGGCACGAGCGGTATGGACGAGTGAACCCTGGGGCGATGTTTACCCGGCAATGCCCGGGTATCTCGCGCCCATGACCGACATCGACTACCCGGCTCCCAGCACACCGGATTCCGGAACCAGCGAGGCGGCGCTGGTGACGATTCTGGACACCGCTCGCGCCGCGCAACCGGAGTGGGCCAGGACGCCGGCGACCGAACGAGCGCAGGCGTTGCACGCCGCCACGGCGGCGGTGCGCGAGCACGCGGACGAGTTGGCCGCCACGCTCGAGCAGGAGACCGGCCGACCGCCTCGATCCGGACGCGAGGGCGTGCTGGCCGGGGCCGGCACCCTGGCCCAATATGCCGAACTGGGCCCGGTGCACCGCGGTCGGACACTGCAAGGCGGTTGGGACGCAACCGATTTCATGATCCCGCAACCGCGCGGCGTCGTGCTGGCGCTGACCCCGTGGAACGATCCGGTGGCCATCGCGTGCGGATTGCTCGGCGCCGCGCTGGCGACCGGGAACACCGCGGTGCACAAACCCAGTGAGCGATGCCCGCGCACCGGCGCCCTGTTCAGTCGCCTGCTGGCCGAACAGTGCCCCAGCGGGGTGCTGCAGACCGTCTCCGGCGACGGCCGGATCGGCGCCGCACTGGCCCGCTCACCGGGGGTGGACGTGATAGCGCACGTCGGCAGCACAGCGACCGGGCGCAGCATCGCCGCGGCCGCCGCCCGCACCGGGGCCAAGCTGCTGCTGGAGAACGGCGGCAACGATCCCCTGCTGGTCGACGCGGACGTCGATCCGGTGTGGGCCGCCGAGCAGGCCGCGATCGGCGCCTTCGCCAACGCCGGGCAGGTCTGCGTGTCGGTCGAACGCATCTACGTCCATCGCGCGGTGGCACAGCAATTCCTCACCGCGCTGTGCGACGAGGCCGAGCGCTGGAATCTGGATCCTCAGCCGCTGGTCGATGCGCGCCTGCGCGCCCAGGTGCACGCCCAAGTGCGCGAGGCCGTATCCACCGGCGCGAAAGCCCTTGTGGGCGGGACGATCCCGCAGGAGCCGGGTACGGTCTACCCGGCGACGGTACTCACCGAGTGCACACCGGATATGCGCATCCTCAACGAGGAGACGTTCGGCCCCGTGGCTCCCGTGCGGGTGGTGCCGGACTTCGAGGCCGGCCTGCGCGAGTCCTGCGCGGGCGAATACGGTTTGGCGGCAACGCTTCTCACCGACTCGATGGCACACGCGCAACAGGCGTGGCGGGACCTGCCGGTGGGCACGGTGAAGGTCAACGCCGTCTTCGGCGGTGCACCCGGCGGCGCGGCGCAGCCTCGCCGCAACTCCGGCACCGGATACGGCTACGGTCCCGAACTGCTCGACGAGATGACCACCACCAAAGCCGTGCACCTGCAACCAGCGGTGGCTCGCGCCCGGTGAGCGATCGCGCCCCCGCGCCGCCCGCACACGAATAGACCTGCACCTCGGGGTATTCCGAGTCGCCGCAGCCGAAACCCGCTGCGGGCAGTGCGGCCAGAGGGCGACCATGCGGCTGCGGCGCAGCGACCCCTACGGCTCGGGAACCCAGCGCACGCGCCGCGGATTCGGCTACGCCGGTGCCGAGGACCGATCGCTCAGCGACCGAACGATGAAACGCATTCGCGCACTGGCGATTCCGCACACCGGCACCACCGACGACGAACGCCGGGCGATCATCGACCGCGCGGTGATCCGCCTGCTGCGCCGCACCTGCTGAACCACGCGCATGCGCCGGTGGTGCCAGCGCGGATCACGGACCGGCCGAGGGCGCTGATTCGAGCGCGTCCGATCCGGACAGGGCGCGACCGGCCAGCAACGCCGCCCCGGTGCCGGTCGCCGCGCAGCCCAGCACGATCGACCACGCCACAGGCCCCAGTGCGACACAACCGAAGAACCGGTTCACTCCAGGAGTCATGATGACCGTGGCAAGCAGGACCGAACTGCCTGCCACAGTGGTCCAGACCAAGCGGCTGTGCCGCCCGATCACCAAGGTCTGCCCCAGCTGCGTGCCGATCAGGGCGGCCAGGGCCATGGTGTCGGCGCGGCGACGTCGGCCGGTCGCGCGGCCCAGCAGCCATGCCGCACTGGCGCCGAAGGTGGTGCACGCGCCGCGCACGGCGACCGCCTGCAGGAAATCGGCGCCGATGCCCGGCGATGGCCCGAGCGTCGTGTCCGATATCTCGGCGTCGTCGACGGGCCGGCTGTCCGCCAGCGTGATCGCCATCGCCGGGCCCAGATCGGTCAGCAAATTCACCACCAGGAATTGCCGGGTGCCGATCGGGGCGCGCCCGGACAGCAGCGTGCCCAGAACGGTGAACGCCACCTCACCGGCATTGCCCCCGACCAGCACGCCGATCGCATCACGCACCCGCTGCCACATACCGCGCCCCTCGGCCAGCGCTTCTCGCAGCACGGTGAGGTCCAGCACCGAGCCGGTATCGGTGAGGATCAGGTCCGCGGCCTCGCGTGCGGCGACCGACCCTCGGGCGGCCAGCCCGATACCGACGTCGGCGGTGCGGATCGCGGCCGCATCGTTGCTGCCGTCACCGGCCATCGCCACCGTGTGCCCGCGCCGTTGCAGCGCCGAGACGATGCGCACCTTGTGCTCGGGCGAGACCCGCGCGAAAACCGTTGCGCGCTCGATCAATTCGGCTTGGCCGTCCTCGTCCAGCATATCCAGGTCCGCGCCGGTGGCCACCGTGTCCGCGGGAAGGTCGAGCTGAGCGGCGACCACACACAAGGTGGGCGGATGATCCCCAGTGATCACCCCAACACCGATATCATTGCGAGACAAACC
>CBJNFW010000408.1:0-5767 GCA_966435935.1 uncultured Nocardia sp.
GATGGGTGGCGTCGATCACCGCATCGATGTCGTTGTCGCTCAGCCAGTTCCGCAGCCCGTCCACACCGCCGAAACCGCCGACCCGGACCTCTCCGGCCGGCAGCACCGGCTCGCGGACCCGGCCCGCGAGGGAGGATACGACCTGGAAACCGCTATCCCCGCTGATCATTTCGGCCAGTTTGCGCGCCTCCCGGGTTCCGCCCAGGATCAGCACGCGGCGATCGTCGACGCGCTCACCCATCCTTCACCACCGCCCACTGGGTGATGGGCAGATGCGGACGCCAGGCGGTGAAGCCGCCGAGCGGTTCGGCGCGGTAGACCTGGAACCGGCTCAGCGCACCACCGAATTCGGCGGCCCATGTGCTCAGTAGCGTCTCCGATTCGGCGGTGACCGCGTTGACGACCAACCGGCCACCGGAACGCAGTCGCACCCAGCAACTTTCGAACAGGCCCGGCTGGGTCAGCCCGCCGCCGAGGAATACCGCGTCGGGCGTGGGGAATTCGTCGTCCGACAGCTCCTCGAGCACCTCGCCCAGGACTGTGATTCCCGGCACGCCCAAGGCCAGCGCGTTGGCCGCGATCTGTCCGCGTCGCGCACCGGATCGCTCGAAGGTGATAGCGCGGCAGGACGGATGGGTCCGGCACCATTCGATCGCGATGGTGCCCGAACCGCCGCCGACATCCCACAGCAGCTCGCCCGGGGACGGCGCGAGCGCGGCGAGCGACAGGACGCGCACCTCGCGTTTGGTGAGCTGGCCGTCGCCGCCGTAGCTCTCGTCCGGCAGTCCCGGTAGCCTGGTCAGCCGCGGGGCGGCCGGATCGGCGAGACAGTCCACGGCGACGATGTTGAGCCGATCGCCCGGCGGTTCGGACCAGCGACCCGCGACGCCGTCCACCGCACGTTCGGCCGGACCGCCGAGCTGTTCGAGCACAGTCATCCGCGATGCCCCGAAACCGTTGTCCGACAGCAATTTCGCGAGTTCGGCCGGAGTGCGCTCGTTTTCGCTGAGCACCAGGATCCGGCGGCGGTGGGCCAGCTCGGGCAAGACCGTCTCGATCGGGCGTCCCACGGCCGTGACCACCGCGATCTCGGCCAGCCCCCATCCGAGCCGGGCACAGGCCAACGCGGCCGAGGACGGCTGCGGAAATACCCGAAGCGCCTGCGGCCCGAGCAGTTTCGCCAGCGACACGCCGATGCCGTAGAACATCGGATCTCCGCTCGCGAGCACGCAGACATGTCTGTCGCGGTGCGCGGCAAGCAGGTCCGCCAGCGCGGGCAGCAGCGGCGAGGGCCAGGGCAGGCGGTCGGGCCCGCCCGAGGGGATCATCGCCAGCTGCCGATTCGAGCCGAACACCACATCGGCGTGCTCGACGGCCGCACGCGCCGCCGCGCCGAGTCCGTCCCAGCCGTCCGCGCCGATACCGACCACCGCGATCGGGGACCGGACGGGCCACGGTTCCATTCCCGGACCCGGTATGCCATTCATCGCGGCAACCGTCGCCAGACAGATCGCGGCAGGAAGCGCACGGCGAAGTAGAGCGGGCGCATCATCGCCGGGGCCCAGGCGATCGCGCGGCGGGCCCGCAGAGCCGCGACGACCACATCGGCGACCTGACCCGGCCGCACCGAGAAGGGCGCCGGATCCATGCCCTCGGTCATCCGGCCGATCACGAATCCGGACCGCACCAGCAGCAGGTGAACTCCGCTGCCGTGCAAGGCATCCGCCAATCCGGTGGCGAATCCGTCCAGGCCCGCCTTACCCGAGCCGTAGACATAGTTGGCGCGCCGGACCCGGAATCCGGCGACGGAGCTGAAGACCACCAACTGTCCGCTCCCCTGCGCACGCAGCGTGGCCGCCAGGATCGTCAGGACGCTGACCTGCGCGATGAAATCGGTCTGCAGGACCGCGACCGCCGCCGCGGGGTCCCGCTCGGCCAGTTCCTGATCGCCGAGCACACCGAAGGCCAGCACGGCGACGCCGATCCGGCCGTGCTCAGCGGCGATCTTGTCCAGCAGCGGCTGATGCGAGGGCAGATCGTCGGCGTCGAACTCCACGGTGTGCACCGCCGCCGCGCCCGCGCGGTCGAGCTCGGCACGTTCGCCGGCCAGATCGGCGCTGCGCCGCGCGGCCAGGATCACCACTCGGCCGCGCGCCATCCGCCGCACGATCTCGAGGCCGATCTCGCTGCGCCCGCCCAGCAGTACGATCGCGCCCTCGTCGATCTCGTGTGCCCGCATTCCCATGACGAATAGTCTGCCACCGCCCCCAGGCCGAATCGGACACGTGGGTGCGGTCGGGTCCCTCGGGTGCGGGTGCGGCGGCGGCGATTGTTAGCGTCACATCCATGACCAGCACCGGCGCACGTATCGCACTGTCCGCGGCCGCCCTCGGATTCGTCGCCGAGCGGCATGTGGCGACGCTGACCACACTCCGCGCGGACGGCACCCCGCACATGGTCCCGATCGGGTTCACCTGGGATCAGGACAGCGGCATCGTCCGCATCATCACCTCCGGTGACACGGTGAAGGCCCGCAACGTCCGCCGCACCGGTTACGCGGCGGTCAGCCAGGTCGACGGCGCCCGCTGGCTCACCCTCGAGGGACCCGCGGAAATCCTCGCCGATGCGGACGCGGTCACCGAGGGCGAACGCCGCTACGCCGAGCGTTACCGCACTCCGCGGATCAATCCCGCCCGCGTCGTCATCGCGATCCGGCCGACTCGCCTGCTCACCGGAGCGGCTCTGAGCGGCTGACCGCTCAGACGGCGGTCAGCCCGTGCGGGCGGTGGTTGACCGATTCGTGCCCGTCCTCGGTGACGACGACGATGTCCTCGATGCGAGCGCCCCATTCGCCCGGGAAGTAGATGCCGGGTTCGATGCTGAAGGCCATTCCGGGTTCGAGGACGATCTCGTTTCCCGCGACGATGTACGGCTCCTCGTGTACCGAAAGGCCGATGCCATGTCCGGTGCGGTGGATGAAGGCATCACCCAATCCCGCCTGCGCCAACACATTTCGCGCGGCGGCGTCGACCGATTCGGCGGTCACGCCGGGGCGTACGGCCGCGACGGCCGCCGCCTGGGCCTGCTCGAGCACCGCGATGCGTTCGGCGATCTCCGGATCCGGCTCGCCGACGACGTAGGTGCGGGTGGAGTCGGAGTAGTACCCGGGCTCGACCGGGCCGCCGATGTCGACGACCACCACATCGCCGGATTCGATCGTGCGCTCGGACTCCTCGTGATGCGGACTCGCGCCGTTCGGCCCGCTGCCGACGATGACGAACGCGGCCGCGGTATGCCCCTCCTGCACGATCGCGGCCCGGATGTCCGTGGCCACCTCGGCCTCGGTACGTCCGGCGCGCAACCACTCCCCGACCCGGGCGTGCACCCGGTCGATCGCCGCGCCCGCACGTCGCAGCGCGTCGATCTCGCTGGCGTCCTTACGCATTCGCAGCTGTCTCAGCACGGGCGTGGCCGAAACCGGCAGAGCGTTGAGCGCGTCCGCGATCGGCAGCAGATGCAGCGCGGGCATGGCATCGGCGACCGCGACTCGCGCCCCGGCGTTCAGCGTCGACTTGACGGTCTGGTGCGGATTGACCCCGTCGACCCAATCGATGATCCGGAGCCCGAGAGCGCCGGCCGCCGAACCGGCCAGACCGGCAAGTTCCAGTTTCGGCACGATCACCGACGGCGTCTCACCGCTGGCGGGCACCAACAGACAGGTCAGCCGCTCGAACGACTGCGCGCGGGACCCGATCAGATACTCCAGATCCGGGCCCGGCGTGATCAGCAACGCGTCCAGATGTGCGGCGCGTACCAGTTCCGCCGCCCGCTCCAACCGGCTTCCGTACACCTCGGCCTCGAACCGTGATTCCGTTTGCGCGCTCATGGTGATCAACGGTACGCGGTCGGGCGAGTCGCGACGCGGGTACCGGGCGCGCGCACCGGCGCCGCATTGTCGGACCGACCGGGTAGCGTCTGCAGCCATGAGTTCACCCGCCCCCGGACCACTGCTGCTGCTCGACGGCGCCAGCCTGTGGTTCCGCGCCTTCTACGCGATCCCGGAGAAGATCACCGCGCCCGACGGCCGGCCGGTCAACGCGCTGCGCGGATTCACCGACATGGTGGCGGCACTGATCACCCGGCACTCCCCCGCGCGGCTGGTGGTCTGCCTGGACCTCGACTGGCGTCCGCAGTTCCGGGTCGAGTTGATTCCGTCGTACAAGGCGCACCGCCTCGACCAGTCGGTGGATGCGGATCCCGGCGCGGAGGAGGTGCCGGACAATCTCACCCCCCAGGTCGACATGATCCTCGAGGTGCTCGAGGCGGCGGGCATCGCGACCGCCGGGGCGCGGGGCCTCGAGGCCGACGACGTGATCGGCACCCTGGCGACCCGCGAGTCCACCGACGAGGTCGTCGTCGTCAGCGGCGACCGTGACCTGCTCCAGCTGGTGCGCGACGATCCGCAACCTCCCGTGCGGGTCTTCTACGTAGGCCGCGGCCTGGCCAAGGCCGAACTGTTCGGCCCCGCCGAGGTGTCCGCGAAATACGGTGTGCCACAGGACAATGCGGGCCCCGCCTACGCGGATATGGCCACCCTCCGCGGGGACGCCTCCGACGGCCTGCCCGGCGTGGCGGGCATCGGCGACAAATCCGCCGCCACGCTGATCTCCCGCTATGGCAGCCTGGAAGCCCTCGTTGCCGCGTCCGCGGACCCCGATTCCGACCTGGCCCGGGGCGTGCGCACCAAACTGACCGCCGCCGAGGACTACCTGAAGGCCGCAGCCCCCGTAGTCCGCGTGGTCCGCGACGCCGAGTTAACCCTCTCCCGCCCCGACGCCGTGCCCACCACGCCCGCCGACCCCGACCGCCTGCACACCCTCGCCGCCGCCTACAACGCCGAAAGCCCCATCAAGCGCCTGATCACCGCCCTGGAATCCAACGGCGCACGCTAGAGGTCAGGAGCGTCCTCGCTGTCCCCGGCCGAACGCGCAGCGAGCCGAGCGATCCCACCACACGTCCGCAGGCGTGACTCGTCTCCAGGTCGTAAAATACTTGGAACGCACTGTCGCACAAGACTTTCCGCCGACGAACGGTTCACTTCGATAGCTATTCGAAAGACCACGACACTCTCGGAAAGACAACACCGCGCAGCGCACCCGTCGGCCCCACCGTGTCCGTACGCCGAAACCATCAGACCAACCGTAGCCCACCCCAATACGACACCACTCCGCACCGACCTCGCCGAGGCGAGGCGAAACCCCAACGCGCCCAGCTATGAAGCGTCTCGGTGCGCTGTAAGTCGCCCGCGAAGCCAAAGATCCAACAACAACATCCCAAGATTCGGCACGGCCCGCACCGAACCCCTAGCCGAAGCGAAGCAAGACGAAACCCGAACCCACCCAGCGGCGAAGCGTCTCCGCCCCCTGGAAGCGCCCCCGCGAAACCAAGAGTTCACCATCAACATCCCAAGGTTCAGCACAGCCCACACCCACCCACCGCCGAAGCGAAGCAAGGCGAAACCCCAACGCACCCAGCGGCGAAGCGTCTCCGCCCCAGAAAGCACCCCACGAAACCAAGAGTCCAACAACAACCCAAGATTCAGCACAGCCCACACCCACCGCCCCGCCGAAGCGAAGCGAGGCGAAAGGTCAACGCGCCCAGCGGCGAAGCGTCTCTGTGCGCTGGAAGTCGCCCGCGAAGCGAAAGGTTCAACAACGCCAGCTCCAAGGTTTTCGGCGCGGGCTCGTCGTTCAGCCCTCGAAGCGCA